>NZ_JBIISY010000084.1:0-24829 GCF_044340795.1 Tardiphaga sp.
CACCCTACAGGTCAAAATGAAAGTCCCCGCCCGGCGAAAAGCCGGGCAGGGAAGTTTACGGGAGAGACGGAAAGAGGCGGGTCAGGCCGCCGCGGCCATGACGCGGGGATGGGCAACGTGCTCCTTCAGCACCGAGCCGGAGGCATCGACCTCGGCAAGCGAGACGTCGTAGCTCCAAAGATCGGCCAGATGCTGCAATACGCGCTTGGCGTCGGTCTCGTTGAGCAGGGCGCCGTTCAGCACGGAATGCTTGAGCATCAGGCGGCGGTCGCCGGCGAGATCGACATCCATCACCTCGATATTGGCATCGATCAGGCCGACATCATATTGCCGCGACAGCGCGCGGCGGATGCTGCGATAGCCGCGCTCGTTGTGGATCGCGTCGACCAGGATGCCGGATGTTTCGTCGGGATCGTCATGCAGGTGGAACATGCGCATGTGGCGCATCAGGCGCGGCGACAGGAACTGGCTGATGAAGCTCTCGTCGCGATAATTGGCCCAGACATCGCGCAGCACGCCCATGACGTCACCCTTGCCGGCAATGTCGGGGAACCAGTCGCGGTCCTCGTCTTCCGGATTGGTCACGATGCGCTCGATGTCCTGCATCATCGCGAAGCCGAGGGCATAGGGGTTGAAGCCGGAGAAATACTGGCTGTCGAAATCGGGCTGGAACACCACATTGGTGTGCGAGCCCAGGAATTCGAGGAAGTTGCCGTCGGTGATCTGCCCGCGCTCATGCAGCGCCGTCATGATGCGATAATGCACGTAAGTCGCCGTGCCCTCGTTCATCACCTTGGTCTGGCCCTGCGGATAGAAATACTGGGCGATGTTGCGGACGATACGCAGCAATTCGCGCTGCCAGGTGTGCAGGCGCGGTGCGGCCTTTTCCAGGAAATAGAGCAGGTTCTCCTGCGGCAGGCCGAGCAGCGCGCGCCGGCGTTCGGCGCTGAGTTCCGTCCGGTTTTTCGAAGGGCCGGTCGGTACCGTGCGCCAGAGGTCGTTGAAGGTTGCCTGTTCATGCTCGCGACGCTCCCGCGCGCGCTTCTCCTCGGCGCGCAGGTCGAGCGATCTCTTGCCGGGATAGCGGTCGATGCCATGCGACATCAATGCATGGGCGGCATCCATCGTCTGCTCGACGGCGATGCGGCCATGCTTCTCCTCGCACTGCGCGACGTAAGACTTGGCGAAATCGAGATAATCGAGAATGCCGTCGGCATCGGTCCACTGCTTGAACAGGTAATTGTTCTTGAAGAAATGATTGTGCCCGAAGGCGGCATGCGCGATCACCAGCGTCTGCATAGTCGCCGTGTTCTCCTCCATCAGATAGGAGATGCAGGGCGAGGAATTGATCACGATCTCATAGGCGAGCCCCATCAGGCCCTTGCGATAGGACGCTTCCTGATGCGCGAACTGCTTTCCGAACGACCAGTGCTTGTAGTAGAGCGGCATGCCGACGGAGGAATAGGCGTCGAGCATCTGCTCGGCGGTGATGACCTCGATCTGGTTCGGATAGACATTGAGGCCGAGATCTTTTAGCGCGATCTCCTCGCAGGCGTCGTGGATGCGCTGGATCGTCGTAAAGTCCCAGTCGGCGCCTTCGAACAGTCGTCCGCGGGTCTCACTCATGGAGCCACCTCCTTGCCAGTGCGGCGCTGGAACAGATCGTGGAAGACCGGGAAAATCTCGCTGCGGTCGTTGACCTTGCGCATGGAGAGCGGCTCGCCCTCATTGCGCAGGCGCTGATACAGCGTCCACAACGAGGATTCCGACATCTCGAACGGATGGCCGCCGCTCTCGCCGACTTCGAGATAGGCGAAGAACTGCGACACCGGTAGGATCGCATCCTTCAGCAGCGCGCCCGTGCGGTCGCTGTCCGCATAGGAGTTGTCGCCGTCGGACGCCTGCGCGGCATAGATGTTCCAGTCGGCGGGGCGGAAGCGCGACTGCACGATCTCGTGCATGGTCTCGAGGGCGCTCGACACCAGCGTGCCGCCGGAGGCCGGGCCGTGGAAGAAGGTCTGCTCGTCGACTTCCTCGGCGCGGTCGGTGTGGCGGATGAAGACGATCTCCACCTTCTTGTAGCGCCGGGTGAGGAAGACATAGAGCAGCATGTAGAATCGCTTGGCGAGGTCCTTCATGTGCTCGGACATGGATCCGGACACATCCATCAGGCAGAACATGACGGCCTGCGCCACCGGCTTCGGCACGGTCTCGAAGCGCCGATAGCGGATATCGATGGGATCGATGAACGGGATGCGCTTGATCTTGGATTTCAGCCGCTCGATCTCGGCGACGAGCTGCATCCGACGTTCGTCATCATGGCATGCGTCGCGTTCGGCCTCGAGCGCTGCAATCGCTTCCGGCCGCGGCCGCTGCAGCGCGACGCGCCTTGCCATGGCCAGCCGCACGGTGCGGCTGACCGAGATATTCGCTGGCGAGCCCGATGTCGTATAGCCGGCCCGCCGCAGGCCTTCATTCTCGACCTCGGCCAGCTTGCGCTTGGAGAGATCGGGCAGTTCGAGATCGTCAAGGAAGATATCGACGAATTCGTCGCGGCTGAGGACGAAGCGGAATGCGTCCTCGCCGTCACCTTCGCCGGCCCCGTTTCCACCACCACCTTTCGATTGCGGCCGCTGCAGGATGTCGCCTTCGACGAATTTCTTGTTGCCAGGGAGGACGCGGTCGCGCACCCCGCCTTCGCGATGGAAACGTGGCTCGTTCATGCCGTCGAGCGGGATCGTGACTTCGCCGCCTTCCAGGACCTCCTTGATGTCGCGGTCCTGGGATGCCTTCTTGACTGCGCCCTGCACCAGAGTCTTGGCCCGCCGCAAGAACCGCTGCCGGTTCTCCAGGCTCTTGCCACTCGGATTGAGGCGCCGATCGACGATATGCATGGCCGCGTAGGTCCTTGTGATGCCTTCAGTCCATCACCCCGTCATGGCGAGGAGCGGAAACTGCTCGCCATGACGAAGCTACGTTGTTGTCAGCCCGCCTGTTTCACCCGCATGTACCATTCGACGAGACGGCGCACCTGACGTTCGGTGTAGCCGCGCTCGACCATGCGGGCGACGAAGTCGTCATGCTTCTTCTCGGTGTCACCGTCCTTCTTCGAACCGAACGAGATGACCGGCAGAAGATCCTCGACCTGCGAGAAGATGCGCTTCTCGATCACTTCGCGGATCTTCTCATAGGAGGTCCAGGTCGGGTTCTTGCCGGAATTATGCGCCCGCGAGCGCAGCGAGAACTTGACCACCTCGTTGCGGAAGTCCTTCGGGTTCGCGATCCCGGCCGGCTTCTCGATCTTGCTCAGTTCCTGATTGAGCAGATCGCGGTCCATCATCTGGCCGGTGTCGGGATCCTTGAAGTCCTGATCCTCGATCCACGCATCGGCATAGTCGACGTAACGGTCGAACAGGTTCTGGCCGTAATCGGCATAGGATTCCAGATAGGCCTTCTGGATCTCGTGGCCGATGAATTCGGCATAGCGTGGCACGAGTTCGGCCTTGATGAATTCGAGGTAGCGCTTCTCGACTTCATCGGGCAGTTGTTCGCGCCGGATCGCCTGTTCCAGCGTGTACATCAGGTGCACAGGGTCGGCGCCGACCTCCAGCGTGTCGTGGTTGAAGGTCGCCGCCAGGATCTTGAACGCAAAGCGCGTCGAGACACCGTCCATGCCTTCATCAACACCGGCCGCGTCCTTGTATTCCTGGACGCTGCGCGCCTTCGGATCGGACTCTTTCAGGCTTTCGCCGTCATAGACCCGCATCTTGGCGAAAGTGGTGGAGTTCTCGTGCTTGCGCAGGCGCGACATCACCGAGAAGCGGGCGAGGGTTTCCAGCGTCGCCGGAGCGCAGGGCGCCGAGGCAAGTTCGGAGCTCGATATCAGCTTCTCGTAGATCTTCTGTTCTTCGGCGACACGCAGGCAGTAGGGCACCTTGATGACGCAGATACGATCGATGAAGGCTTCGTTGTTCTTGTTGGTCTTGAAGCTCTGCCACTCCGACTCGTTGGAGTGAGCGAGGATCACGCCCGTGAACGGAATCGCACCGATGTTCTCGGTGCCGATATAGTTGCCTTCCTGCGTCGCTGTGAGCAGCGGATGCAGCATCTTGATCGGCGCCTTGAACATTTCGACGAATTCAAGCACGCCCTGATTGGCGCGGTTGAGGCCGCCGGAATAGGAGTAGGCGTCGGGATCGTTCTGCGCGTAGGTCTCCAGCTTGCGGATATCCACCTTGCCGACAAGCGAGGAGATGTCCTGATTGTTCTCGTCGCCGGGCTCGGTCTTGGCGATGCCGATCTGGCGCAGCCGCGACGGCTGGATGCGCGCAACACGGAATTGTGAAATGTCGCCGCCGAAGGCTTCGAGGCGCTTGTAGCACCACGGCGACATCAAGCCGGTGAGGCGTCGGCGCGGGATACCGTATTTCTCCTCGATCATCGGGCCGAGCTGATCGGGATCGAACAGCGACAGCGGACTCTCGAACACCGGCGAGAGTTCATCGCCGGCCTTCAGCACATAGATGGGATGTACCTCCATCAGCTGCTTCAGGCGTTCGGCGAGCGACGACTTGCCGCCGCCGACCGGGCCGAGCAGATAGAGGATCTGCTTGCGCTCTTCCAGACCCTGCGCGGCGTGGCGGAAGAAGGCGACGATGCGTTCGATCGTGTCTTCCATGCCGTGGAAGCCCGCGAAAGCCGGATATGACCTAATGGTACGGTTCAAAAAAATACGGCCAAGGCGGGAGTCCTTGGCCGTGTCGATCATTTCAGGTTCACCGATCGCAGCAAGAAGTCGTTCTGCAGCGTTCGCATACTTCATGGGGTCGCCGCGGCAGGACTCCAGATATTCGGACATCGACATGTCCGTCTGGCTCCGGGCTTCGAAGGTTCGAGCGAACGCATTGAACAGAGAATCGTTATACATTGATCCCTCTCTCCTTTGGTCGTCGGCCGTCCTATTGATCGCGATCCCTTTTCGTGGTAAAGGCGCCCATCTTAAATTCGATCGCGACTCAACATCAGCGCTTGGCCTTAAGGACACATCCTGGTCCTTCGCCGCGCAATGCGATCTGAGTGCAATGCGCGACTCATCTTAAGGCACTTGACTATAAGTTAGGCTAGATTCGCTGGCTCTCAAGGCCCGCGCAAGCATTTGTGCGCGCTGTGACTCCGACGACACAAAATCGTCGTACGTCGAAAATGCTTCTGATGACCGTCAAAGGCGAACAATATTCGCCGCGCAATAAAGCGTTAATGTAGATGAACGCGCTTAGTTCCGGTCGCCGGGCAACACGGGGATCGGTGCTACCTCGATGCCTTCATCGATCAGCGAGCGCGCTTCCTCGAGTGAAGCTTCGCCATAGATTGGCCGATGCTCCTTGTCGCCATAATGCATGGCGCGCGCTTCGGTCGGAAAGCTCTCGCCGACATTGTCGGCATTGCTGACGATGTGGTCGCGCAATTCCTTCAGCTTGGCGCGCAGTTCGACTTCCTGCGGCGCCATCATCAGCGGCGCAGTGTCCGCCTGCGCAGGCTGGGCAACGACGTCCTGTTGTTTCTGGTTACCCTTGCGGCCGATCTGCGGAGCCATGATGGCTTTCTCGACTTTCGCCGAGCCACATTGCGGGCAGGTCACCAACTTGCGCTTCACCTGACTGTCGTAGGCACCGGAGCTCTGGAACCAGCTTTCGAAGCCGTGTCCCTTGTCGCAGCGCAGATTGTAACGGATCATTTCGCGTCCCGGACCAGATGCAGATGGTCCGGCCCGGCCTTGGGATCGCGGATGCCGAAGCGACGGCCATGCTGCAGCGACGGCACCGTGCTGCGCGCCTCCTTCACCTTCGCGGTGTCGATCTCGGCAATGATGAATCCGGGATCGGTGCCCTTGGCTTCGGCGATCACCACGCCCCACGGATCGACGATCAGCGAATGGCCGTAGGTAGAGCGCTTGTTCTCGTGCGTGCCGCCCTGTGCCGCCGCAAAGACGTAACACCCATTCTCGATGGCGCGGGCGCGCAGCAGCGTGTGCCAATGCGCTTCGCCGGTCTTCTGCGTGAAGGCCGAGGGGACGGTGAGGAACGAGGCGCCGGCTTCGGCCAGTGCGCGATAGAGCGCGGGGAAGCGGACGTCGTAGCAGATGGTGATGCCGATGCGGCCCCAGGGCAGGTCGGAGATCACGGCGGTCTCGCCCGGCTGATAGTTGGCGGACTCGCGATAGGTCTCGCCGTTCGGCAGATCGATGTCGAACATGTGGATCTTGTCGTAGGTGGCGAGCACGTCGCCGCCCGGCGAGATCAGGAAGGCGCGGTTGGCCGCACGCTCCGGCGTCGCCTGCACGGCCATCGATCCGATATGCAGATGGATGCCGAGTTCGGCAGCGAGCGCGCGATAGGCCTTCAGCGACTCGTCGTCTTCCTCGCGGCGCAGATGCTCGAACAGCCCGGCGCGGCCGGTCTGCATCATGTTGGTGACTTCCGGCGTCTGCACGTAGTTGGCGCCGGCGCGGGCAGCCTCGCGGATCAGGTGGCGGCCCTGTTCGAGGCTGTCACGCGGATTGAGACCGGTGCGCATCTGCACCATGGCGGCGACGAAGGTGGTCGGGGTCTCGCTCATGAGGTGGCTCCTTCCCCGGCGATCATGCCGTCGAGCTTGCCCTCGCGGTCGAGGGCATAGAGGTCGTCGCAACCGCCGACATGCGCGCCGCCGATGAAGATCTGCGGGAAGGTGGCGCCGGGGCGGGTGCGGTCGAACATTTCCTGCCGCAGGTTCGGGTCGGTCGCCGTATCGAAATGGGTGAACTCCGCCTTCTTGCGCTGGAGCAGCGAGATGGCGGCACTGCAGTAGCCGCAGCCGGGGCGGGTATAGATTTCGATGGCGGCGGCCATGCCGGGCACTCCAGGGACGTCACAGAATTGTGTCACCGGATTATATGGGACCGCCGCGGGCCTCGACAACCCGCGCAAAGACCAGCAGATCGACCTGCGCAGCCTTGGCCCGCAGCAGCGCACGGGCACAGGCGTCGGATGTGGCCCCCGATGTCAGCACGTCATCGACGAGCACGATCCGGCGGCCCTGGATCTCGTGGCGGCGTTCGGGAGGCACCTTGAAGGCGCCCTGCACATTGGTGGCGCGCTGGGCGCGTGAGAGACCGATCTGGTGCTCCGTGGGGCGGACGCGGCGCAGGGCATCGCGTGCCACCGGAACGCCGCTGGCACGTCCGATTTCCTTTGCCAGCGCTCCTGACTGGTTGAAACGCCTGCTGAAGCCGCGCCGCCAGTGCAATGGCACCGGAACCACAACATCGGCTTCCGCCAGCAATTCGGCGCCGGCGCGCGCCATCCATTTGCCCATGGTCGGGGCGAGGTCGGTGCGGTCGTGATATTTCAGGTGATGCACCAGCGTCCGTGCCACCTCATGGTAGCGGACGGCCGCGCGGGCGCGGTGATAGGCGGGTGGTGCGGCGATGGCCTGCATGGACAGGATGTCCGGGCCGGGATCATAGACGAAGGGGATGCCGAGCCGGCTGCAGAAGGGCGGCGCGATGAAGGACAACTGGCTCCAGCAGGCCGCACAGACGCCATCACCGGCGACAGGTTCCCGGCAGGCGACGCATTGCAGCGGGAGCGCGATATCGAGGGCGAGGCGGGCGGATTGCGCGAGAGTGCGCCGGCAATAATGCAGCGCGCCGCGCAAGCGTGCGGGCAGGGACCACGGCAGGGGCGCTTCGGTGTCCATGGGGGGAGGCTAGTATGATGATGTTTTTTGCTCAAGCCATACTCCAACCCTCATCCTGAGGAGCCGCGTAGCGGCGTCTCGAAGGATGGCCGCGAACTCCGAGCCCGGCCAGCTCATGGTTCGAGACGCGCGCAAGGGCGCGCTCCTCACCATGAGGGGCGGGAGTGTGGGATTGCTCCTCACGTCGTCGGAGCGTACCAAGCGCGCATGAACCAGCCGCACACCGCACCGCTCCTGTTCGACCGTGCCCTTCTCCGCGCGCGACAGGCGCGTGCGAGCAAGCAAGGCGCGGACACCTTCCTGCTCGATCGCGTCATCGAGGATATGAGTGATCGCCTGCAGGCCGTGTTGCGGCAGTTCAGCAATGGCGTGGATGTCGCGACGCCCGGCTCGAGCCTGGCGGATACGCTCAAAAGCCGCGTTGCTTCGCTCGCCCATGTCGATGTGCCTGACGACGAGAGCAAAGGCCTCGGCCTCGCGCCGGCCTCGCTCGATCTGGCGGTCTCCGCGCTCGGGCTGCATCTGGTCAATGATCTGCCCGGCGTGATGGCGCAGCTGCGCCGCGCGCTGAAGCCGGACGGTTTTCTCATTGCCGCGCTGCTCGGCGGCGATACGCTCACCGAACTGCGCCAGTCCTTCGCCGCGGCTGAAGCTGAGCTCGAAGGCGGCATCTCGCCGCGTGTGGCGCCGATGGCCGATCTGCGCGATGTCGGCGCGTTGCTGCAGCGTGCGGGTTTTGCGCTGCCGGTGACCGATGTCGACAATGTCGTCGTGCGCTACAGCAGCGCCTTCGCGCTGATGCAGGATCTGCGGCGCATGGGGGCGACGAACATTCTCGTCGAGCGCCGCCGCACCCCGCTGCGCCGCGCCACCTTGCTGCGCATGGCTCAGATCTATGCCGAGCGCTTTGCTGATGCCGATGGCCGCATCCGCGCGACTTTCGACATCATCTGGCTGTCCGGCTGGGCGCCGCATGAAAGCCAGCAAAAGCCGCTCAAGCCGGGATCGGCGAAAGCGAGCCTGGCGGATGCGGTGCGGGGTGTGAAGCCGTAGCCGCAAACGCGATGTCATGGCCGGGCTTGACCCGGCCACCCATCTTTTACGTGCAGCGATGAAGATGGATGCCCGGGTCAAGCCCGGGCACGACACAGAGTGTTGCGGCCGCGCCCTTACAGCAATCCCGTCAAATGCGGGATCAGCGGAATGTCCGCCGCCGGCATGGGATAGTCGCGCAGCTTGTTCGGCCGCACCCATTTCAGGTTCTGGCCTTCCTTCGAGATCGCCAGCCCTTCCCAGCGCCGGCAGATATAGAGGGGCATCAGCAGATGGAAATCGTCATAGGCATGGCTGGCGAAGGTCAGCGGCGCCAGGCACGCTTCCTTCACCGTGATGCCGAGCTCCTCATGCAGCTCGCGGATCAGCGCCGCCTCCGGCCGCTCGCCCGGCTCCAGCTTGCCGCCGGGAAATTCCCAGAGGCCGGCCAGTGTCTTGCCTTCCGGCCGCTGTGCGATGAGCACGCGGCCGTCGGCATCGATCAGCGCACAGGCGACGACGAGGACGAGTTTCACGACCGGTAGTCGCCATTGATGGCGACATATTCCTTGGTGAGGTCGCAGGTCAGCACGCGGTCGCGGCCCTTGCCGAGACCGAGCGCGACCTTGATCTGCACCTTGTCGTTCTTCATCGCATTGGAGACTTCGGTCTCGTCATAGGACGGATCGCGCGCACCCGACTTGGCGACGCGGATGCCGTTGAACGAGATCGACAGCTTGTCGCGATTGGCGGGCTCGCCGGCCTTGCCGACGGCCATCACCACGCGGCCCCAATTGGCGTCCTCGCCAGCGATCGCCGTCTTCACCAGCGGCGAATTGGCGATCGACATGGCGATTTTGCGGGCCGATGCCTTGGTGGTCGCGCCCTCGACGACGACTTCAACGAGCTTGCGCGCGCCTTCGCCGTCACGGGCGACCTGCTCGGCGAGATCGTTGAGGATCACATGCAGCGCCTTCACGAAGGCCTTGAGGCGCACATCGCTCGCCTTGGTGATTTTTGGCGCGCCCTGCGCCGCCGCAGCACCGGTGGCGAACATCAGCAGCGTGTCGGAGGTCGAGGTATCGCCATCGATGGTCACGGCGTTGAACGAATCCGTGACGCCGGCCTTGAGCAGCGCCTGCAACGCCGGCGCCGAGATCGGCGCGTCGGTGAAGATGAAGGACAACATGGTCGCCATGTCCGGCGCGATCATGCCGGCGCCCTTGGCCATGCCGTTGATCGTGACAGTGGCCTTGCCGAGCTTCACCTTGGCGGTGGCGACCTTCGGAAAAGTATCCGTGGTCATGATCGCCTTGGCGGCCTCGAGCCAGCCATCGGGCGTGACGGTTTCAGCGAGCTTGTCGAGCACGCCGTTGAACTTGGTGGCATCGAGCGGCTCGCCGATCACACCCGTCGAGGCGAGGAAGATCTCGTTCGGCTTGCAGCCGACCGCCTTCGCCGCGATGTCGCCGGTGAGTTTTGTCGAGGCCTTGCCGGTCTTGCCGGTGAAGGCGTTGGCGTTGCCGGAATTCACCACCAGCGCCTGCGCCTTGCCGCCCTTCAGCACCGCGCGGCACCATTCCACCGGGGCCGACGGGCACTTCGATGTGGTGAACACGCCGGCTGCCGTCGTGCCCTTGTCCATCACCGCGAGCAGCACGTCGGTGCGGCCCTTGTAGCGGATGCCGGCGGCAGCCGTGCCGAGGCGAACGCCCGCGATTTCAGGCATTGCCGGGACATTGGTGGGAGCAAGGGGCGAAACGGGAGACGGTTTGGCCATGAGCGCTTTCAGCTTTCAGGAAGAAGATGACGCGCTCTGTATCATCTCTCGTGCAGCGGTGGGAGAGGCGTTTGCCGCTCCTTCGCCGATGTCACGGCAGCGTCACAGTTCGCTCAGCCCGGGCCGAACTTGAAGCGACCGTCGTTCTCCAGGTAAGGGCCGCTTCGCATATAGAGCTGCCCGTTCTCGCCGATGAAGAACAGCGTGTTCTTCGGCACTTTCTTCGCGCCCTTCAGCAGGAATTTGGCGTTGTTGGTGCCCATCTTGTAAGCGAAGGTCTTGCCCGACGCGTCATAGCCATAGCCCATGTCCGGCGTCAGCACCCAGGGCACAGCGCCCGGCGTCGGCGCTTGCGCATGGGCCGGTCGAACATGGGCCGGCAGAACGAATGCGGCGCCTGCCAGTATGGCGACGCCAAGCAGTGTGAAGGCGCGAACGGTCATCCCCCGATCTCCATATGTCATGCTGGTAAGGACACGTGCCGATGGCGGCACGAGGTCTCTTGAACAAATCACGAACGCATGCGTGCCGTCAACAAGCCGCGTGATCTCGATCAGTTTGTCATTTCGCACGCCGCGCGACACGACTATCTTTCACCGCCGGGCAAGCCGGTGCAATGACGCGGCGATGGGGATGGTTCGAATGCGTGGTTTCTGCAAGTGGATTCTGGTCGCGGGTCTTGCGGCCTTGGCGCCTGGCATGGCGCAGGCCGACGATTTCAATCTCAGCCACAACCAGCGCATCTCCTGCAGCCGTGGCCTCAGCCCCGGCAAGCTGTCGACGGCGACCTGCCGATCCTATGCCTATCTGTTCAATGCCAAGACGTCGGAATACTTCAGGTGCACCGTGTCGCTGTCGATGACGCGCGACACCAGGGAAGTCATCAACGTGCAGAGTGATGGCGGCTGCAGCAAGAAGGCGCGCATCTTCGATACCGATGGCAACTATTCGTTCGACGTCGCGGAGACCGAGCCGCCGAACACCAATTCCTTCTTCGGCAGCGGCGGCGTCGTGCTGTGGGCGAGCGACAACACCCAGCAGAAGGTGCGCGCCTGCGTCACTATCCCGTCAGGGATCGGTTCGGATGTCTCGCGCTGTGTCGATATGAAGTTCGAATAGCAGCGTTGAAAAGAAAAGGGCGGCTGCAAGCCGCCCTTCGCATTCACGATGACCGTTCATCTTACTCCGGCTTGATGCCGGCGAACTGGGCGACCTTGCCCCACTTCTCGGATTCCGATTGGACATAGGCATCCATGTCCGCCGGCGAACCACCGACCGGGTCGGCGCCGAGCTTGATCAGGCGCGCCTTGCCTTCCTCGGACTTGATGTACTTGTCGACCGAGGCATTGAGCTTGCCGGTGATCTCCTTCGACGTCTTGGCAGGAGAGGTGATGGTGAACCACGAGGCGGCGTCATAGCCGGGGACGCCGGCTTCGGCGATGGTCGGAATGTCCTTCATGGGCTCCCAGCGCTTGGCGGTCGAGACCGCGAGCGGACGAATCTGGTTGCTCTCGGCGAAGGGCTGCGCGGCGGGCAGATTGTCGATCATCAGATGCACGCGGCCGCCGATCAGGTCGGTGAGCGCCGGCGCGCTGCCGCGGAACGGCACATGGGTCAGCTTCACGCCGGTCATCGACTTGAATAGTTCGGTGGACAGATGTGCCGTCGAGCCGAGACCCGGCGTGCCGTAGAAGAACTGGTCGGGCTTGCCCTTGGCCAGCTCGATGAACTCTTGCACCGACTTGGCCGGCAGCGAGTTGGTGACGGAGAACAGGTTCGGCACCTTGGCGATGATGATGACGGACGAGAAGTCCTTCACCTGGTCATACGGCATGTTCTTGAACACGAACTTGTTGATCGCGTGCGTGCCGGGCGTGCCGACCAGGAAGGTGTAGCCGTCGCCATCGGCCTTGGCGACGAAGTCGGCCGCGATATTGCCGCCGGCGCCGGTCTTGTTCTCGACGATGAACTGCTGGCCGTATTCCTCGGACATCTTCTGCGCGACGAGGCGGGCGAGAATGTCGGTGGTGCCGCCGGCGGCGAAGGGCACGACGAACTTCACAGGCTTGGTGGGCCAGTCAGCCGCACTGGCGCCGCGGCCGATCAGCGGGAGGGTGCCGAGGGCGGCAGCGCCGCCAAGGATCACGGAACGGCGGGACGGAAAGATCGACGACGACATTTCAGATGGGTCCTTTGCGATCGAGTCCCTGCGGGACGAATTGCGCGCAAGCTACGCCGCCGCACCGCAGGTTGCTACAGTAATGGCGTACCATCCTTAAGCATTCGGTACTAAGCGGGGATGACATGCGCCGTTTGGCCGCGTCTCCGGCATCAGCATGATGAACAGAATGAGTCCAACTGCAGCGACGCCAGCAAGCGTCAGGAAAGCAGCGCTATATCCTGCGACGACGACGATGACACCCGCGACGAAAGTACTAAGCGCACCGCCCAATCCTGCAGCAGTTGCAATGGCACCCTGGCTCACATTGAAGTGGCCCGTGCCTTGTGTGAGATCGGCAACGACCAGCGGAAACAGTGCGCCATAGATGCCGGCGCCGATGCCGTCGAGCAATTGCACGCCGACCAGCCAGTGCGGATTGTCGCTGAGCGGATATAGCGCACCGCGCAGGATCAGCACCGCGAGGGCACAAGCGAAGATGGGTTTGCGTCCCCAGTTGTCCGCCTGGCGGCCAACGATAAGGGCGACCGGAATCATCACGACCTGTGCCGCGACAATGCAGGCCGCCATCAGCGTTGTGCCGAGCGCATTGTTGACCAGTGCGAGCTTCTGCCCGACCAGCGGCAGCATCGCGGCATTGGAAAAGTGAAACAGCACGGTTGCGGCGGCGAAGACCAATAGCGGCTTGCTGGTCAGCAGCACGCGAAAACCTGATGGTTGGTCGTCGCTGTGGCCTTTGGCTTGTTCGAGTTCGTGCAGGCCGCGTGCGACATCGTGGTCGATGGCTCCGGCGGGAATGGCAAGCATCGCGACAATGCTGGCCAGTGCCATCGCGGCCATCAGCCAGAACACGACGACAGGCCCGAACGCAAAGGCCAGTCCGCCAGCCAGTGCGGCGGCGACTGCATTGCCGGCATGGTTGAACGCTTCATTGCGGCCGATGCGCCTGGCGAACGCACGAGGCCCAACGATACCCAGCGTGATGGCGGCGAGCGCTGGCGCGAAGATGGCGGCGGCGATTCCTGTCAGCGCCTGCGTGGTCGCGACGAACAGGAAGCCGGGATAGAGCGGCAGCACGACGGAGCCCACCGTGACAATGATCGCTGCGACGATCACGGCGGCGCGTTTGGCCGTGGTCCTGTCGATCAGCGCGCCTGCCGGCGTCTGTGCCAGAATGCCGGCGATCGCGGCAATGGACATCACGGCGCCGATCGAGGCCTCATCCCATTTCCGCACGGTGAGCAGATAGATCGCGAGATAGGGCCCCAGCCCGTCGCGCACATCGGCAAGGAAGAAGTTCAGCGCATCGAGCGGATGTCGGGTCGTCTCGTTGGCGGCTGGCACCGGATGGCCCTCACGGCACGTCAGGGTGCCCGGCAGGCAACATGGCGGCGGGGATTCCGGTTCCGCGGTAAAATTTACACTCAGCTGTAGGGTGGATCAGGCGAAGCCGTAATCCGCCGGCCGATCCATGGCTGAGACTCAGCGGCGGATTACGCTGCGCTCATCCGCCCTACGGCCGTTGTCAAAAACAAAAGCCGCGATGCTTTCGCATCGCGGCTTGCAGTCAGGTCGTGCGGGCCGGTCTTACTTGCCGATGCCCTTTTCCTTGAAATATTTCAGTGCGCCGGGATGGAACGGGACCGGCGAACGCTCCTGCACCTGGTTGTCGAGATTGAAGCTCTCGGCTTCCTTGTGCACGGCGACGATGTCGGCCTTCTTCTCCACCAGCGTCTTGACGATGTTGTAGGCGTCGTCGTCGCTCATCTTGTCGTTGGTGACGATGATGTTCCAGACCTCGGTATTGGCATTGTCCTTGTCCATGCCGGGATAGATGCTCTTGCTGATATTCGAGGCTGAATACAGCTTGCCGTATTTGGCGTTCATCTTGTCGGCGAGATCCGCATGGTCGATCATCTTGATCTTCATGCCAGGTGTCGCGGCAAGGTCGGTCACGGCTGCCGTCGGCACGCCGCCGACCCAGAAGAAAGCGTCGATCTTGCGATCCTTGAGGGCGTTGACGCTTTCGGCGACGCCGAGGCGCTCACGCTTCAGGTCCTTGTCCTTGTCGAGGCCGCCGGCTTCGATGACGCGGAAGGCCATCACTTCGGTGGCGCTGCCGGGCGAACCCGTGGAGACGCGCTTGCCCTTGAGGTCCGAGAACTTCTCGATGCCGGTGCCTTCCACCGTCACCACATGCATGCGGTTCGGATAGACGACCAGCAGCGTGCGCAGCGGGACCTTGCCGCTCTTGAACTTGTCTTCGCCCTTGAAGGCGTCGAGCGCCGCGTCGGCCATGGTGAAGCCCATCTCGCTCTGGCCCGAGGCGATCAGCTTGAGGTTATCGACGGAGCCGCCGGTGACTTCCGCCGTCGCCTGTGTGTTCGGCAAAGCCTTCGACAGCACATTGGCGATGGCGCCGCCGAGCGGATAATAGACGCCGCCGGTGCCGCCGGTGCCGATGGCCATGGTCTTCTGCTGCGCGATGGCCGCGCCGGCCAGACCGGCAGTGGCGATAACAGCCACGGCGATGGTCGTCTTCCTGAAATGCTTGAACATGGACTTCCTCTCCCTCCAGTGATGGTGATGGCGCGGTGGTTATTTCACCGCGCCGACTTCCTTGAGATATTTGAGCGTGCCGGGGTGATACGGCGCCGGCGATTGCGCCGGGGTCTGCGTGGCGAGATTGATGTTCTCGGCTTCTTTGTGCACGGCGACGAGATCGGCCTTGTTCTCGAAGATCGCCTTGGTGATCGCATAGGCTGTCTCGTCCGACATCTTGTCGGTGGTCATGATCTGGTTCCAGGCGGCAAAGCCCTTGCTGTCGGTGGTCTGGCCCGGATAGCTGCCGGCCTTGATCACGCTGGGGGCGAAGATCTGGCCGTATTTCTTGACGATCGGCTCCAGCAGGTGATCGATCTCGATCAGCTTGATATGCACGCCCGGAGTTGCCGCAAGATCGACCACCGCCGCGGTCGGCACGCCACCGCCCCAGAAGAAGGCGTCGATCTTGCGATCCTTCAGTGCTGCCGCGGACTCCGCCACCGAGAGCCGTTCGCGCTTGACGTCCTTGTCCTTGTCGAGACCGGCGGCCTCCAGCAGGCGAAAGGTCTGCGCTTCCGAGGCCGAGCCCGGCGCGCCGCCGGAGATGCGCTTGCCCTTGAGGTCGGCGAATTTCTCGATGCCCGTGCCGGCGATGGTCACCACATGTACGGGGCTGGAATAGACGGCGACGATGGTGCGCAGCGGCACCGGCTTCTTGAATTTCTGCTCGCCCTTGATGGCGTCGGAGGCGACGTCGCCGGTCATGAAGCCGAGATCGGCCTGGCCGGTTTCCAGCAGCTTGATGTTATCGACGCTGCCGCCGGTCACTTCGCCGGTAGCCTGGGTATGCGGCAGTTTCTGCGACAGCATGTTCGCAAGGCCGCCGCCGAGCGGATAGAAGATGCCTCCGGTGCCGCCGGTCGCGATCGCAATGGTCTTTTCCTGCGCCGTCGCCGGATGTGTCACACATGCGATGCCGAGCAGAGCGAGGCTGAAAGCCGTCCATTTCATCGTTGCACTCCCTGAAGTTGGCGGCGCCGCTTATGTGCGGCGTCCGCTGGTCTTGTTCTTGTTGAAGTCTCCTACGCCGCCACCGGCTGGGCACGGGTGCGTGCCTGCCAGAGTAGTACCCCGAGGCCGATGATCAGGCCCGGCAGGAATGTGTAGCTGATGTCGCGACCGATGATGGTTTCGATGATCGCCTCGATCAGGCTCGGGAACACCAGCAGCAATCCCGATAGCAGAAGCAGCCCGCGCTCGATCGGCGTATTTTGTCGCAGACCCCAGTTCTGCGCGCAGGCGGCGAGGGCGAGCAGGCCGCAGGTGGTCTTGAAGGTGATTTCGAGGATGTCCACCCACGAGCCGCCCTTCGGGATCGACAGCAGGAGACCGACGCCTTGCGGATCGCAGACGAACACGAACGGCACCAGGAAGGCCGGCAATGTGTATTTCCAGGATTGCAGTGTGGTGCGGTACGGGTCGCCGCCGGTAATCGCGGCCGCTGCGAAAGGCGACAGCGCCGTGGGCGGCGAGACTTCCGAGAGCACGGCATAATAGAAGATGAACATATGCGCGGCGTAGTCGGGCACGCCCAGCTTGATCAGCGCCGGCGCCGCGATCACGGCGCAGATGATGTAGGACGCGGTCACCGGCACCGCGAGGCCGATGATCCAGACGATCAGCGCCGTATAGAGCGCGGTCAGCAGCAGGCTGCCGCCGGCATAGGCGATGACGATGGACGAGAATTTCAGGCCGAGGCCGGTGAGGGTGACGACGCCGACCACGATGCCGGCGCAGGCGCAGGTCGTGGCGGCATTGAGTGCGCCGATCGAGCCTTCCGACAGCGCCTTCACCAGCTTCTTCGGCATCAAGGCGGTGTCCTTGCGCAGGAAGCTGAGCGCGAACGTCACCAGGATCGCATAGAACACCGACAGCGCCGGCGAGAAGCCGATCACCATGAAGACCACGACGGCGAGCAGCGAGATGAAGTGGAAGCCGTAGCGCTTGGTCATCGCGCCGAGGCCGAGCTCGGGCGTGATATTGACGTTCTTGGCGCCGAAGCGTTTGGCGTCGATCTCGACCATGATCAGCAGCGACAGGTAGTAGAGAATGGTCGGGATGGTGGCCATCCAGATCACGTCGAGATAGCTGATCTTGAGGAATTCCGCGATCAGGAACGCCGCAGCGCCCAGCACCGGCGGCGACAGGATGGCGCCGAGACCGCCAGCGGCGAGCAGGCCGCCGGCTGCGTTCTTCTCGAAGCCGGCTTTCTTCAGCATCGGCGCAGCCACGGTGCCGATCATGACCGTGGTGGCGACACCGGAACCCGAGGGGCCGCCGAGCAGGAACGACGACAGCACCACGGTTCGGCCGGCCGCATTGGGCTTGTTGCCCATCAGCGCCAGCGAAAAGTCGATGAAGAACTTTCCGGCGCCGGATTGCGCAAGGAAGGCGCCATAGATCGTGAACAGGATGATCAGCGTTGCCGAGACGTCGACCGCGACACCGAAAATGCCTTCCAGCGTGATGAAGAGATGGCCGACCAGACGCGGCAGGTCATAGCCGCGATGGGTCCAGGGCGCCGGCAGATGCGGGCCGAGCATGGCATAGGCGATGAAGAAGATGGAGACGACTGGCATGATCCAGCCGGTGGTGCGGCGCGTGGCTTCCAGCAGCAGCACGATGAAGACGATGCCGACGATCACGTCGATGCGGTCGGGCACGGTCGCGCGATCTGTAAAATCCTCGCCGCCCCACAACGCATAGATCACGGTGCCGATGGCGATGATGCCCGGGACGATGTCCCACCAGCGAACGCGGTCGCGGAACCGCCTTGCGGCAGGGAAGAGCAGAAAGGCCAGGATCAGCGTGAAGGCGACATGGATGTAGCGCAGCTCCTGCGTCGGCACGATCGCATAGGCCGCATAGAGGTGGAACAGGCTCATCGAGACCGCGATGGCGGTGGAGATGATACCGGCCCAGCCAAGCAGACGGTTGGCCGCGCCCTCTTCGGCTTCGATCAGCTCCTCGACCTTCTGCATCGTCGCATCGGAGACGATCTCCGCCTCGACGATCTTGTTGCCTTCGGGCGCGTGCGCTTTGTCGTCAGCCATGTTTCTTCCCCCGGGATTTTCCCGTGAGCCGGATTTACCGGCCTTATTAGTTTTAATGCGGCGCATTCATGCCGTTTTGACCGGCTGGCGCAAGGGCTTACCGCTGAAACTTTCGTCGCGCGTGCGATGCGTCCATGCGCCGATTGACCCGCCGCAACGGGCAGTTCACCCTCGATGCGACATGAACAGAATTCGAATGACAGGACAGCGTTGCTGCGTTGCATTGCTTGCGAGCATGTTCACCCTGTGGGTGGCGCCAGTGCGTGCCGAATCCATTTCGGTGCTCACCGGCGGCAGTTCGGGCGTCTACTATCCGCTCGGTGTCAGCATCGCGATGGTCTATGCCGATATCCCCGGCGCGAAAGTGCGGGTGGAGACAACCGATGGTTCGGTGGCCAATCTGATGCGGCTGCAGCAGGGCACCGGCCAAGTCGCCTTCGCGCTCGGTGATGCCCTGATGCTGGCCTGGCGCGGCGACGCCGAGGCGGGCTTCGGCACCAGGCAGGATCGCCTGCGCGTGATCGGCGCGCTGTATCCGAATTACATCCAGATCGTTGCGACGAAGAAGAGCGGGATCCGTTCCCTTGCGGGCCTCAAGGGCAGGAGCCTCGCCGTGGGCGCTGCGAAATCCGGCACAGAGCTCAATGCGCGCGAGATCTTTGCGGCCGCTGGCATGAGCTTCAAATCGCTGGGCAGGGTGGAGACGATCCAGTTTGCCGAATCCACCCAGCGCATGTTGAAGGACGAACTCGATGCTTCGCTGCAATCGGCCGGGCTCGGCGTGACATCGATCAAGGAATTGACCGATAACAGCGATACGGTGCTGGTGCCGATCCCGGCACCGGTCGTGAAGAAGCTGGGCGCGCCGTTCAGGGCGGCGACGATCCCGGCGGACACCTATCGCGGCCAGACGAAACCGGTCGCGACCGCATCGGTGATGAACTATCTGGTGACGAGCGCGGCCGTGAGTGACGAGCTGGTCTATCAGATGACCAAGCGCCTGTTCGACGCCGTCGATGACCTCGCCGTCGCGCATCGCGCCGGCCACGAGATCAAGCTCGCGGCGGCGGTGAGCCGCAGTCCGGTGCCGCTGCATCCCGGCGCACTGCGCTATTATCGTGAGAAGGGCCTGATCAAGTAATGCATCTGCCGATTTCTATCCTTGCTGCCGTTATCCTGTTCGGCGCCTGCAACGCCCATGCGGCGGTCGATACCGATCCGGACACGCCGGCGGTCCCGAAGGTCGATACCGCGCCATGCTTCGCGGCGGTGGCGGCCGTCGATGACGACAGGATCATTGCCGTCTGCGGCGACCTGATCAGCAACGAGAAGGTGGTGACGGCCGATCGCCTGAAGGCTGCGAGTGCGCGCGGCGCTGCCTATGCCCGCAAGGATCAGATCGATCTCGCCATCGCCGATTACGATACGGCGCTGAAAATCGATCTGACGCGGCCGGATATTCTCAATGCCCGCGGCGAGCTGTTGCGCAAGAAGGGTGATCGCCCACGTGCCATCCGCGATTTTGGCGCGGCCATGAAGATTGATCCGCAGAACGAAGCGGTGCGCGCCAATTACAAGGCACTCGCGCAGGAGATCGAGCGCATGGGCGCGAAGATGTCGGTGCAGCCCCAACCAAAGGCCCCCTTGAAATAGCCGCGCGGCCCGCGACAATCAGGCCATAAATAATCCGGACGCAATGACCGGAGCGGGAGAGACGCCATGACCACCAGCCGCTATCACGAGGTTCACGCGCAGTCGCTGAACGATCCGGAAAGTTTCTGGGGCGAGGCCGCCA
This sequence comes from Tardiphaga sp., assembly GCF_044340795.1. Taxonomy (GTDB): domain Bacteria; phylum Pseudomonadota; class Alphaproteobacteria; order Rhizobiales; family Xanthobacteraceae; genus Tardiphaga. The sequence continues at coordinate 20,181 of NZ_JBIISY010000084.1, forward strand.
AGGCGATCGACTGGATCGAGCCCGCGAAAAAGGTGTTCGATCCATCGCAGGGCCTCTATGGCCGCTGGTTCGCAGGCGGTGTGCTCAACACCTGCTATAATGCGCTGGATCGTCATGTCGCGCGCGGCCGCGCCGATCAGGTCGCGCTGATCCACGACTCGCCGCTGACGAACGAGATCCGCAAATTCACTTATGCGGAGCTGCTGCATGAGACCCAGGTGCTCGGCGCCATCCTGCAGGCACACGGCGTCGGCAAGGGCGACCGCGTCATTCTCTACATGCCGATGGTGCCGGAAGCCGTCGTCGCCATGCTCGCCTGCGCGCGCATCGGCGCGGTGCATTCGGTCGTATTCGGCGGCTTCGCAGCCAAGGAGCTGGCGACGCGTATCGACGATGCCCGACCCAAACTCATCCTCTCCGCCAGCTGCGGCCTCGAGCCCGGCCGCATCGTGCAATACAAGCCGCTGCTCGATGAAGCGATCACGCTCGCCAGCGCCAAGCCCGGTGGCTGCATCATCCTGCAACGCCCGCAGCAACGCTGCGATCTCGTCGCCGGCCGCGATCACGACTGGGCGGAGCTGCGCAGCGCAGCGATCGCCGCGAAGAAGTCGGCGGATTGCGTGCCGGTGCAGGCGACCGATCCGCTCTATATCCTCTACACGTCAGGCACCACGGGCAAACCGAAAGGCGTCGTGCGCGACAATGGCGGCCATGCGGTTGCGCTCGCGTGGTCGATGCAGAATCTCTACGGCGTGAAACCCGGCGAAGTCTGGTGGTGCGGCTCCGATATCGGTTGGGTGGTCGGCCACAGCTACATCATCTATGCGCCGCTGTTCCATGGCGCGACCTCGATCATGTATGAAGGCAAGCCGGTGGGCACGCCCGATGCCGGTGCGTTCTGGCGCGTCATCGCCGAGCACAAGGCCGTCGCCCTCTTCACCGCGCCCACCGCCTTCCGCGCCATCCGCAAGGACGACCCGGATGGCAGTTTCATCCGCAAATATGATCTCTCGCATTTCCGCACACTGTTCCTCGCCGGCGAACGCGCCGATCCGCCGACAGTGGACTGGGCCGAAAAGCAGCTGAAGGTGCCTGTGATCGATCACTGGTGGCAGACCGAGACCGGCTGGTGCATTGCCGGCAATCCGGTCGGTCTGGGCCAACTGCCTGTGAAGCACGGTTCGCCGACGGTGCCGATGCCCGGCTACAAGGTCGAGGTGGTGGACGAGGCGGCGAAGCCGGTGCCGGCGGGCACCATGGGCTCGATCGTCATCAAGCTGCCGATGCCGCCGGCCTGCCTGCCGACGCTGTGGGAGCAGGATGAGCGCTGCAGGGAAGCCTATTTCAACGAATTCCCCGGCTACTACAAAACCTCCGATGCCGGCTATCTCGACGAGGACGGCTATGTCTATGTGATGGGCCGCACCGACGACATCATCAATGTCGCCGGCCATCGCCTCTCGACGGGAGGCATGGAGGAGATTCTGGCCTCGCATCCGGATGTCGCCGAATGCGCCGTGCTGGGCATCAGGGACACCATCAAGGGCGAGGTGCCCTGCGGCTTCCTGGTGCTGAAAGCCGGCGTCACGCGCGCCAATGCCGAGATCGAGAAGGAGGTCGTGGCCATGGTCCGCGACAAGCTCGGTCCCGTCGCCGCCTTCAAGCTCGCCATTGCGGTGACGCGCCTGCCGAAGACCCGCTCCGGAAAGATCCTGCGCGGCACCATCAAGAAGATCGCCGATGGCGAGACCTGGACCATGCCGGCGACCATCGAGGATCCGAAATCGCTGGAGGAGATCGGTGCGGCGTTGAAGGGGCGCGTATGAATGTAGGGTGGGCAAAGGCGCCCTCGCGCCGTGCCCACCTTCAAAGTGCACGGCTGGTGAAGGTGGGCACGCTTCCGCCGTCGCGCTTCGCGCTATGGCGGACAAGTCGCTTTGCCCACCCTACAGCTCCGAGCATCGCCCCACCTTACAATCCCCGCATTTCGCGCTAAACACGGCGCCACACTGCCGACAGGATTCCCGCATGCGCCTTGCCCCGACCTCCCTCATCGCCCTGACGCTCGCCGCCACGCTGCTGGGCGCCTGCGCGCGCCGTTCCGATGTGCCGGTCTCGAGCATGGGCGATGATGACGACGCCGTCTGCCGTGCCAACGGCGTGGTGGTTGGCTCGCCGCAATATTCGGCCTGCCGCAAGGACCGCGACGTCCAGCGCAGCAACGCCATTGCCCGCGCCGATCGCAAGCAGCGCGATCTCGGCGAATACATGCTCAACAATCCGGGCCGGCCCTGATCCACTCCGCCCTCATCCTGAGGAGCCACGCACGGCGTGGCGTCTCGAAGGATGGCGATAAAACTCCGAGCCAAACCATCTCATGGTTCGAGACGGCGCCGATGACGCGCTTCCTCACCATGAGGGATAGAGTAAGGCCGCCCGCTCCCTTGATCTCGCTCAATTCCGTGTGTCCTTCCCGACACGCATGCGCGGCCTTGCGTCGAGTCGCCTGCATGCTTTGAGCGACATCAAAGTCGCCGTACAGCATCCGTCGTCTTTCCCGTTTCACCGAGCGCGAATCCATCGCCTCGCTGAAATGAGGATTGGGGCGCATCCCATGAAGACGATCTGGACGACGATGTCGCTGCTGCTGGCTGCGACGGCCATCACCGGCGTTTCCACCACCAGCCATGCAGCGGATCTCGCAGCGGTGAAGCCGGTCTACAAGGCGCCGGCGGTGGAAGCCTGGAATCCCTGGATGATCCGCCTGCGCGTGCTCGGCGTGATCCCGGAGAATGGCGGTCACGTCAATCAGGTCGCGGGCTCCAGCCTGAAGACCTCCGATGCCGTCGTCCCCGAACTCGACATCACATACTTCTTCACCAAAAACCTCGCCGCCGAAATCATCCTCGGCGTCACCAGGCACAGCGTGTCCGGTGCCGATGCGCTGGCCGGCGTCGATGTGGGCAAGGCCTGGCTGCTGCCGCCCACGCTCACCTTCCAGTATCACTTCACCGACCTCGGCGCCTTCAAGCCCTATATCGGCGCCGGCGTGAACTACACCTGGTTCTTCAGCCAGTCGGCGGCCGGCGGCGCGGTGATCGAGAGCCGTCTGAAGGATGCGGCCGCGCCCGTCCTGCAGTTCGGTTTCGACTACATGATCGACAGGCACTGGGGCTGGAACGTCGACGTCAAGAAGCTGTGGCTGCGCCCGAACTGGGAGGGCACCCTCGCCGACGGCACGCCGATCACCGGCCAGGTCAAGCTCGATCCGTGGCTGGTCAGCACCGGCATCACCTACAAGTTCTGAGTATTCGTTCTCTGTGCATGACTGAGGGGCTGACAGGTGTCGGCCCCTCTTTTTTGTGGCCAGCGCTGTTGCTTTCCGGGGCCGCATCCTGTTGGGTCCGTCCCATACCATCGCACCATCAGGAAGACATCATGGATATCAAGGTCAGGGATTCGAACGGCGCGCTGCTCGCCGAGGGCGACACCGTCACGCTCATCAAGGACCTGAAGCTGAAAGGCTCGTCCACGGTGCTGAAGCGCGGCACGGTGATCAAGAACATCCACCTGACCGACAATCAAGACGAGATCGAAGGCCGCACCGACAAGGTGAAGGGCCTGGTGCTGCGCACGGAATTTCTGAAGAAGGCGTGAGAGGGAATTTGTAGGGTGGGCAAAGCGCAGCGTGCCCACCTTCAAGTGCACGGCTGGTGAGGGTGGGCACGCTACGCTTTGCCCACCCTACAGACTAAGCCTCAACATAGTCCGCGATGCTCGTCGGCTCCGGCACGGGGAGCCCGTCGTCTCTTAGCCCATCGATATGAAAGCGGATCGCGTCACGAATCTCGCTCTCGACCGCTTGCAACGTCTCACCGGTCGCGACGCAGCCGGGCAGGTCCGGCACATAGGCGGAATAGTTGTGTTCGGCCTTTTCGATCACCACTGCGTAGCGCATCAGCGTTTCTCCTTCAGGCCCGCCTGTTTCAAGATACTTGCAAATGTGCCCGGCGCAATGTCGTCTGATGGTTTGCCAGCGATGGTGACGCGTCCGGGTTTGACCGCATGCTTGAACTGCCGGTGGCTGCCGCGCGTGACGACAAGAAACCATCCATTGCTTTCAATGAGCTGAATGGCGTCCTTGACTTTCATCGGTGTCGCCCCGCTCCCCCGATCCTGCGACTTACAGCGTCACAGTCCCGTAACACGGGGCTTTGCCCCAGATCTGCAGCCGATATCCCTTGCGCAGTCCGAGTGTGAAATAGGGATCGTTCTCACACAACGCGATCGCGTGCTCGCGGCTGTCGACCTCCATCACCCACATGCCGCCACAATACCACTCGCCGGGATCGTTGCGAAAACCGCCGCCGATCAGGATCTGTGCGGCATGTTGTTTGAGATAGGCGAAGTGCGCCTCGGCGTGATCGCGGCGCACCCAGCCGAAGTCGGCTTCGGCATTGTCCTCGAAAATTGCCACCCAGCGCGCCATTTGACCTGATCTCCATTTTGCCGTCGCCCTACCAGGGTAGTGTATCGTCCCGTTGCAGCGAAATGCAATTGAACCAAGCCAACAAAAAACGCGGCGATGGCTCGCCGCGTTTTCGATCGTCACAAAGCACTCGGCGCTTTCGCGCTTACTCCTCGTCTTC
>NZ_JBIISY010000320.1:0-5664 GCF_044340795.1 Tardiphaga sp.
AAGCCACGGGCGAAGCCTTCCACTGGCCCGTCGAGCTCCAGCAGGACCCAGAACCAATCTCCGGGAAGATAGGCGAACCCGGTCCGTACGGCCCATTCGAGATAGGGAGAAACCTGTTTCCGTTGTTCGGCCATGGCGCATCTCCGGACTATGATCGTCGTTTCGTCTCCTCGGGAGGATTGACCTCAAGGACCGCTGCGTCCCATAGCCACTTCAATATCTCTGACACCGCTGGCGGCGTGGAAGACAGCGGATCGACATAAGGCGGATTGATCTGCGGCTTGAGTTCTTCCCGACCGGTTGCCGGATTGTAGAAGTCGCGCAGATCGAAATCCTGCGCGGGACCATATCGCGTGCCATCGAAGCGCCACGCGCGAAACTCCGACCCACGTTTTGCACGCAGGATGAAATAGCGGGCAAGCGACAATCCGAGCACCTGCCCGACCGCGGTGTCGACCGGGAAATGAACACCGGCGACCGTGCGATTGACTGAAATGCGTGCCGCCTGTCGCATCAGTTGTTCGCCAAGCCGCGGCGGCCGCCCGTACAACTCCCACAGGATGCGCGCGATCATGTGGCTCTCGGTCGCATGACCGCTGGGAAACGCGCCGTGGCCCGGCGTCTGGATGATCGGCTGCACCTGCGACGACAGTTCGTGAGGCCGCCAGCATGCCAGAGCATGCTTGATACGCATTTCCACTGCGGTGGCGAAGCGGAGCGCCGCATCGAGCAACTCGATCGTCTTCTTGGTGCGATCCGGATGTAGGTTCACGACCGAACCCCAGAAGGCATATTGAGGACCGAGCTGCGTCAGGATCTCCGAGACGCGATCCTCGCGCAGATCTGCGTGGGACTCGACAATGTCCAACTGGCCCTTGAAGACATCAGCTGACGGGCGGATCAAGGTCGCTATCCGACTCGATTTCGCTCGCGGCGACGGATCAGTCGCCGTGGTCTGAACGTGGAATTGCCAGACCGTGACCGATTTCTCGCTCGGCGCCCGCACTATATTCTTGCCCCGGTGCTTGTAGCTGAATCGCTCCCGGTGGCTGGTGACATGAACGTTCGACAGCAATTCGAAATCGATCACTGCCGCCCGCACCCATGGCTCCCAAAGTGCGAGATGCGCCTTGTTGTCCAGTCCGCGTGGCGGCCGATCGATGGTCTGGCCGAGCCAGTTTCCCACGATGCCGTCACGGTGCTTGATGAGTGCATCGGCGACCAGCGGCGATCCATAGCTCCCGGAATAGCTCCCCGCGCCGCCTGCACCACCCGCGCCACCGGCTCCGCCAGCGCCGCCCGCTCCACCAGCACCACCGAGGACGCCTGCGCCCCCTGCTCCGCCTTCAGGACCCATCGTGCACATATCCCTGCTCCTGTCTTTGCTATTGCGGTACGCCTGCTCCCTGTAATGCGTTCGACCAGACCCGGCCGGTCTCAAATCCACCACTGGGATGGCGCTCGCGATATTTCGCGACCGTCAATCCCGGCTCGAGCTTCATCAACTCGGCCACTGTTTCGCGTGCCTCTTGCTCGAGGCCGCTTTGCCATTGCGCGATCGCCAGCGCGCGATATGTCGATGTATGCGTCCGGTTTGCGCGCAAGGAGCGCTTCGCGAGATCGATCGCCCGCGCATATTTCCCTGCGGAGAGAGCTGCCGTTGCGGCCAGGGAATCGTAGAAATAGCGGTGCGGATCGAGCGGCGACAGTTTCAGCGCATGTTCGGTGTGTTCGACCGCCAGCTTTCCCCCATCCTTGAAGGCCAGGAGCGTTCCTTTCAGCAGCCACGCCATCGCATCATTGGGATTGACGCTCAGCGCAAGATCATACTGCTCCTGCGCGGCGTCGAATTGCTTGAGCAGGTTGGTCTGCGCGAAGCCCATGACGACCAACGCCAGCGAGCAGCGCGGATCGATATTCAGCGCCCGCCGCCCGCAATCCAGCGCCAGCTGCGCATCGACATTCTGGTCATCGGCCCATCCCTGCTGCACACGCAGGATATGCCACTTCGCCAACCAGGCCCACGGCACCGCCTGCCGTGGCATGCGCTCGGTCAGAACCTGGAGCATCTGGCGGGACTTGTCGAAATCCTGCAATGATAACCGGTGCATCAGCGCGATCGCGCCCATCAGCAGCGTGTAACTCTCGACGGTCGGAAGCGCTTGGGATTGAGCGCGCTCGAGTTCGCGCGCCATGATCGCCAGACTGACCGCCGTCACGATGCCTGCGGTGGCGCCGTCCTTGCCGCTGATCAGGGCTGAAGCGCTGCAAACGAACGAGTCTGACCAGACGATTGTCAGGTTCGATGCCGACGCCAGTTCGAGATTGATCCTCAGCTTGCTTCCTGCCTTGCGATAGGAGCCGGACAGGACATAGTTCGCCGTCAAGTGACTGCTGATCTCCTCCACCGAACTGTCGCGCCCGCGAAAGACCGAGGTCGACAGGCGCGAGATCACATTCAGCTCCGACGAACGCGACAGCGACGATATGATTTCATCAGCGAGCACTTCGCCGATGACACGATGCTCCGGCTCCTCGTTGAGGCCGGTGAATGGCACGACCGCGACGGTGGGACGCAATTGCGGCATGGATACAGGACCCGGCTCGATCACGGGGCGCGGTCCCGGCGGACCGATGCGATAGGCCCGGACGGGTGCCTGTATGTGCTTGAGATAACAGGCTCCCAAATCCTCGACGTCGGCATCCAGCACCGGCACCAGCTGGTCGCGCACATCGGCGGATACGACGATCTCTCCCGGCCCCGCCAAACCTGTAAGCCGCGCCGCAAGATTGACGTCGGCGCCATAAATGTCGCGCTCGTCAGCGAGCAGATGGCCGACGTGAGCGCCTTCGCGGACAAGGATGTGCTGACGTTGCGGAACGTCCTCATTGATGCCCGCACAAGCAGTCTGGACCGCAAAGGCCGCCCTGACCGCGAGGGGCGCCTGAGGGAATTCCATCAGCAACCCGTCGCCGAGACTTTTCACGAGCCTCCCCTCGAAACGAGGCAGAATGTCTTCGTCCACCACCCGCACCAGCGCGCGCCATCGCTGCACCGTGCCGGCCTCATTCTCTTCCATCAGCCGCACGGACTCGAAAATGTCCACGAAGAGCAGTGTGCGCACCACCCATTCCGGACTCTCGAATGCAAGCGATGCGTTCGATCTAGCCATCGGCCACGCTGGTTATCGGTCTGACGTGCACGATTGTGAACTAACGCGCACGGTACAGATATCACGCTCGGTGAACTGCAGGGACAGTGAGACAACAAACAGTCAGGACTGATTAGTAAGGACAACACCCCCGGGGGTCGCTTCGGAGTGTTTGTACCCAAGACGACACAAGGTAAAATCCAAACAACGGCAATTTCAGGACATCGCCGGTTCGGTCAAACTCATCCGCTCGCTTCATGTGAGGCAGACCGCGGCTTCGATACTTGCTGTCGAAACGGGCAGCAGGCCGGCCGTCGACCATGATTTCCTGAACCGGCAATTCGGTGCCGATCGCATGACCGGCGCCTCCGTAATCGGCCGCGGATTTATGGTGTCGTATCCGGGCGTGATCTGCCGGATGACTGTCGAGCCGATGCTGGTCTGCCCGGCAGCGATCGCGCACAAAAGGACGGCGCATATCAGCAAGGAGCCGATCATCAGGCGACGGTAGGACTGGCGATAGAACTGGTCGAGCTCATCTCCGGGTGCACTCATGATGACCTCCCGATCGAACGCGCGAGTCCTACAGCGATCCGCCGGAGGTCGATGTGACCCGTGTCACATCGCGAGACGATTTTTTCAGTTGGCCAACGCGGGATCCACCATCGCCATCACGATCGCACGAAAATACCACCGCGTGACGTGGCGTCTGCGCGCAAAGGTCGGTGTTCGATCTGCGGGCTTTCGAGGAGCGTCGCTACATCGGTCAGGATATCCAGCCTGCGGTCCTTGGGCACATTTTCCGGACTATCCAAAGCAAAACGTCTGCATTCACTTTGCATTGAAGCCCGCATTTGCGACACATGGTAGCTGACCCGGCAACGAAGACAGGCTTCTCCATGACTTTTGCTACGAGTTTTGATGGTGCGTCCATCTATTTCGAAACCCATGGCAAAGGTGTGCCGATCGTTCTGTCGGCGGGCATGGGCGGCGGCGGCGGTTTCTGGGCGCCGCAGATCGAACAACTCGCGAAGCGACATCAGGTCATCGTCTACGACCATGTCGGCACCGCGCGCAGCCGTGACGACAAGCCGATCGACCGCACCATTGCAGGCATGGCCGGCGACATCGCCAGCGTGCTGGATCACCTCGGCCTCGACAGTGCACATGTGGTCGGTCATGCGATCGGCGGCATTGTCGGGCTGGAGCTTGCGATGACGCAGCCCCGGCGACTGCGCAGCGTGACCGTCGTCAATGGCTGGGGCCGCGCCGATGCCTTCCTGCGGCGCTGTTTCGAGGTGCGCAGGGAGATCCTGCGCGTTTCCGGACCGAAAGCCTATGTCCGCGCGCAGCCGCTTTTCCTGTTTCCGCCGCAATGGATCGCCGAGAATGAAGCCAGGCTCGATGCCGACGAACCGCACATCATCTCGCATTTCCCGCCGGCAGAGACGATGAATGCGCGGATCGAGATGTTTCTGGCCTTCGATCCCGGCGAGAGATTGCAGACGATCAAGACGCCGGTGCTGGTGACCACCGCTGCCGACGACGCGCTGGTGCCCGCCTATCTCACGCGCGAGCTGGCGGCGGCGATCCCGGGCGCGACGTTGAAAGAGGTGAGCTACGGCGCACACGCCTTCACGGCCGTGACGCCGGAGGTGTTCAACACGATGCTGCTGGAGTTTCTGGCGGGCGTGGACGGCGCGTCTTAAAACCGTGATGCCCGGCACAAGGCCGGGCATCACGGGGCGCTTTTACGGCGTGATCAGCACCGCACCGGTGGTAGCGCGCCCCTTCACCTGCTCATGCACCTTGACGATGTCATCGAGCTTGAAGCGCTGGCCGATATCCACCTTCACCTTGCCGGTGGTGATGGCGTCGAACAAATCGGCTGCATTGGCGCGGAAGGTCGCCGGGTCCGCATTGTGCGGAAACACCGACGGACGCGTCAGGAACAGGCAGCCCTTCTTGTTGAGCAGCTCCGGCTCAAAGTCCTTCACCGGCCCCGAGGCCGCGCCATACAGCACGACGAGACCGAACGGCGCCGTGCAATCGAGCGACTGGTAGAACGTGTCCTTGCCAACGGCATCATAGACGACACGCGCCTTGCGGCCGCCTGTGACTTTCAGGAATTCATCGACCCAGCCGGGCTTCGAATAATCGATGGCGAAATCGCAGCCAGCCTTCTTCGCGATGGCGCACTTCTCTGGCGTCGATGCGGTGCCGACCACGGTAGCGCCGAGCGCCTTGCACCAGCTCGACAGGATCTGGCCGACGCCACCCGCCGCCGAATGCACCAGCACGAGGTCGCCGGGCTGCACCGCATGCGTCTTCTTGACGAGATATTGCGCTGTCATCCCCTTGAAGATCAGCGTCGCAGCGGCTTCATCGCTGACGCTGTCCGGCAGCACCACGAGCTTGTTCGCTGCGACATTGCGGCGATCCGCATAGGCGCCGATGCCCGCATTCATGTAAGCGACGCGGTCGCCGATCTTTACGTCGGTCACGCCGTCGC
>NZ_JBIISY010000085.1:0-24673 GCF_044340795.1 Tardiphaga sp.
GGGGATCGCGGATCGACTCGAACTGCGCCGCCAGCACCAGGAAGATGATGATCAGCGCGAAGCCGAACGCCACCGCGAGCTGGTTGCCTTCCTGCACATACTGGCGGCTGTCAGCCAGATAGTCGTGGTTGAAGCCAGCCGGCAGTTTCTTCGCAGCACTTTCCAGGAAGTCCACCGCCTGACCGACGGTGACGCCCGGCATCGGAACGGCCTGGAAGGTCGCCGAGTTCAGCTGGTTGAAATGCGACAGCGCATTCGGGTTGGTGCCGGTCTCCACCTTCACCAGTGTCGACAGCGGGACCTGCTGGCCCGTGGCCGTCGGCACATAGTAGTTGGCCAGCGAATCCTGCGAGATGCGCATGCCGCGCGGCACTTGCGGGATCACCTGATAGGAGCGACCTTCGAGGTTAAAGCGGTTGATATAGTTGCCACCCAGCATCACGGCCAGCGTATTGCCGACGCTCTGCATGGTGACGCCGAGATCGTTGGCCTTCGAGCGATCAACGCTGACGCGCACCACCGGCTGGTTGAAGTCGAGATCGCTGTCCGAGACGATGAACAGACCGCTCTTCTGCGCCTCCGCCTTCAGCTTCACCATCTCCTCATAGACGGACTGGAAACTGCCCACGGTGTTGATCACCATCTGGATCGGCAGACCGCCGGGACCGCCCGGCAAAGCCGGCAGGTTGAAAGCGAAGGCATTGACGCCCTCGATCTTGCTGAGCTCGTTCTGCACGGGCTGCTTGAGCTGGTTGGTCGAACGCTTGCGCTCGTCCCACGGCTTCAGCAGCATGCCGGCGATGCCGTTGTTCGGGCCATTGATGCCATTGATGATGAAGCGCAGATCCGTTTCCGGGAACTGGGCAAACACCTTGTCCATCTTGTCTCCGTAGTAATCGGAGTAATCGATGTTGGCGTATTTCGGACCCTTGGTGATGGCGAACAGGATGCCCTGATCTTCCTCGGGTGCCAGCTCCTTGGACGTGTTCATATACATGAAGCCGACGAGGCCGAGGATGACCACCGCGAAAAGCCCGGTGATCGGGCGATAGTCCAGCGAGCGATCGAGCTGACGGCCATACCAGCGCGTGGTGGCGCCGAACACCTTGTCCACCTTCTTGGCAAACCAGCCCGGCTCTTCCTGCTTCAGCAGCACCGAGCACATCATCGGCGACAGCGTCAGCGCGATGACGCCCGACACGATCACCGAACCGGCGAGCGTGAAGGCGAATTCGCGGAACAGCGCGCCGGTGAGACCGCCGATGAAGCCGATCGGCGCATAGACCGCAGCCAGCGTGATGGTCATGGAGATGACCGGACCGATGATTTCGCGTGCGCCTTCCAGCGACGCTTGCACCGGTGACTTCCCCTCCTCCAGATGGCGATGGATGTTCTCCACCACCACGATGGCGTCGTCCACCACGAGGCCGATGGCGAGCACCATCGCCAGCAGCGTCAGCAGGTTGAAGCTGAAGCCGATCGCGAGCATGAAGCTGCAGACGCCGATCAGCGACAGCGGAATCGTCACCACCGGAATGATGACCGAGCGCAGCGACGCCAGGAACAGGAAGATGACGACCACGACGATCACCACCGCCTCGATCAGCGTATTGCGCACCTCCTCGATGGACGAGGTGATGAACTTGGTCGAGTCATAGGCCACCTTCATCTTCATCGACGGCGGCAGGTTACGCTCCAGTTCCGGGAACAGATCGCGCACGCCCTTGACGATGTTAAGCGGATTCCCCAGCGGCGTCGATTTGACGCCGATGAAGATCGCACGCTCGCCGCTGAAGGCGACCGACGCATCCGAGCTCTGCGCCGCCAGTTCGACGGTGGCGATGTCCTCCATGCGGACGAAACCGCCATCCTTCGCCTTGATGATCATCCGCTTGAATTCGCCGACATTCTGGAGGTCGGTATTCGCGGTGACGTTGGAGACGATGTAATAGCCCTTGGTCTGGCCCGCCGCTGCCTGGAAGTTGTTGCTGCGAATGGCATTGACCACGTCATCGGACGACACGCCGCGACCATTCATGCGGACCGGATCGAGCCACAGACGCATGGCAAAGGTCTGGCCGCCAAGGATTTCCGCATTGGCCACGCCGTCCACGGTCGACAGCACCGGCTGCACGGCGCGCGTCAGATAGTCGGAGATCGCCGAGCCGGAGAGTTCGTCGCTGGAGAAGCCGAGATACATGATCGCGGTGGTTTCGCCGGTCGATTTCAGGATCACCGGGTCATTGGCTTCACGCGGGATCAGATATTTGACCGAGTTGACCTTCGACAGCACTTCGGTGAGCGCCGCATTCGGATCGACATTCAGCTTGATATAGACCGAGATCAGGCTCTGGCCCTGGGTCGAGGCCGAGGTCATGTAGTCGATGCCTTCGGAGGCGGCGACGGCCTGCTCGATCGGCGTGGTGATGAAACCCTGCATCAGGTCCGGCGACGCGCCGGGATAGGCGGTCGTGATCGTGATCACCGTATTGGTGAGTTTTGGATATTGCCGGATCGGCAGGTCGAAAGCAGCCTTGAGGCCGATCAGGAGGATCAGCAGCGAGACCACCACCGCCAGCACGGGGCGCTTGATGAAGATATCCGTGAAGGACATGCGTGTGTGCTCCCGTCCTTAGTTCAGCGGCGGCTTGGCGGGAATCTTCGGCGGCGGATCGGACGAGATCTGCACCAAGGCGCCCGACTGCAGCTTGAGCTGGCCGACGGCGACGACGCGATCGCCGGCCTTCACGCCCTGGGTGATCACGGCGCGGCCATCGATGCGGTCGCCAGTGCGCACGAAGGTGCGGATGGCGTGAAGTTCGGTCTTGCCGTCCTCGAGCTTCTTCTCTTCCAGCAGATAGACGCTGTCGCCATAGAGCGTGTAGTCGACGGCGGTTTCCGGCACGGTGACGACGGCAGGCTTATCCGGAAGCACGACTGTCGTGGTCGCGAACATGCCGGGCTTCAGAATGCCTTCCGGATTCTGGATCGTCGCCTGCACGCGGATGTTGCGCGTATCGGCGGAAATCTGCGGCTCGATGGTCGTCAGCTTGCCCTCGAAGCTGCGGCCCGGATAGGCATCGACCTTGATGCGCACGATCTGGCCGACGGCGAGCTTGCCCGAATCCTTTTCGGTCACGGTGAAGTTGGCATAGACCGCCGACAGATCGGTGAGCGACACGATCTGCGTACCGGCGGTGAGATACTGGCCGACTTCAATGCGACGCGTTCCGAGCACGCCGTCGAACGCCGCGCGGACCTGCTTCTGCGAAATGACCGCTTCGGTCTTGGCGATGCTGGCCAGCGCCTGATCATAGACCGCCTGCGTGGTATCGACGGTCGCCTGCGGGCCGACCTGACGTTCGGCGAGCTGCTTGGCGCGATCGAGATTGATGCGCGCCACGGAGGCTGCCGCCTTGAAGTTGGCGAGATCGCCCTGCTCCGGCCCGTCGAACAGCTGCACCAGCGGCTGGCCCTTCTTCACGGTCGCGCCAGCCTGGAACATGATCTCGGTGACGCGGCCATTGGTGTCGGAGGACACATTGACCTGATGCACAGCGGCGAGATCGCCGACGGCGCCGATCAGGTTCGGCACCACTTCGGACTTCGCCTCGGCAATGCTCACATTGATCGGCGGCGGCTTCATATTGGCGAAGAACTGCTTGATCATGCTGGCACGGAAGGCATTGAAGCCGACGATGCCGCCCACCAGAATGGCCAGCAGAATGCCGATGATGATGAACCACTTCACCGTGCGTGGACGCTTGCGCGGCTTCTCGACGGACGGGTGCTGCTGCGCAGTGTGCGGATTTTGAGTCATTGTCATCTTATGCGCTTTCTGTCGTGGTCGCGTGCGCCGGCATCAGTTCAGGCGGCAGCGCGCGGTGTATATGCGATGCGATGGCATCGTCGTTCAGTCCGATCCCGCGAAGGATGAATTCGGTGAGTTGCAGATCGAGGCTTTCTGCCTTGCCGTAAGAGAGACTTGGCACGGTCGGCAGCAGCGACAGCGAGGTGGTCATCGCCGCGTGATGCGCGAACCAGAACAGATTCATCGGTGCCTGTGATGATGCGCGCGCATCGCCCGTCTTGACCGCCTGCTCATACGCGGCGACGAAAGCCGAGCCGATGATGCCGGCGATCTTCTCGTGCATCAGGCGCGCGAATTCGCCGTCATTGAGATAGCTGATCGTGACCAGACGCAGGCGCTGCGCTTCCTCGTCGTCATCGTCCTGCTGGCGAGCGATCTCGAGAAAGTGTCGCACCATCTCGCGGATCAGGATCACCAGGGTTTCGGTCGAGGCCGGCAGATCAAGCAGCCGGTTGAGCGCCGGATCGGCCTTGCATTCCTCAGCCAGGATCTCGGCATAGAGCGCCGACTTGGTGGGGAAATGCTTGAACAGCAGCCCTTCTGAAATCGATGCGGCGGCGGCCACGCTCTTGGTCGTGGTGCCGGCAAAGCCGTTATGCGCAAAGCAGCGCTTCGCGGCTGACAGGATCAGTTCGCGCCGGAGATCATGGGTCATGCGGAGAGTCGTCATGGCGGCGTGAGTAAGCGCTCACCATTGTTCCTGTCAATGAATTGGTGCGTTGCATCAGGGGATTTACCGGGGGTGGTATCCGGGGAGCCACAGTGCGGCGAACCCGCGGCGCCAAGGACGTCCGCGGGGATAAGCGGATCTCCCCTCGCGTCAGGAGGGACGCGCAGCGCTCGTCAACGCGTGGCGGGTCGATGGGACGTGATTAGCGACGCCTACCAGTCAAATAAATCTCATTAATATCAATGCATTACCGATAAGAGTAGGAGGTTTTCTGCAGGTCGAATGACTGTTCTTCCAGTCATGGACGCACCTCCCTTTGGATTGCCTTGCGAAACCTCGGAAAGCCAAGCTCTTCGCCTCACCCGCACGCGTCCAACAGCGCGGTAAGGGCGGCCCATATCGCGACAATCCAGCAAGTTTCTTGGCCGCTTCGGTATCTCGATATTCACCGCAATTGGCACCGCCTTTGGCCGGCATCCACCTGGCGGGACCGGAGCCACCGCTTGTGCTTGTCGGCCTCGTGTCGGATCGCGCGTGCGTGTCCCCGCAGATCCTCGTGCGGAGAGCGCCTACTTCGGCCCCTGCCCCACGATGCGCCGCATATCGCGCTCGATACTCAAGCCTTGCAGCCGGATGCACGAGTCAAGCCGCGCCTTGAAGCGCCTGGCGCGGTCGAGCCTGCTGCCCTGGATCATCACGATGAGCTGGTCAGTGAGGGTCGAACACTTGGCCAGGCGCGGATCATTGGCCTGCGCCGACGAAGGCAGCACGATGCATCCCAAGGCCAGCGCCGCGACAATTCCGGCTCGGGCAAAATTCAAAGACATCGCAACGGACCCATATGGTGACTACTGACGCCTAAATCGCCACGATCCAGAACAGCCACGACCAGCGCACCGCGCAGCAGACTTCAGCGCTGCTTCAACTGGCGCGCTTCTCACCTTTGACGGCCGAGCCTCCAAATGATGGCTGATCCGGTTTCCGATGCGCGACAGCTTCTGGTTATTTCGTCGGGTCGATATTGGCCAGCGTATCTGTCGTGCTTCCGCATCTCGGGCACGCGAATGTGCGGATCTCGAGATTGGGTTTGGCGGGAGAGCGTCGCGCAAAAGCCATGACCGCGCCGCATCTTGCGCAAGTGGGGCGCTTGATCTCCGCCCCTGAAGCGGTAGGACCATCGGACGATGCCATCGGTAGCTCCCCGTCAATCAAGCGGGGCACGGCACTGTCAAAGCCATCAAATGTTATGGGCCGTGCGACACGAAAAACTTAGCGACCGAGGCAGAAAATGTCGGTCCGATACCCGACACTTCGAGCAAAAAGCCCCGTACTCCCAACCTTTTGAGAGACGACAAACGAAGTTGCGCGTCGTGCCATATGAACTTGCGCGCAACCGAGCGCGGGAGATCCCCTCGCCCCCGCAGGCGCCGCGCTTCATCCCGCTCGAAAGCGAGCGGGACTAGAGGGGTTGTGGCTCACACCACCGTTTTATGCCGCTCGATGCAGGTCTGTAGCACCTCATCCATCGGCTTGCTCCACCAGTGCTCCGAGAATATCTCGATCTCGGAGTAGCCGGCAAAGCCCTGCGCTTCCACGGCCGCGCGTGCAGCTTTGATGTCGATGACGCCGTCGCCCATCATGCCGCGGTCGTTGAGGATGTCCTTGGTCGGCACCAGCCAGTCGCAGACATGGAAGGCGTGCAGACGGTCCTGCCCGGCCCGTTCGATCTGGCCGAGCATCTGCGGGTCCCACCAGATGTGATAAACATCAAGCGCGACGCCGAGCATGCCGGTGCGGTTGGGGTCGAGGCGGTCGCAGATGTCGAGTGCCTGCTCCGTGGTGTTCACGCAGGCGCGGTCGGCGGCGTAGGCGGGATGCAGCGGCTCGATGGAGAGCGGCATGTTTGCCTGCTTCGCATAGTCGAGCATCGCGGCAATGCCGTCATCGACCTGGTTGCGGGCATCGATGATATCTTTTGACGTCACGCTGCCTGGCCGCGAATATTGCGGCAGGCCGCCGACGACGAGCACGATGCAGGGCGAGCCCAACGCCACGGCTTCATCGACGCAGCGCCTGTTGTCGTCGCGCTCGGCCTGCCGATGCGCGGCGTCGGACACGAACATGCCGCCGCGGCAATAGCCGGACAGTTCGAGATCGTGGTCCTTCACGGCCTTCACGGCGCGGTCGAGCCCGACATGCGCGACCTGATCGCGCCATGGCGAGACGCCGCGGATCTTGTGACGGGCACACGCCTCGGCGATGGCGACGAAATCGCCCTGCTTGCGGACCGTCGCTGTATTCAGCGACAGCCAGCGATGATCTTTCGAGAAATCGCGCATGATCAGGCGTCGATCCCGCGCGTGGCCATGACCGACTTCATCCGCGCAACGGCCAATTCCGGATTGGCGAGCAGGCCGGCCTTGTCGGCCAGGCGGAACAGTTCGGCGAGATGCTGGGTCGAGCGCGTGCTTTCCTGGCCGCCGATCATGGTGAAGTGATCCTGATGGCCGTTGAGATAGGCCATGAAGACGATGCCGGTCTTGTAGAAGCGGGTCGGCGCCTTGAAGATGTGACGCGACAGCGGCACGGTCGGGCCGAGCACATCGTGGAAACCGGCTTCATCGCCTGCTGCGAGACGCGACAGCGCATAGGATGCGGCCGGCGCGATGGCATCGAAAATGCCGAGCAGCGCGTGGGAATAGCCCTTGTCGTCGCCGGCGATCAGTTCGGCATAATTGAAGTCGTCGCCGGTATACATCTTCACTTCCGGCACCAGACGGCGGCGCATGTCGATCTCGCGCTGCGCATCGAGCAGCGAAATTTTTACGCCATCGACCTTGGCGGCGTTGCGATTGATGACATCGGTGGCGGTGTCCATCGCCAGGCCCAGATCCGACGTGCCCCAGTAACCGGTAAGAGCGGGATCGAACATGTCGCCGAGCCAGTGGATGATCACCGGGTTCGCCGACTGCGACAGGATGCGGTCATAAACTTTTGCATAGTCGTCGGCATTCTTGCCGATCTTGGCCAGCGCACGCGACGCCATCAGGATGATGCGGCCGCCGACCTTCTCGATGGCTTCGAACTGCTGTTCATAGGCCTTGATGACATCGTCGATCGACTTGGCATCTTCCACAGCGAGATGATCGGTGCCGGCGCCGGAGAACACGAGACCGTTACGCGGCTTGGCAGCCGCGACGGAGCGCGTGATGAGTTCGAGTGAAGTGGGCCAGTCCAGACCCATGCCGCGCTGGGCGGTGTCCATGGCTTCGGCAACGCCGAGGCCGAGATCCCACACATGCTCACGGAACGCGATGGTCTTATCCCAATCGATCGCCTGATTGAGCCACGGATCGCATTCGGCGAGCGGGTCGGCCACCACATGCGCCGCCGAGAAAGCGACGCGGTTGAGCGTGCCGCTGAGCTTGGCCGGGAACGAACGCGAGGCTGCAAGACGATAGGTCTCGATGCTGCGGTCCGCGGTCGGCAATTTGAGCGACAGCGATGAGCCGGTGGTGGACTGGACTGGCTTATTCATGACGAGACCTCAGACCTTGAGTGCGGGAACGTCGACCCAGCGACGCTCCTTCCAGCTCTGCAGCGCGGCTTCCACCGTCTGCACGCCCTTGGCGCCTTCCAGCAGCGTGTACTTGTAGGGCGCGTCCTCGCAGACGTGGCGGATGAACATTTCCCACTGCACCTTGAAGCCGTTGTCATCGACGGTGTTGTCGGGGACCTTCTGCCAGTCGGCATAGAAGTCGTGGGTGCGCTTCTCGTCGGGATTCCAGACCGGACGCGGCGTCGCCTGACGGGCCTGGATCACGCATTCGGTAAGACCGGCCACAGCCGAACCATGGGTGCCGTCGACCTGGAAGGTGACGAGATCATCGCGATAGACGCGCGTGGCCCAGGACATGTTCATGTGGGCGATGACGCCGCCCTTGAGCTTGAAGGTGGCATAGGCGCTGTCGTCGGCCGTCGCCTTGTATTCCTTGCCCTGCTCGTCCCAGCGCGCCGGGATATCGGTGGTCCCCAAGCAGGTGAGGCTCTCGACTTCACCGAACAAATTGTCGAGCACGTAACGCCAGTGGCAGACCATATCGAGGATCATGCCGCCGCCGTCTTCAGCACGGTAATTCCAGGACGGACGCTGGGCTTCCTGCCAGTCGCCCTCGAACACCCAGTAGCCGAACTCGCCGCGCACCGAGAGCATGCGGCCGAAGAAACCGCTGTCACGCAGCATCGCCAGCTTCTTCAGGCCGGGCAGGAACAACTTGTCCTGCACCGTGCCATGCTTGAGGCCCTTGGCATTGGCGACCTTGATGACGTCGAGGGCTTCGGCGAGGTTGGTCGCGATCGGCTTCTCGCAATAGATGTGCTTGCCGGCGGCGATCGCCTTCTGCAGCAGGCCAGGACGCGCCTGGGTGGTGGCAGCATCGAAGAAGATGGTGTCGTTCGGATCCTGCAGCGCCTTGTCGAGATCGGTGGTCCAGCGCTCGATGCCGAAACGCTTGGCGAGGCCTTCGATCTTCTCGGCATTGCGGCCGACCAGGATCGGATCCGGCATCATGCGATCGCCGTTCTTGAGCGTGACGCCGCCCTGTGCGCGGATCGCGACGATCGAGCGGATCAGGTGCTGGTTGAGACCCATACGGCCGGTGATGCCGTTCATGATAATGCCGAGGCGGTGGACAGCCATAGTCAGGACTCCTGGAGGACTTTTGGTTCGGGGACTGCGAGCGGCGTCAGTGCCGTCCAGTCCGGATGTGCGCCGGATGCGAATCCGGGAGTGGTGAGCGATCCCGTGAGGAGATCGCCGTCATTGATCTGCAGGCGGATGAAATCTTCATCGCGGCTGTAGAGATCGGGATGAGCTTGCAGGAAGGCTTCGGCCTCGCCTGCCGGTGCGAAGCCAAAGCCATCGACGTAATGATGGCCGTTGCGCTCGGCATGGGTGACGCCGATCAGCGCACCGAGCGCGAGATCCTGCTGCACGCCGAGGCCGGCCTGGCAGGTGAGATCCTCGCCAGTGATGAAATGCGGCGTGCCCTGCGCGCTCCACGCCGCGGCGCGGGTGGCATTGGCAATGGACTTGTAAAAGCCCTTGCAGGATTTTGAGGAGATGCCGCGATAGCCGAGCTCCTTCGCAGCGGGAAAGGCATCCCAGCTGTCGTCCGCCTCGTCGATGATGAAGGCGCGGGAGCTCAGGAGACCGAGCGGCTGCTCGCGCGTGATATCGCGCGGCATCGGCTGCTCGATATAGAGCAGTTTCGATGCGATCGGCGCCAGCGCGGCGTCCTTGTCGAGGCGATCGACCAGCGTGCAGAGCGCTTCGAGATCGGCATATTGCTCGTTGGCGTCGAGCGTCACCTGATAGTCGTAAGGCAGCGTTGCGAGCGCGTTGCCGATCCGCGTCAGGCGCTTTGCATCGGCATCGGGATCGCCGTTCATCTTCAGCTTGAAATAACGCGCGCCTGAATTCTCCGAGGGATCGGCGACGCCGCCCTCGCCTTCGATCACGTCATCGAGACCGACCGTGTGGCGCAGCGCGACGCGCGGGAGGCGCTCGCGGCTGGCCAGGAAAGTCGCGATGTCATCGGCGCCGAGATCGGGCGCTAGACGCGACGTGAGGCCGGCGACATTGGCCTTCATGCCGGAGAAGAAATCGGTGCCGAGACCGCGGAGCAAGGCGTCGAGGACGGCCTTGTCGATTTCCGCGGGACCGAAGCATGCAGCGAGCGGCGGGATGTCGCGCGCGGCGCAAGCGCTCATCTGCGCGCCAATGCAGGCGGCATGCAGGCCGAAGGCGGTGATGAAGCCGGATTGCGCGCGATAAAGATCTTTCGCAATCATCAGCGACTGACGCAGCTCGTTCACCGTGTCATCGGTGGCGAGATGCGGCCGCTTGTCGAACCATTTTGGCACCATCAGCTCGGCGGAAGCGCCGACGAAGACACCCCTGCCCTCGACTTCGAGCTCGACGCGTACAAAAGCCTGCGACGCGGCATGCACCGTCACGCTGCCGAAGCGAAACGGCCGCACGAACGCCGTCGGGCGCTCGAACAGCGTGATGTCGCGCAGGGCTATGCGTGGTGCAGTGGTCAACGGCTTAGTCCAGCGCGCTGTTGGTCATGAAATGCTTGCGGATGCGGGCGACCAGATCGGTGAAGATCGGGTTCGACATCACATCGAGATTGCGGTCGCGGCCAAGCGGCACGTCATAGATCGCCGCGATGCCACCGGGGCGCTCGGTCATGACAAGCACCTTGTCGGCGAGGAACACTGCTTCCGGGATCGAATGGGTGATGAGCAAGATGGTCTTGCCGGTCCGGCGCTGGATGCGCGACAGCTCGACATTCATCTTCTCGCGCGTCATGGCGTCGAGCGCACCGAAGGGCTCGTCCATCATCATGATCTTGGGATCATGAACCAGCGCACGGCAGATCGAGGCGCGTTGCTGCATGCCGCCGGAGAGCTGCCAGGGCAGCTTCTTCTCGAAGCCTTCGAGGCCGACCATCTTCAGCAGTTCTTTGGCGCGCGGGATGTATTTTTCGCGCTTCTCGCCCTTCATATCGATGGGCATCAGCACATTGTTCAAAATGTTCCGCCACGGCAGCAGCAGCGCATTCTGGAACACGATGCCGACATCGCCATGGGGCTCGGTGACCTTGTTGCCATCGACGCGGATTTCGCCCGTGGTCGGCGCCAGCAGGCCCGAGATCATCTTGAGCAGCGTGGACTTGCCGCAGCCAGACGGGCCGACCACGACGAAGAACTCGCCGTCATTGATGTGGAAGTCCAGGGGACGCAGCGACTGCACCTTGCCGTCGCCGGTCCCGTAGGTTTTTGAGACGCCGGAGAGATTGATCCCCGACGCCGCGTTTTGCGGCTGCTCCGACACGACACGAAGATGCGCGCTGGGTTGATCGACGCTCATATGGCTCGTGGCTTTCATCGTTGCAGTCATCAGGCGTCCTAACTTTCGTGCTTACTTCGGCAGATAGTCGTTGGTGTAGAAGGCCTTCGGATTGTCCTTCGCCTTCGCTTCCAGACCACCGTACTCGACCATTAGTTCCACCGACTCCTTCATGTTCTGGTCGGTGACGCTGAACACCGGCTTGGCCTTGGTTTCGGGCGTCTTGTAGAACTGTGTGGTGAGTTCGAAGCCCTGCGTCAGGGTATCGATCTTGCCGCCCTTCGGATTGGCATCGAGGATCGACTGCGCTGCGACCTTCGGCTCCTTCTGGGCTTCTTCCACCGACTTGATGGTCGCCTTCATGAAGCGCTTGACCAGATCCGGATTGGCCTTGGCCCAGTCGGTGTTGGCGATGATGCCCGAAGAGACGAGATGGATGCCGTAGTCCGCGAACTTGATCGCATTGACGTCCTTGCCGGTGGCGTCCTTGATCTTCATGGACTGATCCATGACGTAGCCGAGCAGCACGTCAGCCTGGCCGTTGATCACGGCGTTCAGCTTGGTCTGCGCGTCGCCGGCAACTGTCTTGAGATCGCTTTCCTTGAGGCCAGCCTTCTTGAGGAACAGCGGCCAGATCTGGCTCAGCGCGTCGGCCGGCGTGACTGCGACGGTCTTGCCCTTGAGGTCTTCGGCCTTCTTGATGTTCTTGTCGACAAACCCCATGGCGGACATCGCCGTGGTCTGCAGCAGCACGCCGGTGGCGATCACAGGAGCGCCCTTGACGGCGGCGCGCATCATGGTCGGGACGTCGGCATAACCGAAATTCACGGTCTTGGCGGCGACGGCCTGCACGGTGGCAGCCGAACCACGGCCTTCCTGGATGTCGAGATCGATGCCTTCAGCCGCATAGATGCCCTTGGCCTTGCCGTAATAGAACGGCGCGTGCTCGCCATAGACATACCAGTTGAGCATCAGCGTCACCTTGTCGGCAGCGGCGGCCGGCGCGGTGAAGGCGATCGTCGCCGCGATCGCGGCAGTAGATACGGCGGTAACCCATTTCAGCATAGTCAGCCTCCCTTTGAAGCAGGTGAAGGCGGCCCGTTCAGCCGGGCCGCATTTGGAGTTTGGCGTCAAATCAAGACGCGACGAAAACATCAGCGCGATGGCTGACGTGCCACGGAATCGCAATCCGCTCGATGCGATCGACGATCCAGAACAGGATCACGCCGAGCAGTGCGAGAATGACGAGCGCTGCAAACATGGTCGGCAGATCGAAGGTGCCGATCGAGCGTTGCAGTACATAGCCGATGCCGGAATTGGAGCCGACGAATTCGCCCACCACCGCGCCGACCACGGCGAGCGTCACCGAAACCTTGAGGCCCGAGAAGATCGCCGGCAGCGCATGCGGCAAGTTCACCGCGCAGAACACACGGACGCGACTGCCCTTCATGGCGCGGGCGAGATCGACCATGTCGGGATCGACGGACTTGAAGCCCTGCACAGCGGACACGACCACCGGGAAGAAGCCAAGCAGGAAGGCCGAGATGATTTTTGGAATGATGCCGAAGCCGAACCACACGACGAACAGCGGCGCGATGGCGACTTTCGGGATCGACTGCGAGAACACCAGCAGCGGATAGATATAGCTCTCCACCGTACGCGAGCCGGCGATCAGCATCGCGATCGGAATGCCGAACACGGCCGAGGCCAGGAAGCCGAGCAATGTCGCATAGGTCGTCGGCCACGACTGCGACAGCAGCTCGGGCCAGTCGGTGTAGAGCACCTTCACCACGTCCATCGGCGCCGGGATCTGATAGGCCGGAATGCCGAAGATGCGGATCGAGAGATCCCAACTGACGATGATGAAGATCAAAAAGATGAACGGGCGCAGCCATGAGGAATTCAGCAGTCTGGTCACTGCCCCCGGCGCCTTTTTCTCACTCACGCGTTTCGTCTCCCAGTTGCCGGCTTCGCGGTCGCAATTAACTCGTTGGATAAATACTAGCCAGGGCGGTTGCGTTGTCAATCGGGTGATCAACTAAGAGAAATAGTGCTGTCATTTCAGTTGGTTTTGAGAAAAGCCGCTGTGGACAGGCGCAGTTTGCGGTCACAAAAACGCCGCCGTCTGGCCGGCAGCGCGACCTGCCTGCCATCGCGCGAAGCGCGGCGACGGAGGCGTGCCGGCCATCATATGCAAGACACTCGATGGAGCGTCCGCTGCGCTCTGCTCGCCCTGCGGATCAGGCGCTGTGCCGGACTTGCGCGGTGCCTAGCACCGCCTTCGGTAGCGGAATCTCCGCCGCCGAACGGCCTGTCAGCGCACCCAGTATGAGCGACACCATATGCGCCAGACGCTCGTCCTTGGCGTCCTTGGCGAGCAGATCGCGGCCGAAGATCACGCTCAGCGTGGCATTGTTGCCGATGTAGAAGAAGCTCAGTCCGGCGATGGAGATGTAGAGCTGCACCGGGTCCATCGCGACCTTGAAGTCACCGGACGCCACGCCGCGCAGCACCACTTCGCGGATCATTTCCACGAAGGGCGAATGCATCGACTTCACCTTGTCCGAACGCTTGATGTGCCGGGCGCGCTCCAGATTTTCGGTGTTCAGCAGCGCAAGAAATTCCGGATTACGGATGAAATAGTTCCAGGTGAAAGTGATCAGGCTCTCGATCGCTTCCGGCGGATCGAGATGTTCGAGATCGAGTGTACGCTCCTCGGCACGGATCTTGGCATAGGTGCCTTCCAGCACCGCCAGATAGAGATCATCCTTCTTGCCGACATGGTAATACAGCATGCGCTTGTTCGCGCCGGCAGCGGCGGCAATGCGGTCGACCCGCGCACCGGCCAGCCCCCGCGCAGCAAACTCCTTGGTGGCAGCTGCGAGAATGCGCAGCCGCATGCCTTCGGGATCGCGCTGCCACCGCGTGGCCTTGCCCGCTTTGGTCGATCGTGTCTTGATCGGCTGCCTGGTTGTTTGTTTCTTGGCCAAACGTCTTCCCTGTCGCTCACCGGGATGATGGATCACGCCGGCAACCTCAACGGCTGTAGCATGAGGTTGCAGCATTGAGAATGGCTTGGCTTCTGGCGTGTATGCACAAACATCCGTCGCCTTTTAACGGTGGCACCGCTATCACAGCGCGACCCAACCGGATTCCGCAGTGCCCACCATCATCACCGACCCTTTCTTCTATGTCGTCGCCATCCCGGCGGTGCTGTTCCTCGGCCTGTCCAAGGGCGGCTTTGCTGGTGTTGGCATCGCCGCGACGCCGCTGCTGGCGCTGTATCTGCCGCCGCTGGAAGCTGCGGCGCTGCTGCTGCCGGTGCTGATCACGCAGGACCTGATCTCGCTCTACGTCTTCCGGCGCGAATGGGACGCTTCGAATTTGAAGATCATGCTGCCCGGCGCACTCATCGGCATGGCTGTCGCCTGGCTGTTTGCATCCTATATCTCGGACAATGCGGTGCGCATTACCGTCGGTCTGATCGGCCTCATCTTCGTCATCGATGTCTGGCGCAAGCGCGCGCAGATCGAGCCACGCCGCATGGGCCCGGCTGGCGGCGTGTTCTGGGGCGCCGTCTCGGGTTTCACGTCCTTCATGACCCAGGCGGGCGGCCCGCCGTTCCAGGTCTATGTGCTGCCGCAGCGATTGCCGAAGATGGTGCTGGTGGGAACCATGACGATCTTCTTCGCCATCGTGAACGCGCTGAAGATCGGCCCCTATCTGGCACTCGGCCAGTTCAGCACCGCGAATTTCGCGACATCGCTGCTGCTGCTGCCCGCTGCCGTGATGGCGAATTTCTTCGGCATCTGGCTGGTGAAGCGCACGCCCACCGATCTGTTCTACAATATCGCCTATGCCATGCTGCTGGTGATCTCGGTGGTGCTGCTCTGGCAGGGCGTATCGCATTTCGTGCGGTAGCGCGAGAACGTCACCCTTCTTTCTCCGTCCGCTCGATCAGCAGCGTCGGAATTCCCAGCGTGCCGTCACGCAGGCTGGCAACGCGGGTACCGGGCTTGCGGCCGTTGCGGACCTCGGAGATGGTGACATGGGCGGCGAGCAGGCGCTCGCGCACGGCGTCGATATCCGCAACGCGCCAGGTCATGCCCCACAGCACGTCGTGATGGACATCACCTTCATTATGCGGCCGCTGCACCACCTCGACGATCAGGTCGCCGCAGCGGAAAAACATCAGGTGCCCCCACTCGGGATTCGAGCGATCCAGCGCGAGATCGAGGCCAAGCCGCGCGCCGTAAAGCGCCGCGGCACGTTCGGGATCGTGGGTGGACACCACGATGTGGTCGAGGCCGATGATCGGGCTGTCACTCGTGCTGGTCGAGACCTCGCGTTCGCCGTTCAGTTCGAGGAAGAACTGGCGCACGCCGCGGGTCTGGTCGGTCGCTGCACGGGTACGTCTCCACGACAAGACAGCGCCGGTGTCGCGGTCCCTGCTCTCGACCTCTGTGATGGGCTCCGGCTTCAAGGCCACGCGATCGAGGCGGCGATGCATCTTCGCGATATCCGCGGTGGCGAAGCAGATGCTGGCGAGTGACCCGCCGCTTTCCGGCAGCACGGCCCGGATGCGGGTTGCTGCCGTGCCCTCGCCTTGCGGTGCCATCAGTTCGACGGACATATTTGCGAGTGTGAAAATCGCGAGCTCGGCGCCCTCGCTGGTGCTGCGCCAGGATGGTTTTCGCGCGAACAATGTCTGATAGGTGGCGATGCCTGCCTCCAGATCGTCCAGCAGAATGACGACATGATCGAGCCCGGTGATCATCGCTTGCTCCTTCCCGTTTCTTATCCGCCCACTATGCCAGCCTTTGCGGCCGGCCGGTCAAGACGACGCAGGCGCTTTGCGCGATTTGCCCCAGTGTGGCCATGCCTGCGGCACAGACAGGGGCGCGGGACGATCTTCTGGCACCGCACAATTTCGCTGGCAGGCGGCACCGCCGCTGTTAAGCTGCCGGTGTGGCCGATGTCGGCGGCCGCACCGCCATCACTCTGACGCGACGGACGGATTCATGAAAGCGCTCTTTATCGGACAGACCTATATCGACGTCACCTTCATCACCGACCACATGCCGACCGGCGACGAAAAACATGTCGCCTCCGACTATGCCGTGTCTTTCGGTGGCAATGCCGTCACCGCGGCCTTCGCCTGCGCCAAGCTGGGCATCGTGCCTGACCTGATCGCCACCGTGGCCAATGACTGGCTCGGACGCATGTTCATGGACATGAGCGCGAAGTACAATATCGAGATTCATCCGCGCAAGGTGGCATCGTCGTCGCTGTCCTTCATCATGCCGAAGGACGGCAAGCGCGCCATTGTCCGTTGTCGTGACGACGAGCATATCCATCCCTTCCCGCTTCTGAATCTGGGCGCCTGCCGCGCGCTGCATGTGGACGGGCATCAGCCGGATGCAGCGATCCACTATGCGAAACTGTGCAGGGAGGCCGGCATCCTGACGTCGCTGGATGGCGGCGGGTTGCGGACCAATACGCATGAGCTGCTGGAATATATCGACGTCGCCATCGTCGCCGAACGCCTGTGCGAGCAGATGGACCTGACGCCGGAGAAGATGCTGGACTATCTCAAGGGCCGTGGCTGCCGTGTCGGCGGCGTCACGCTCGGTGAGCGCGGCCTGCTCTGGTATGATGAAGCGGGCACCGTTCATACGCAGTCCGCCTACAAGATCCCGCGTGACAAGGTGATCGACACCAACGGCGCCGGCGACGTGTTTCACGGAGCCTATGTGTATTCGTATCTTGCGAACCCCAGTGCAAGCTGGTCGGAGCATTTCCAGTTCGCGCGCGCGGCGTCGACACACAAGATCCAGAAGCTGGGCAATGAAGCGGGCTTGCCGACACTGGCGGATATCGCAGCGGTGAAGGCGGCGTTCGAGAAGGTGTAGCTATCGACGCTTCGTCTTCCCTTCTCCCCTTGTGGGAGAAGGTGGCTTCGCGAAGCGAAGACGGATGAGGGGTAACCGCGGGCTCGGAGCTTGTGGCTACCCCTCACCCGTCTCGAACGCTTTGCGTTCGATCCACCCTCTCTCACAAGGGGAGAGGGAAGTAAGAGCCTACGTCTTCCCCTCACCGGTCATGAAATCGAAATCGCAGCCTTCATCGGCCTGCGTGATGGTTGTGTGAAACAGATGCGCGTAGCCGCGCTTCGCCCAGTCTGGCGTCACCACCGGCGGCAATGCGGCACGACGCTTTTCGAGTTCGGCGTCATCCACCAACAGATCGATCGACCGTTTCGCCACGTCCAGCCGGATCATGTCACCATTCTGCACCAGCGCCAGCGGGCCGCCCACGGCGCTCTCCGGCGTGATGTGCAGCACGATGGTGCCGAAGGCGGTGCCACTCATGCGCGCGTCCGAGATGCGCACCATGTCCTTCACGCCACCGCGGGCGAGCTTCTTCGGGATCGGCAGATAGCCGGCCTCTGGCATGCCCGGCGCGCCCTTGGGGCCTGCATTGCGCAGCACCAGCACGTCGTCGGCATTCACATCGAGATCGGGATCATCGACGCGGTTGGTCATGTCCTCGACGGATTCGAACACCACGGCGCGGCCGGTGTGCTGCAGGAGCTTCGGCGAGGCCGCTGCGTGCTTGATGACGGCGCTGCGCGGCGCGAGATTGCCGTGCAGGATCGCGAGACCGCCCTCGCGCTTGATCGGATTATCCTTTGAGCGAATGACGTCCTGCCCCGGCACATCCTCGGCCTTGGCAACGATCTCGCGCAAAGTCTGGCCAGTAACGGACCTCGCATCGAGATCGATGAGATCGCCAAGCTGCTCCATCAGCTTGGGCACGCCACCCGCATGGTGGAAGTGCTCCATATAGTGATCGCCCGACGGCTTCAGATCGACCAGCACCGGCACGTCGCGGCCGAGATCGTCGAAGGCACCGAGATCGATGCGGTTCGGCGTGCGATTAGCCATGGCGGTGAGATGGATCAGGCCATTGGTGGACCCACCGATCGCCTGTAGCACCACCTGCGCATTGCGGAACGACCCCGGGGTCAGGAATTCGCTCGGCTTCGGTCCCTTGTTCTTCGCCAGCTCCGCAGCGACCTTGCCACTGGCTTCAGCGGAACGGAAACGCTCGGCATGCGGCGCCGGAATGGTTGCGCTCATGGGCAGCGACAGGCCCATTGCCTCGGTGATGCAGGCCATGGTGGAAGCCGTGCCCATCACCATGCAGGTGCCGACGGAGGGCGCGAGGCGCGCATTCACATCGTCGATTTCCTGCTGGTCGATCTCGCCGGCGCGGAACTTGCCCCACATGCGGCGGCAATCGGTGCAGGCGCCGAGCACCTCGCCTTTGTGATGGCCGACCACCATGGGACCAACGGGGATCACCACCGTGGGCAGATCGACGGAAAGCGCCGCCATGATCTGCGCCGGCAGCGTCTTGTCGCAGCCGCCGATGACGACCACCGCATCCATCGGCTGGGCACGGATCATCTCCTCGGTATCCATCGCCATCAGATTGCGCAGATACATGGAGGTCGGGTGCGCAAAGCTCTCGCCGATGGAGATGGTAGGGAACACCATCGGCAGCGCGCCGGCCAGCATGACGCCGCGCTTCACCGCCTCGATGATCTGCGGGGCATTGCCATGGCAGGGGTTGTAATCGCTGTGCGTATTGGTGATGCCGACAATGGGGCGATCGAGCGCATCGTCGGAATAGCCCATGGCCTTGATGAAGGCCTTTCGCAGGAACAGCGAAAACCCGGCATCGCCATAACTCGTGAGTCCCTTGCGCAATCCGTCGGCCATGTGCGTTCCCGCTGCTTGTTTTGAATGGTTCTTATGAAGCCGCGGGAGCGGATGTCAATGCGAGGCTTGTAGGGTGGGCAAAGCGCAGCGTGCCCACCTTCCCCAGCCGTGCATTTGGAGGTGGGCACGCTGCGCTTTGCCCACCCTACGATTTCGGCTCTATTTCGGTTGCCAGATTTTACTGAAATCTCCCGAGAACTCGGCACTGCAAAACGCGCCGCCCTGGTAGAAATCGCCGACTGGATCGGGCTTCAGCTTCACCTGTTCCGCCATCGCGTGTTCGCGATGATCCTCGCCCTTCCCGGTCGGGCGATAGCCGAGTTCGTAGGCGCGCGTATTGTCCCACCAGCCGCGCTCGTTATATGACGCGCCATAGAGTACCTCGAAATGAATGTCGGGATGCTCGATGCCGATCCGGCAGAGCTGCACCAGATCCTCCGGCTTCAGCCAGATCGACAGCCGTCGCTTGTCGAGCGGGATATCGCCGAAATTGCCGATGCGCAGGCAGGTGACCGATAGGCCATGTTTGTCTGCATAAAGCGCCCCCAATGCCTCGCCGAACACCTTGCTGACGCCATAGCGGCTGTCCGGGCGTGCGGTGACACCCGGCGGGATTTTACTGTGGCGCGGATAGAAGCCGACGGCATGGTTCGACGAGGCGAATACGATCCGCTTCACGCCCTTCTTGCGCGCGGCCTCGAACAGATTGTAGCAGCCGATGATATTGGCTTGCAGGATCGTGTCCCATGGGCCTTCCACCGAGAAGCCACCGAAATGCAGAATGCCATCGACGCCTTCGCAGATGGCTTCCACGGCCGCGAGATCGGCGAGATCGGCCTGCTTGAACGTCTCGCTGGATCGAAGGTTCGACGGTGTGTTGAGGTCGCTCAGCATGAGATCGGGATAGATCGGTGGCAGGAGTTCACGCAAGCGCGTGCCGATCCCACCCGATGCGCCTGTCATCAAGATCCTGGGCATTCCGTCCCTCACGCTGCTTGTCATTCGTTGCAACGAGTATGGCGCGCGCGGAATAGCGGGACAAGCCGTCTCATTCTCACAATGTCGTCGGTCAGGTCGGATCGCGACGGGCCAGCATTGAGGGCCCGACATTGCCACCTCCTGTTGCCGATGCTAGCAACTGTGTCTGAGGAAACGGCAACAAACATAACGAGACGCGAATGTCCCACCACGCGCCACATACCGCTGGCTGGCAGCCGGCGAGTTATTATCCCGATCCCGCCATCCACGTCCTCGATCCCCGCTTCGAAAAATACTGGGTCAAGCTTGGCGCTATCGAGCGCATCGCCACCGGCATGCGCTGGGCGGAAGGCCCGGTCTATTTCGGCGATGGCCGCTATCTGCTGTGCTCGGACATTCCGAACAACCGCATCATTCGTTGGGATGAAGAGACCGGCGCCGTCAGCGATTTCCGCAGGCCATCGAACTACGCCAATGGCAATACGCGCGACCGTCAGGGCCGCCTGATCACCTGCGAACATGGCCGCCGCATCACACGCACTGAATATGACGGCAGCATCACCGTGCTGATGGACAGTTTCGACGGCAAGAAGCTGAACTCACCGAATGACGTGGTAGTGAAGTCGGATAACTCGATCTGGTTCACCGATCCGCCCTTCGGCTTGATGAGCGACTATGAAGGCAACAAGGCGCCATCGGAGATCGGGCAGAACATCTATCGCATCGATGGCGATACGCTGCAGGCGACCATCGTCGCCGATGACGTGCTCGGCCCCAATGGCCTCTGCTTCTCGCCGGATGAAAAGCTGCTCTATGTGGTGGAATCGCGCGGCGTGCCGAACCGCAAGATCCTCGCTTACGATCTGTCCGCGGATGGCCGGACGCTGAACAGCAAGCGCGTGCTGATCGATGCCGGCCCCGGCACGCCCGATGGCATGCGCTGCGACAGCGACGGCAATCTGTGGTGCGGCTGGGGCATGGGCACCCCGGAACTCGATGGCGTGATGATCTTCGCGCCGGACGGAGCGCCGATCGGCCGGATCGCTTTGCCGGAGCGTTGCGCCAATGTGTGTTTCGGAGGTCCCAAGCGCAATCGGCTGTTCATGGCTTCGAGCCAGTCGATCTATGCGATCTATGTGAATGCGCAGGGCGCACTCGGCGGCTAGGCTCACATCGTCCGATATTGCGCGATTGCGGCAAGGTCGGGCTCGATACCCAGGCCCGGCTCATCCGAAAGAATGATCATTCCGTCGCGGACCTGCGCGACGGGACCGCAGAAGCGATCCCGCAGCGGGTTATCGTTACTGTCGATTTCGAGCAGACCGTCACCGCCTGCGGCAGCGAGAAGATGAGCCGAAGCGAGCAGGCCAACGCCGCCGCCGAGATAATGAGGGCAGTAAAGCCGCCCAGCTGCCAACGCAGTGCGCGCCACTGCGAGACAGGCCGTGATGCCACCCCATTTGGCTACATCCGGCTGGATGACCCGCAACGCGCCTTCTGACAGTGCATTGTCGAATGCTTCGACGCTCGCGATGTTTTCGCCACCAGCCAGCGGCGGCGCCGTGACCTCTCGCAACCTGTGCCATTCGCTCCACGGACGGTCGGCGCGCAACGGCTCCTCCAGCCAGGCAAGATCAAATGCGTCGAGCTGCGGAGCCAGTTGCATGGCCTGCTCCAGCGTCCAGCCCTGATTGACATCTGCCGCAAGCATCATGCCACCGGCGGCATGGCGGAGATCGCGAAGATTAGCGAGATCGCCAGCGGGATCGAAACCGATTTTGAGCTTGAAGGCACGGTGGCCTTGGGCCTGCATCCGCTCCATCGTGGCAACGCAGCCGTCGGGATTGATGCCGCTGGCGTAAACCCGCATCTGCGATGATGTTCCGCCAAGCATGCGCCAGAGCGGAACACCCGCGCGTTTTGCGAGCAGATCCCATAATGCGATGTCCACGGCGGCCAGCGCCTGAGCGAACGGCCCCTGCTCGCCCGACTGCAGCGCCAATGTGCTAAAGCGAGCGCTGAGTTCGTTGAACATCACACCGGCACTGGAGATACGTTGCCCCACCACCAGCGGCGCGATGATCTCGTTGACGATGCGCGTGCGGTGCTCGGCACCAACGGAAGGAAAGTTCGACCAGGCCTCGCCCCAGCCGACTTGCCCATCCTCGTCCTCGACCCGCACGAACACGGCCGGACGATTAACCATGCTGCCGAACGACGTGACGACCGGCACAGCCAGCGGATAGCGAAAACAGAATGCCTGAAGACTGCGGATGATCGGAGCGTGTGTCATGAACGATGTCCTCTCGAAGTGTGCGAGGCAGCCTCCAACAAAAACGCCGGAGCTTTCGCCCCGGCGTTTTCAGTCACGAAGCTTTCGCTTCGAAACGCGGTCTTACGCCGCGTCGTAGCCTGCGATGGCCTTGACCTCGAGGAAATCCTCGAGACCCGCCTTGCCCCATTCACGGCCGTTGCCGGACTGCTTGTAACCACCGAACGGCGCGGTGCGGTCGTTCGGGGCGCCCTGCAGATTGACGTTGCCGGCGCGGATACGGCGACCGAACTTGCGGGCGGACTCAATGGTGTCGGCCGAGACATAGCCGGCCAGACCGTAAGGCGTGTCATTGGCGATGCGGAGCGCGTCGGACTCATCCTTGGCACCCATGATCACGAGCACCGGCCCGAAGATTTCCTCGCGGGCGATGGTCATGTTCTCGGTGACGTCGGCGAAGATCGTCGGACGGACATAGAAGCCCTTGTTGACGCCGTCCGGCAGGCCGGGGCCGCCGGCGACCAGCGTGGCGCCTTCCTCGATGCCCTTCTGGATCAGGCCCTGGATCTTGTCCCACTGGCCGCGATTGACCACCGGGCCGATCACGGTGCCATCGGCACGCGGATCACCGGCCTTGGTCTTGTCGGCCTGGGCCTTGGCGATGGCGGCGATCTCCTTCATCGCGCCCTGCGGCACGATCATGCGCGACGGCGCGTTGCACGACTGTCCGGAATTGTTGAACATGTGCGCGACACCACCGGTGACGGCCTTCACGAAATCAGCGCCCTCGAGGATCACGTTCGGCGACTTGCCACCGAGCTCCTGGCTGACGCGCTTGACGGTGTTGGCGGCGCGCTTGGCGACGTCGATGCCGGCGCGGGTCGAGCCGGTGAACGACACCATGTCGATATCCGGATGCTCGCTCATGGCGACGCCGACCTCAGGGCCGAGGCCGTTGATCAGGTTGAACACGCCCTTCGGCACGCCGGCTTCGTGCATCACTTCCGCGAAGATCAGCGCCGAGGTCGGGGTGAATTCCGACGGCTTCAGGATCATGGTGCAACCGGCAGCGATCGCCGGCGCGACCTTGCAGGCGATCTGGTTGAGCGGCCAATTCCACGGCGTGATCATGCCGACGACGCCGATCGGCTCCTTGGTGATGACCGCCTGATTGTGCTTCTCGTCGAACTCATAGCTCTTGAGCACGTCGAGGGTCGCGGTCAGATGGCCGAGACCGGCGCCCGCCTGCAGGCGCTCGGCCATTGGCAGCGGGGCGCCCATTTCGTCCGACACCGACGCGCCGATGTCCTTGATGCGGGCCTTGTAGGCGGTGATGATCTTTTCGAGCAGCGCGACGCGCTCTTCGCGGGTGGTCTGCGAGAAGGTCTCGAAGGCGCGCTTGGCAGCCGCGACCGCCTTGTCCACGTCGGCCTTGGAGCCGAGGGCAACTTCATACATCGCTTCTTCGGTCGCCGGGTTGACGACGGGCGTCGACTTCTTGACGGCGGGATCGACCCAGGCGCCGTCGATGTAGAATTGCAGGCGGTTGACCATTGGTAACCTCTTTGAATTGCGGAAGCGTTTTTGTTGAGCGCCAGTGCAGACGGGTATGGGCAGACAGGTCGTGTGGGACAGCGGCCTGCGCGGCAAGCAACCTTGCGCGATCATTCCGCCATTGAGCCCGCCATGCACGGGTGTCGCGTGGATGCGACAGACGGCATTTAAGTGCACCGAGGTGGCAGGAGCAAGGCCTGCCACATTGTGCATATTCCAAATTCAAAAATGCCGCAGCTCGCGCCTTCGCCGCCGCGCGTGTGCATTGCAGCAATTGCGCTTTGTCTAGCGCGGCTTGCCCAGCACTGTCACCGGCGCGTCCGGATCTGCCTCGTCGTCGGCCATGGCCGAGATCGGTGACATCGGCGTGTCGCGGAGGCGCTTCAGGCCGAGATGACGCTCGCGCAGGATGACGAAGATGCCGGCAGCCGCAACGATAATGGCGCCGATCACGACATAGATGGTCGGCACTTCGCCAAACATCCAGAATCCGAGCAGGAAGGCCCATAGCATCGCGGTGTAGTCGAACGGCGCCAAGAAAGACGCGGGCGCGTAGCGATAGCTCTCCGTGAACAGCATCTGGCCGAGACCGCCGAAAATGCCGATGCCGATGAGCAACGTAAGC
>NZ_JBIISY010000321.1:0-5635 GCF_044340795.1 Tardiphaga sp.
CGGCAATCTGTTGCCGCTGCCGGTGGTGCCGGCCCTGCATCCCGGCGGCCTCGCGCTGTCGTTGCTCTACGGGCTCCTGACGGCACTCGCTTTCGGCCTGTGGCCGCTGGCCCGCGTGCATGACGTACCCGTGGCCGCCCTGTTCCGCGATGCCGCGCATACGGAATCGCGGCGACCGCAGACGCGCTATCTCGCCTGGATGGTGGTGGTGGTGGCTGTCCTCATCACCGTTGTCATCGGGCTCGCCTATGACAAGCGCGTCGCGGCGATCTTCGTCGTGTCGTCGGTGGTGGTGTTCGCGTTGCTGCGCGGGATCGCCAGCGTGCTGATGTCCATCGCGCGAAAACTGCCACGCCCGCGCATGACCATGCTGCGGCTTGCTATCGCCAACATCCACCGGCCCGGCGCGCTGACGCCATCGGTGGTGATGTCGCTCGGCCTCGGCCTCACGGTGCTGGTCACCATCACGCAGATTGACGGCAATCTGCGCCGGCAATTCATGGCCTCACTGCCGGAAAAGGCGCCGTCCTTCTATTTCATCGATATTCCGTCCACCGACGCGGAGCGCTTCGGCGCCTTCCTGAAAGAGAAGCAGCCGCAATCCACGGTGGAAGAGGTGCCGATGCTGCGCGGTCGCATTGTCGGTGCCCGCGGCGTCAAGGCCGAGGACCTGAAGCCTTCCATCGATGCCGAATGGGTGCTGCAGAGCGACCGCGGCATCAGCTACACTGACGAGGTGCCGCGCGGCTCCAAGGTGGTCGAAGGCGAGTGGTGGCCGAAGGGCTACAGTGGCCCGCCACTGGTCTCGTTCGAGAAGAAGCTGGCGGACGGGCTTGGGCTCAAGCTCGGCGACGAGGTCGTGGTCAACGTGCTCGGCCGCGATCTGACGGCGAAAATCGGCAGCCTGCGCAGTGTCGACTGGCAGAGCCTCGGCATCAATTTCGTTCTCGTCTTTTCGCCCAATGCGTTCCGCGGTGCGCCGCATACCCATATCGCCACGCTGACCGAGCCTCAGTCTGATCCGGCGCAGGATGCGGCTCTGGTCAAGGCGGTGGCGGATGCCTTCCCGATGGTGACGACGGTGCGGGTGCGCGAGGCGCTGGAAACAGTCGGCTCCGTGGTCACCAACCTGACGCTGGCGATTCGCGGGGCCAGCGCCGTCACGCTGCTGTCGGCGATCCTCGTGCTGGGTGGCGCACTCGCGGCCGGTCATCGTCACCGTGTCTATGACGCGGTCATCCTGAAGACCCTCGGCGCCACTCGCGCGCGGCTGCTCGGTGCCTATGCGCTCGAATATCTGATGATCGGGTTCGCCACCGCGGTGTTCGGCGTCATTGCCGGCTCGGTCTCCGCGTGGCTGATCGTCACGCGCCTGATGAATCTCGGTTTCGCCTGGCAGAGCGGCAGCGCGGCCGGGGTGGTTCTGGCAGCGCTTATTGTCACAGTGGGACTGGGTTTGCTGGGTACGCTGGTAGCCCTGACCCAGAAGCCGGCCACCGTGTTGCGGAATTTGTGACCCGTTTCGGTACGATGCGGTCACAGCGGCGGTTGATTCGGACGAAAACACTGCAGAATCCGCAAGCCGTTGCGGGCACGGCCATTTACCAGTTTCGGCTGTGTGACATGCGGAGCGACATTCCGCCACGCGTGGAAGCTTGCAGGGAATGTGTTAGTTTACCACATACCCTTTGGGTCAGGCCTTCAGCGTTTGTGTCGAGATATTCATCCCGTACGGCGCTGAATCTGGGATATAATTCGGACCAGCGACGCACACCCTTTGCGGGCGCCTGGACAACTTATCGAGGTTTCGACCATGTCGGATCTAGACCGTAACTACGCTTCCCCCTTCGGCCAGGCCGGCACCCGCGACGCCGCCGCCGTCGATGCGGGTCTGCGCTCCTATATGCTGCGCATCTACAACTACATGACCATCGGCCTGGCCATCACCGGCTTTGCTGCTCTGGGCGTGTATATGGGCGCCGTCACCGACGCCTCGAATGCCGTGGCCCGGGTCGGTTCGACCCATCTGTCGGCGTTCGGCTACTACATGTTCGCCAGCCCGTTGAAGTGGGTCTTCATCGCCGCTCCGCTGGTGATGGTGTTCGCCATTTCGTTCGGTATCAACCGCCTGAAGCCGGCGACCGCCCAGCTCCTGTTCTGGGTATTCGCAGCGCTGATGGGCATCTCGCTGTCGTCGATCTTCCTGGTGTACACGCACACCTCGATCGTGCGCGTGTTCTTCATCACCGCGGCCTCGTTCGGTGCGCTGAGCCTCTACGGCTACACCACCAAGCGTGACATGACGGGCATGGGCTCGTTCCTGATGATGGGCCTGTTCGGCATCATCATCGCGAGCATCGTGAACATCTTCGTCGCCTCGTCGATGCTGCAGTTCATCGTCTCGGTGGTCGGCGTGCTGATCTTCGCAGGCCTCACCGCCTACGACACGCAGCGTCTGAAGAACGACTACATCTACGGCTACGCCTCCCAGGGCGGCGACATCGCAGAGCGTGCGGCCATCACTGGCGCCCTGTCGCTCTACCTGAACTTCATCAACCTGTTCACGCTGCTGCTGCAGCTGCTCGGACAGAAAGAGTAAGTTCGGCGAACAGCCAGACGAGATCGAA
Source organism: Tardiphaga sp. (assembly GCF_044340795.1). GTDB lineage: Bacteria > Pseudomonadota > Alphaproteobacteria > Rhizobiales > Xanthobacteraceae > Tardiphaga. The sequence continues at coordinate 2,628 of NZ_JBIISY010000321.1, forward strand.
GCCCCGGCCAGGAGCCGGGGCTTTTCTTTTGCGGGAACCGGTCCTACGGTTCCGCCATGCCCGAGCTCACCATCCGCGCGGCTGTGGCCGCGGACCTTCCCGCCATCACCGCCATCTATGAAGAGGCGGTCCTGCATGGCACCGCGACCTTCGAAATCGAGCCGCCGAATCTCGCTGAAATGACCCGTCGCTATGAGGCGCTGGCCAGCGCGGGCTTCCCCTATTTCGTGGCCGTCGATGGCGATCAGGTGCTCGGCTATGCCTATGCCGGTTCCTATCGGCCCCGGATCGCCTATCGCTTCACCGTCGAGAATTCGATCTATCTGGCGCCTGCCGCGCAGCGCCGGGGCATCGGCAGCCGGCTTCTTGCCACCCTGATCGAATCATGCGCGGCCAAGGGCTTTCGGCAGATGGTGGCGGTGATCGGCGACAGCGCCAATGCGGGCTCCATCGCCGTCCATCGCAATGCCGGCTTCGAAATGGTCGGCACCAACCCGAATGTCGGATTCAAATTCGGCCGCTGGCTGGATACCGTCTCGATGCAGAAGGCGCTGGGGGACGGCGGCGAGACGCTGCCGTAGGGCGGATGAGCCGAAGGCGTTATCCGCCGGCCGAATTCATGGTGGAAACTCCGCGGCGGATTACGCTTCGCTCATCCGCCCTACGGGGAGCCAAAGCCTCACACCACCGCCAGTTTCCGATCGATCGCCAGCAGCACCCGGTCCAGTTCATGGCCGCGGCGCAGGATCATGCCGGTGGCGGAGATCACGCTGTACATGCCCTGTTTGCGCGCCAGCCGCGGGTCTTTCTCGATCCGGTAGATCGGCATCTCCGACGCGCGCCGGAACACCGAAAACACCGCCCGGTCGCGCAGGAAGTCGATCGCGTAGTCGCGCCACTCGCCGTCGGAGACCATGCGTCCGTAGAGATTGAGGATACGGCTGAGTTCGATGCGGTTGAAGCTGACGACGGGAGCCGGCGCCGGGCCCGTCGTCCCGCGATTCGAAGTGGGGTCATTATCTCCCGAAATCACATGCATCGGCGCCTCCTGTCATATCACCTACATGATTGCGCCGTCGGCCCTACGCCGCAAGGCCGGATTCCCGGTGCTGGAAAGAAGAAATCTTTCGTCACGGGAACGTTAGGCGAATCTTATTGCCGCCCAATTTCAGCCCATCGAATGCCCTTGTGGCTTGCGACAAGAAGATACTGCGTCGGGTCCGGTTCTTCCGGTCTCGGATTCCTCAGCCCCCAGCCCCCCGCGGTCGTTGGGATCGGACCCTGCGCAGTGAGTATAATAATCCCCACTGGGCCAACGTTAGTTGGTCCTTTTCTTTTTTGGGGGGGCCTAAAGGCGAAGACGCAGATTCCGCGGCGAGCCCGGCCAATAAGCTTCTGTTAAGATAGTTACCGCAGCGACGTATACGCCGCACCGCGCATCGGGCCGGGCCGGTCGCGCGAGCCGTCCTGCACATAGACCACGGCGGCATCGACGCCATCGCGCGACACGTTTTCCAGCGGCACGGACCAGTTGGCAGCGCTGCCGTTCCAATCACCGACCTTCAGCCAGTTGCGCACGACGTTGTAATAGGTGAGTTCGCGACCGCGATTCTCGCCACGGCCGACGGTGATCGGCACCGATTTCGATACCGAGCAGATCCACACTTCACCGTGATTGTTGCTCGACGCTTCCGTCGATGCGGCGACGGAGACGTTCACATGCTTGCCTGACACGGAGACCGACACCGGCACCGACATCACCGATGCCGCGCCCTTCCGGGTGTTATCGATCTCGGTCTTGATCTTTGTCGCGTCGCTGCCGATCACCTGCGTCGCGCCGTTGACGACGGCCTGCGGCGTATAGATGTCGCGATCGCCGCGCATCTGCGAATAGGCTTTCTGGCGGGCGCTGAAGCGCGAATCGGCCAGCGTGTCCTTCCAGCCGAGATAGTCCCAGTAATCGACCGGCATGCTGAGCGCGATCACCGACGGATCCTTGGCGAGATCTCCGATGATCTGGTCCGCCGGCGGACAGGACGAGCAGCCCTGCGAGGTGAACAATTCCACGACGGCACGGGGCTGTGTCTGCGTGCTTGTGGCGGACGCCGTGTGACTGAACGCGACGACGAGGCAGGCGCCGAGCGCACCAGTCCATCGCGACATATCACAGGAGAATTTCATCAAGACGTGCCGCGCTCGGAGTTGGGTCAACCAGATCTGGGCAAACCAATCTGGCGCCGCTCGATGGGGTCATCAAAAAACAGACGTCTTCTCAAGAAGAAGGCGGCCCTTCATAGGCCGCCTTCCAATCACTAGCCACTCACTTCGAGGTGAGGCACGACGTCACAGCAACCGGGCTCACGCGGCCAGCTGACGCAGCACGTAATGCAGGATACCGCCGTTACGGTAGTATTCCAGCTCGTCCAGCGTATCGATGCGGCAGAGCAGCGTCTCGTTGTGGACCTTGCCGTCCGCCATCGTGATTTCCGCCACCATCTTCTGGCGCGGCTTGATCTCGCCGGCGAGGCCGCGAATCGTCACCTGCTCGCTGCCCGTGAGGCCGAGCTTCTTCCATGACGAACCATTCTCGAAGGTCAGCGGCAGCACGCCCATGCCCACGAGGTTGGAGCGGTGAATACGCTCGAAGCTTTCGGTGATCACGGCGCGCACACCGAGCAGGCGCGTGCCTTTAGCGGCCCAGTCGCGCGACGAGCCGTTGCCATATTCGGCGCCGCCAAAGATCACCAGCGGGACCTGCTCGGCCTGATACTTCATCGCGGCGTCGAAGATCGACATCGCCTCGCCATCGGGCCAGTGCTTGGTCATGCCGCCTTCCGGCACATTGCCGTCGGCGCCCTGCATCATGAAGTTCTTGATGCGGATATTGGCGAAAGTGCCGCGCATCATCACTTCGTGGTTGCCGCGGCGCGTGCCGTATTGATTGAAGTCAGCCGGGCGCACCTGATGCTCCGACAGATATTTGCCGGCGGGCGAGGTGAGCTTGATCG
>NZ_JBIISY010000322.1:0-5608 GCF_044340795.1 Tardiphaga sp.
TGCTCAACAGTAAGTCGCGTACCCGGAGACCAATTGCGCTGGTCACGGATGGCCTTGGGCAAGATGACCTGCCCTTTGGTCGAAACAAGCGTGGTCAGATTTGCAGGTCGTGACGCCACAAGAGCCTCCACGGTAAGACGCTTGTAAGATACGATCTTGAACTCTTTCGAGCAAGTGGCCACCCAATATTTGGGCACCGGGTTCCGAATCCGGCCAGCAAACGGAAACGGCGCGGCAGGTGTTCACCTGCCGCGCCGTTCGATCAGTCCTTCGTCCCGTCCTTAGTAGTGGACGGACGCGCCCATCGCACCCGACTTCGGCGGCGCAAACTTGGTCAGGTCGATGCCCTGCACCGCGGCCTTGTATTCGTCCGCGCTCGGGGTGCGGCCGAGGATGGCGGCCAGCACCACGACCGGGGTCGAGGCCAGCAGGGATTCACCCTTCTTCTCGGCGGTGTCTTCCACCACGCGGCCCTGGAACAGGCGGGTCGAGGTGGCGAGAACGGTGTCGCCCTTCTCAGCCTTTTCCTGGTTGCCCATGCACAGGTTGCAGCCCGGACGCTCGAGATACAGGATGTTCTCGTAGCTCGTGCGGTTCGTCGTCTTCGGCTTCACGTCGTCGAATTCGAAGCCCGAATACTTCTGGAGAATCTCCCAGTCGCCTTCGGCCTTCAGCTCGTCGATGATGTTGTAGGTCGGCGCGGCGACGACCAGCGGTGCCTTGAACTCGACCTTGCCCTCGGTCTTCTCGATGTTCTTGAGCATCTGGGCGACGATCTTCATGTCGCCCTTATGCACCATGCACGAGCCGACGAAGCCGAGATCCACCTTCTTGGTGCCGCCGTAATAGGAGACCGGTCGGATCGTGTCGTGGGTGTAGCGACGCGACACGTCGGCATTGTTGACGTCGGGATCGGCGATCATCGGCTCGTCGATGATGTCGAGATCGACGACGACTTCGGCAAAATACTTCGCATTCGCATCCGGCGTCAGCGCGGGCTTTTCGCCCGAGCGGATTTCGGCGATGCGCGCATCGGCCTTGGCGATCAGGCCCTTCAGGGTCTGGGCCGGATTGTCCATGCCCTTGTCGATCATGATCTGGATGCGCGACTTGGCGATCTCCAGCGACTCGATCAGCGTGTCGTCCTGCGAGATGCAGATCGACGCCTTGGCCTTCATCTCGGCCGTCCAGTCGGTGAAAGTGAAGGCCTGGTCGGCGAGCAGCGTGCCGATATGAACTTCGATGATGCGGCCCTGGAAGACGTTGTCGCCGCACTGCTGCAGCATTTGCGCCTGGGTCGCGTGCACGACGTCGCGGAAGTCCATGTAGGGCTTCATCGCGCCCTTGAAGGTGACCTTCACGGACTGCGGGATCGGCATGGTCGCCTCGCCCGTCGCCAACGCCAGCGCCACGGTGCCGGAGTCGGCACCGAAGGCGACGCCCTTGGACATGCGGGTGTGGCTGTCGCCGCCGATGATGATGGCCCAGTCATCCACGGTGATGTCATTCAGCACCTTGTGGATCACGTCGGTCATCGAGTGATAAACGCCCTTCGGATCGCGCGCAGTGATCACGCCGAAGGTGTTCATGAAGCTCATGAGCTTCGGAATGTTCACCTGGGCCTTCTTGTCCCAGACGGACGCGGTGTGGCAGCCCGACTGATAGGCGCCATCGACCAGCGGCGAGATGACGGTGGCCGCCATCGCTTCCAGCTCCTGCGCGGTCATCAGGCCCGTCGTGTCCTGCGAGCCGACGATGTTGACCTTCACGCGCACGTCGGAGCCGGCATGCAGCACCTTGCCCGGCGTCACGCCGACGGCGTTGCGGTTGAAGATCTTCTCCACCGCAGTCAGGCCCTGGCCCTCGATGGCGATTTCCTTGTTCGGCGCAAACACCGGCGTCGCTTCGACGCCGAGGGTTTCGGCGGCGAAGGTCTGCAGCTTCTTGCCGAACACGATGGCGTAGGACGAGCCCGCCTTCATGAATTCCATCTTCTGCGGCGTGAAGGCGGCGGCGACATCGACCAGCTCGTTGCCGGCTTCGTCGCGCAGCTTCTTGGCCTTGGCGTCGAGCTTCAGCACGGTGCCGGTGGCGACCGAGTATTTCTGCTCGAGGATCGGGTTGCCTTCGTTGTTAAGCAGCGGCTTGCCGTCATCACCGAGCTTCTTGACCCAGTTCTTCAGGTTGACGCCGATGCCGCCGGTGACGTCCACGGTGGTCGCGAAGATCGGCGAGATGCCGTTGGTGCCGGCGACGACCGGAGCGAAATTGACGAACGGCACATAGGGGCTGGCCTGCTTGCCGGTCCACAGCGCGACGTTGTTCACGCCGGACATGCGCGACGAGCCGACGCCCATGGTGCCCTTCTCGGCGATCATCATCACGCGCTTGTCGGGATGCGCCTTCTGCAGCGCGACGATTTCCTGTTGGGCTTCCGGCGTGATCATGCACTGGCCGTGCAGCTCGCGATCCGAGCGCGAATGCGCCTGGTTGCCGGGCGACAGCAGGTCGGTGGAGATATCGCCTTCGGCGGCGATATAGGTGACGACCTTGATCTCGTCCTCGACGTCAGGAAGCTTGGTGAAGAACTCGGCCTTGGCGTAGCTTTCCAGCACGTCCTTGGCGACGGCATTGCCGGCCTTGAAGGCATCGCGTAGGCGGAACATGTCGGCGTCGTAGAGGAAGACCTGGGTCTTCAGCACTTCGCCCGCCTGCTTCGCCAGCGCCGCATCGGCGCCCAGCGCCACATCGAGCAGCACGCGGATCGAGGGGCCGCCCTTCATGTGCGACAGCAGTTCCAGCGCGAAAGTCGGGGTGATTTCGGGGACGACGGCCTCGCCCACGATGATCTGCTTGAGGAAGGCGGCCTTGGCGCCTGCGGCGCTCGTGGTGCCCGGCAGGGTGTTGTAGATGAAGAATTTCAGGGCATCGGCGCGATATTCGCTGCCAGAGTCCTTGATCAGGGCGATGATTTCGCCGGTGAGCGCGCCGTCATCGATCGGCTTGGGAGCGAGGTTCTGAGCTTTCCGGCTTTCGATCTCAGCGAGGTAATCTGAATAGAGGCTCATCGTCATCCCAAGGTCATGAGGCGGTTGACGCTGGGAACGCAGCGCCACCAACCGTTATTGTTAAAACCGGTCTAAAGGCGAATTCGGCTTCGAGTACGTCAATCAGGGCTGACTGACAAGATACTGCATTGCAGTAAAAATAGTCCTTTAAAATCAGGTTTCAACGGTGTGGACGATGGTGTCGCAGCAGGCGTCGAGCGGGCAGCAGGACGGGCGCTGTGAGCCTTCGGAATCGGTCGACCATATCTTGAAAATCGCGACCAGATAACGTACGCATTAAAGGCGTACAAAACAGGGATAGCGGACATGCCTCGTGCTGCCGTCGACGACAACCAGCGGATGAACTTGCGGGTTTCAGCGGAAACCAAGGCAAAGCTCGTGCGCGCCGCCGCGCTGCGCGACACCGACCTGACCAATTTCGTGACCCAGACCGCCCTGCGCGAAGCCGAAGCCGTCATTGAGGCCGCTGAGGCTGTTCGCCTGACCGCGCGCGATCATGCGCGCGTGCTCGACCTGCTGGAAAATCCGCCAAAGCCCAACGCGAAACTACGCACGGCAATCGCGGCGTTGCCCGACACGCTGTGACCCTGCCCGCCTGGCGAGAAGAAGCGATTGCGAAATCGCATGATCGCCAGTCCTTCGACTGCGGCGATCCCGCGATGAGCGACTTTCTCCGCCGCTACGCGCGCCAGAGCCACGAGCAGAACGCCTCCAAGACGTTTTGCGCGATCGATGTTTCCACGCCTAACCGCGTGCTCGGCTTCTACACCGTCGCGCCCTCCGCCGTGGCGCATGACGTCGTGCCGGCATCGATGACGAAGGGGCTCGCTCAGCACGAGGTGCCCGGCTTCAAACTTGCTCGGATCGCAACGGACGTCACTGTTGCGGGCCAAGGCCTGGGCGGACAACTGCTCGCTGCCGTGGCACTCCGCTGCCTGCGGATCGTGGCCGAGGCTGGCGGTGTGCTGCTCATCATCGACGCCAAGGACGACCGCGCGGCGCGATGGTATGCGAGCTATGGGGCCGAGCAGCTGAGGGATCGGCCACTGACACTTGTGATGCCGCTCGCGACGTTCGCGGCTGATCTCAGGGGCAATGGTTTACTATGAGTGTCACCATCTCGGATTGACTGTCTAGGGTATCGACGCCTTTGTTAATTAGTGTCGCAGCTCCAATACTCGATCCGGATAGGCCATGACAGTCACACCTTGGCAGCTCAAGGAGCGCGCACGCGCGATGCAAGCGCGCTGGCAACATTTTGAAGACATCGCGGCCAAGCAGCACGGCGCTCTTCAGCGTCACGAAACTTGGCGACATGAGTACGCTTCTTTTCCCTATCTCCTAGGCGCGCCGGACGAACGGCTGGACTCGCGCTTTAGGGACGTATTCATCAACCAAACTGAGTTGAGTCCCGACGCCAAACTTGGGTTACTTCCAATCGGAGATGAACATGCCTTCATGGCTAAGTTCACGCACCTCCTAGAAGAATACGCTCTCAGGACGGGACACCCTTTGCCCAGGCCGGAAGTGATATCTGCCGCAAGGGCACCCGCGTTAAAATACTTTGCTAACGGCGAGCCGATAGCTACGAAAATATTTTCCGGCTACTCAATTCCGACAACACCATTCACTGTCAAATACGGTCGTCGCGAATTCCTTGAGCCGATGCAGCGCACAGGGCGATTACGCATCTGCCCGGCATCGTATTACAACGATGTCACGCATAATGTCGCGATTAAAGACGATGAAATTCACCGCACCTTCTTCATTCCCACATTCCGCGAGCGTTTGAACGGCGTTCACCACACAATGGTTCAAGGGCACCGTCTCGACTATGGAGATGACGATATTGTTCTGCCCGTTGAGGCGCCGAATTATTTTCTGCTGAGCCTCTGCGACAGCATTTACTACCGCATGCCCACCGATTTTGACGCCGATGCCGCTCTAATTATCCGCGATCCGAATAGGTTCGCACAGCGCGTCATTTCAAGTTTTTTAGCAAGATACCCTAGCTGGAAGCCTCACTATGGACCCGTCACCTACTACGATCCATACCGAGATTTTACAAAGATGCGGGTCCACCAGATGTCAAAGCACTTCGGATATGCTTACCAACGCGAAGTGAGAATAGTGATGGAAGCATATCGGACACCGCGCGAAACGCTACAGCCCGAATTTCTCAACATCGGACCTATGGATGACTACGCCGAACTCCTCTGGGCTTAACTCGCCGATCAAAGCTACCGGCACGGCAACGAAATTCGCCGCCCAACCGCTGCTGACGATGACACCTCACTCCCACTCAATCGTCCCCGGCGGCTTCGAGGTGATGTCATACACCACGCGGTTTACGCCCTTGACCTCGTTGATGATGCGCGTGGCCGTCTCGCCTAAGAACTTCATGTCGAACGCATAGAAGTCCGCGGTCATGCCGTCGGTCGAGGTCACGGCGCGCAGGCCGACGACGTATTCGTAGGTGCGGCCGTCGCCCATGACGCCGACGGTCTTCACCGGCAGCAGCACGGCAAAAGCCTGCCAGA
>NZ_JBIISY010000323.1:0-5597 GCF_044340795.1 Tardiphaga sp.
CATACTGCTCGGCGAGATTGAAGGGATCGACGACATTGCCGACCGACTTCGACATCTTCTCGCCCCTGTTGAACAGGAAGCCGTGCGCATAGACGCGCTTCTGCACCGGGATGCCGGCCGACATCAGGAAGGCCGGCCAGTACACCGCGTGGAAACGGATGATGTCCTTGCCGATGATGTGGACGTCGGCGGGCCAGTATTTCCAGTTGGTGTCACCCTCATCGGGGAAGCCGACGCCGGTGATGTAGTTGGTCAACGCATCGACCCAGACATACATCACATGCTTGTCGTCGCCGGGCACCTTGATGCCCCAGTCGAAGGTGGTGCGCGAAACCGAAAGATCCTTGAGGCCGCCTTTGACGAAACTGGTCACTTCGTTCTTGCGGGATTCAGGTCCGATGAAATCGGTGGACTCGTACAGGGCCAGCAGCTTGTCTTCATATTTCGACAGCCGAAAGAAGTAGCTGGATTCCTCGACCCACTCGACCGGCGTGCCCTGCGGGCCGCGACGGATCTGGTCCTCACCAACGGTGGTTTCGTCCTCGGCGTAATAGGCTTCGTCGCGGACCGAATACCAGCCGGCATAGCTGTCGAGATAGATGTCGCCATTGGCGGCCATGCGCTTCCACAGCTCCTGCGAGGAGCGATGGTGCTGTTCTTCCGAGGTGCGGATGAAGCGATCGAAGGAGATGTTAAGGGCCTCGTCCATCTCCTTGAAGCGACCGGCATTGCGCGTGGCCAGATCGGCCGGCGTCATGCCTTCCTTCTGCGCCGTCTGAACCATCTTCTGGCCGTGCTCGTCGGTGCCGGTGAGGAAGAACACATCCTTGCCGTCGAGCCGCGCGAAGCGGGCCAGCGCGTCGGTGGCGATGGCTTCATAGGCATGGCCGACATGAGGCACGCCATTCGGATAGGCGATCGCGGTGGTGATGTAGAAGGTGTTATCGGTCGCGTTCGCCATCGGCGCGAAAGCCTTTCAAAATGATCGGTCTTGCCGCGGAAGGCGTCAGCGCGTCGCGTCTGCGAGCAGGCCAAACACCGAGAAAACCAGCGGTTTTCGCTCGAGATTGTAGGATTCGGTCTCGCGCGCGGCTTTGTTGATCTTTTCCCATACCTCCGCAAGGCGTGCAAGGCGGGGCAGATCGGCGTTGAGGCCGGCAGGGTCCGCGCGCAGGCGCTCGCCGATCCAGCGATCGACGCTGTCGACAAAGGCGCCGAGCGCAACGCGGTCGCTGGTGCCAAGGGCATCGCCGAGGGCGTGGAGCTCGCGGGGGTCCACGTGGGGCAACGTGTTCAGCAGCGACGCGGTGCGCTGGTGCAGCTTCAGCGCACCACCACCGAGCAGGTTGATGGCGCGGGACACGCTGCCTTCGGAGGCCTCGGCGACCTCGCGCAAAGCGGGATCGCCCTCCCCGCTCTCGGTGGCCAGCGCGACGGCGGACAGCACGTCATCGGTGGACAGCGCACGCAACGGCAGCTTGCGGCAGCGCGACTGGATGGTCGGCAGCACGCGGGCCTGGGCGTGGGTGATGAGCAGGAACAGCGAGCGCTGCGGCGGCTCCTCGAGGACCTTCAGCAGCGCGTTCGCCGCATTGGTGTTGAGCTCGTCCACGGTATCGACGATGCAGACGCGCCAGCCATCGACCGCAGCGGTGGAGCCGTAGAAGCCGACGGTCTCGCGCACATCGTCCACGGTGATGACCGTGCGCATGACGCCCTTGTCATTGGCGGTGCGGTGGATTTCGAGCAGGCCGCCATGGGCCTCGGCGGCGACCTGGCGGACAACGGGATGCGCGTCATCGAGATCGAGCGTCTCGGCCGACTGCACCTGCACTGACGCCGGATCGCGATGGGCGAGCACGAAGCGCGCCATGCGATAGGCCAGCGTCGCCTTGCCGATGCCCTGCGGGCCGGAGATCAGCCAGGCATGCGGAATGCGGCCGCCGCGATAGGCATTGAGCAGCGTCTGCTCGGCCTCGTGATGACCGAACAGAGCGGTCGTCTCGCGCGGATGCGGGACTGATATCTCGGGATCGTTCTTGCTCATAATGCGTCCGCCGTCTCGTGCAGCAGTCGCTTGCGCAGCACGCCCCAGATATTGTTGGCGACGGCCTTCGGGCTCAGCGTCGCATCCAGCAGGACGCAGCGCACGGGCTCGTCGATAGCGATCTGGCGGAAGGCGTCGCGAAGACCCTGATGGAAGGCGATGCCCTCGGCCTCGAACCGATCCGGCACGCCGGTGCCGCGGCGCGCGGAGGCGCGGGCCATGCCAACTTCGACGGGCAGATCCAGGATCACCGTGAGGTCCGGCTTGAGGCCGCCGATGGTGACGCGCTCCAGTGCCTTCAGGAGCTCCGGCGAGACATTGCCCTGGCGGCCCTGATAGGCGCGGGTGGAATCGGAAAAACGGTCGCACAGGACCCAGATGCCCTGGTCGAGCGCCGGCTTGATCACCGCATGCACATGATCATCGCGCGCGGCGGCGAACAGCAGCGTCTCGGCCTCCGCGCCGAGCAGCTTGCCCATGCCGGACAGCACGACATGACGGATGATCTCGGCACCCGGCGAACCGCCGGGCTCGCGGGTGACGATGGCCGGGATGCCGGCATCATTGAGACGATCGGCGAGCAGCTTGATCTGCGTGGACTTGCCGGCGCCCTCGCCGCCCTCGAAGGTAATGAAGCGGCCGCGCTCGGGCGCTGTGTGGTGCGTATCAGTCATGGTCACAGCTTCGCAGCGCCGGCGCGGAACAGGCCGATCATCAATTCGCTGGCGCCGTCGACGGCGCGCTGAACGGTCGTACCGGGGCCGACCGCGTCGGCGGCATAAAGTGGCGCTTCCACGGCAATCTGCTGGCCGCGCCAGACCTTGACGACGCCGACGGCCTGGCCCGCCCGCACGGGTGCATGGACAGGGCCTTGATAGACGATGCGCGCGATCAGCTTGTCACTGCCGTTCTTCTGCACCATCACCTTGACCGGCTCCTTGCTGACGAGCGCCACCGAGCCCCTGTCGCCGCCGAACACCTTTGCGTAGCCGACGGGCTGGTCGCCGGCGAAGACCGGGCGGACCTCAAAATTCTTGAATCCCCATTCGAGCAGCTTCTTGGCGGCGGAGGCGCGATCGTCGGAATCCTCGAGACCGTTGACCACGACGATCAGGCGGGTGTCGTTCTGCACCGCGGAGCCGACCATGCCGTAGCCGCCCTCCTTGGTGAAACCCGTCTTGAAGCCGTCGGCGCCTTCGAGCGTCGCCAGCAAGGGATTGCGATTCTGCTGGCGGATCTTGTTCCAGGTGAATTCGCGCTCGCCGAAGATCTTGTAGAAATCCGGATACGTCCGGATGATGTGGCGCGCCAGCGTGCCCAGCTCGCGCACGGTCATCTTGTTGCCGGGGTCCGGCAGGCCGCTGGAATTCGCAAACGTCGATTTCGGCATGCCGAGTGCGCGCGCGCGCTTCGTCATACGCTCGGCAAATGCCGCCTCGTTGCCTTCCATGGCCTCGGCCATGATCATGCAGCTGTCATTGCCGCTCTGGATGATGGCGCCGCGCAGGAGATCGGCGACGGGAATGCGGCTGTTCAGCGCCGCGAACATAGTCGAGGCGCCAGCCGGCGCGCCGCCCTTGCGCCAGGAATTCTCGCTGGTGCGATACTCGTCCGTGAGCTTGATGTCGCCGCGGGTCAGCGCGTCGAACACGACCTCCACGGTCATCAGCTTCATCATGCTGGAAGGCGCACGCAGTTCGTCGGCGTTCTTCTCGAACAGCACGGCGCCGGACGAGGCCTCTATCAGGATCGCGGTCGGTGCGTCCGTGTCGTAGCCGCCCTCCTCGACCACCTTCTTCGCGCCCTGCACGCTCTGATTGGCGGCATGGGCCGCCGGCTGCAGCACGAAGGCAGCCACGAGCAGGCTTGCGACCAGCGGCCGCCAAAGCGAGGTTGTCAGTGTGAGGAAGCCAGATGTCATGCCGTGTCCCGAATGGTCAGGTCTTAACAGCATCACCTTGCCCGAACAACGCGCACCCGGCTGTGCCGGGCACTAACGGGCGGAGATCTGGATCAAATCTTGCTCAGTACAGACCGCGGCCGGACAGGATCGCAGCCGCGCCGCGGGCGTCCACGGTGCCTTCATCGCGCAGAGCCGGCTCGGCTGGTGCGACATAGTCCGGATTGTTTTCATACGAGACCGCGCGGCGGTTCTCGGCCGGATAGGCAGCGGCCGACCGATAACGACCGGAGGAAGAGATTTCCGAGGTCTGGCGATCCGCGGGCGTATTGCCAAGCGAATACGGACGCCCTTCCGGCATCGGGACATCACGCGAGACGGCGCGACCGCCCTGCATGTCCGGCACAAAGGAGCGGGCCGAAGCCACACGCACCACCGACGGTGACGGTGCAGGTTCGCCGGTGCGCAGCGTCGCCATCAACTGGCGATCGTCAGAACCTTCAAGCGAGGCACGGCCGACATATTCGACGCGCACCTGCGCAACGCCATTGCTCTTGAAGTCGAGAAGTTCGGCGGCCTTGTTCGACACGTCGATCAGGCGGTTGCCATGATACGGACCGCGATCGTTGACGCGCACGATCAGCGACTTGCCGGTCCTCATATTGGTGACGCGCGCGTAGCTCGGGATCGGAAGGGTCGGATGCGCCGCGGTGAGCGATGTCATGTCGAACACTTCGCCATTGGCGGTTCGACGGCCGTGGAATGCGTCGCCATACCAGGACGCCAAGCCTTCGGCGCGATAGTTGGCATTCTCTTCGGGAACATAGGTCTTGCCGGCAATCACATAGGGCTTGCCGACGCGATAGGTGCCACCACCTTTGGGAACCGGCTCACCGAAGCCGACAACCCGCTGGCTGCTCGACACGCCGTATTTGGGATCAACACGGCTGAAACTGGTGGTTTGCGAGCAATTGGCCAACGCCAGACAGGCGCCCATGGCCGCCGCTGCACTTGCAGCACGACCAATGCGGTGTGACCGAAGAATCCCCATGCGCCCCAATACCATTCCGGCGGTCAGCTGCCTATCGGCAACACGCGACCGCTAAATTACGATGTTCCCCACTTCCACATCGCGTGGTGAACATATCGTAGCTGGATCAGGGCGAAAATGGGGAGAACCGGGTTATGGTAAACACAAAATTGTCGTCAGCCGGTTCTCGCGCAACCTGAAAGAACGATCGATCCGCGACCTAAACCAGATGGACGCCGCATCCGGATATTATACCGCCGGAGATTCGGTACTTGTTTACGAGCGATTCACGCGGGCCGCCTAGCGTACAACACCATGACGCTGATCAAACGTTTCATCGCTGACGAGTCTGGCGCGACCGCCATCGAGTACGGACTCATTGCGGCCGGCATCGCTCTAGCGATCATTGCCGTCGTCAATGGCACCGGTACCAATCTCAAAGGCAAGTTCACGTCGATCAACTCGTCGCTGAAATAGGCGGCCGTTGATCAACTGAACAGACGCCCGCCCCGCTCCTCGCGGCGGATATACGGGCCCCACAACACATCCTGTCGCCACAGATAGATCTGGACGCCCAGGCAGATGACGCCGACGATGGCCGCCAGCACTAGCAGAGTCTC
>NZ_JBIISY010000324.1:0-5574 GCF_044340795.1 Tardiphaga sp.
CGGTCATCGTACAACCGGGCTATCACTGCCCATGCGGGCGTGCAAGGTCGGGCGCCATGGCAGTATGCCGCAATGCGGCGATCAGGCGTCTTCGAGCTCGTGCAGTTTGAGATCGCATTCCACCCAGGCGCCGTGGATGGCGAAACGCTGGAATGGCGAGTCCGGCACCGGCGACTGTAGCGGCGCGAGGAACTGCGCATCGGCGGGACTTGGCAGGTGAAACAGCACATGGTGGGCCGCGAGTGCATTGCGCGACAGCCAGACCACGCCGGAAAACAGTTCGATCAGCAGCTGGCCGTATTTGTCGGCGCCCGAGGAGCCGAGATCGTAGGCCGGGGAAATCGTCATGAAGCGAGCGCGCAGCACCGGGCCTTCGAATTTCGGCATCAGGAGCTTGTTGACCTGGCAGAAGGCCTGCGGCACGGCGCCGTCATAGAGCGCGTAAAGATTGCCTTTGCCGCCTTGCACCAGCGGATCGAGCGCAGCGAAAGTGCCGAGCGCGTAGGTCGAGAAATCCTCCTCGACAGCCTCGGCTGCCTTGCGCCATTGCGCCTTCAAGGCGCCCCAGCTGCGATCGGCATCGCTGACCGGCAAAAGCCGCATTCCATTTCCCCCAGATCGTCATCATGCGCGATCGGGTTGGAAGTTTAGCTAAATACCTTCAAGAATTGGATAACGCCGGAATGCCGCGATCGACCGCCACACGCAGGAGGCGTCGGCGCGCGGCGATGGCCTATCTCAGACCCCAGCCGTGTTGAGGCCGGCTGCGGCAGCAGCGATCATGGCGCTCAGGATCCGCCAGGTCCTGGAAGACTGCGAGGTTCGAGCAGGTGCCTTGTTACGCATGGTTCGATGTCCGGTCTGCGGCAAATGCGCCGCTACGACCGGAAAATCGGGGGCCCTGCGATCGAAGTCGAGAGGGCCGGAAAAATAGCAATGCGCGGACTGCCGGAGCCGTCGCAGGCAGTCGTTTCATGCTCCGCAGCCGTCGCGTGGCGACGGTTTTATGCTCGGCCTATGGAGCCGCGGCGCCGGCCTGATCCGGCACTTCCGCCGGTGCCTGGGTCACATCGACCCATGTCGCGCCGGTCAGTTCCGCCATCCGCGCCGGGGTGACGCAGACCGACGAGTTGATCGAGCCTGCCGCCGGCCATACTTCGGCATAGTCCTGCAGCGACACGTCGCAATAGACCTGCAGCGGCGTCGCCAGCCCGAACGGGCAGACACCGCCGACCGGATGGCCGGTCAGCGCCACCACTTCCTCGGCGCCGAGCATGCGTGGCTTGCCGCCCAGCGCCTCGCGCGCCTTCCTGTTGTCGAGCCGCGCCGTGCCCTTGGTCACCACCAGCACCACGCGATCGCCGACCCGCACCGACAGTGTTTTGGCGATCTGCCCGGGCTCCACCCCCAGCGCTTCAGCTGCGAGCGCGACAGTGGCGGAACTCTTGTCGGTGACAGTGATGGTCAGATCAGGCGCCTTGGCGGCGAGATCGGCGCGGACGGATTCAAGGGACATGGAGGATTTACAACGTGTCTTTGCGGGCGGATGGCGAAGGGGAGTTAGTGGCGTATCGCTGCAAGACGACGGAGCCGAGCAGCCCGACCCCGAGGCAATACAGCATGCCTTGCGTCACTTGTGAGATATGGCTGTTGAACAGCGAGCCGACAAACGTCATCGCGAAAATGCCGAGCCCCATAGCGCTGGCGAAATCGCGTCCGAGAAAGAGCCGGAAATGCGCCGCCCACATCGCCAGCAGGATGGCCCCGCCAAGCAGGCCGACCTGGAGGGTGGTGTGGAGGAACTGGTTGTGCGGATCCGCGACTGCCTGGCCATAAGGAGAAGGACGCGTCGCCTCGAGGCTTTGGTAGAGCGGCCGGATGCTGCCAGTGCCATGGCCGAGCAATGGGGCCTGCTTCACGAATTGCGCAGCCTTGTTCCAGAAATCGATACGCGATGCGGTGGAGACATTGGTGGTTTCGGCACCGGCCGTGACATCGCTCGCCATCTCGCTGAACCTGATTTTCGCGCCCGGCGATATCGCGAGCGTGGCAGCGACGATGATGACGAGCGGGATGCCGACCAACAAGGAGTTTCGCCAGCCGCCGATCGCGATGATGAGGATCGCGACCATCGTGAAAGCCACCAGCATTCCGGTCTTCGAAACGAAGATGAGAAAAATATTGGCAAAGAACAGCAGCCCCAACAGGCTAATCGCGATGGCGCGGCGATGGTCGCCATCGGACCAGAAGCGCTTCGCCCCGAGTGCCAGCCCGAGCGCGCAGATGGCAAAACATTCGCTCTGCACGGCATTGTCCTTGAAAGGAACGCCGATCGACTTGAACCAGGTCCATGGTCCGGTCGGCCAGATCAGCGCTGCATAGGACAGCACCATCACGATCAAGCACGAGGCGAGAAAACCGTAGCCGATCTGCATGGCCTGTTTGGGTGTGAAGGCCGTCGCCAGCAGCAGCGGGATCAGCAGCAGCTTGGCATAGGGCCCGACCCATTTGATCGCGCCACTGAGAGGCTGGATCGACCATGTCACGCCCAGCAGGATCATGGCGAACAGCGCAACCGGCAGCCAGGCTTCGGGTCGGCGCATGGTCATGACGAAGCGCTCGCGATCGAGCGTCAGTAGCGCCAGCACCGCGAAGATGGAGATCGCGATCGCCTGTCCGCTGGTGGAGAACGGCAGGAAGAAGGCGGTGGCAATGGCAGCGATCTGCCTGCTGTTCGCGAGCTTTTCAGGCAGATCGGCTTTGTTCATATACCCAGGAGTTTTCGTGCGTTGTTCTTCAGGACTTTCGGACGCACCTCGTCGCGAATGTCGAGCTTGGCGAAATCGGCCATCCAGCGATCCGGCATGATCACCGGCCAGTCGGACCCGAACAGCATCTTATCCTGCAGAATGGAATTGATATAGCGAACAAGGATTGGCGGGAAATATTTCGGCGACCAGCCGGAGAGATCGATATACACGTTGGGCTTGTGGGTCGCGACTGACAATGCCTCTTCCTGCCACGGGAACGAGGGATGGGCGAGGATGATCTTCATGTCCGGAAAGTCCACCGCGACGTCGTCCATATACATCGGGTTTGAATATTTCAGCCGCATCCCCATGCCGCCCGGCATGCCGGAGCCGACGCCGGTCTGTCCGGTATGGAACAGGGCGATGGCACCACCTTCTTGGATCGCTTCATAGAGCGGATAGGCCATGCGGTCATTGGCATAGAAGCCCTGCATGGTCGGGTGGAATTTGAAGCCTTTCACGCCGTATTCGGAGATCAGCTTGCGCGCCTCGCGGACGCCGAGCTTGCCTTTGTGCGGGTCGATCGACGCAAACGGGATCAGCACGTCGGCATTCTGCTGCGCGATCTCCAGCATCTCGTAATTGTTGTAGCGGCGGAAGCCGGTCTCGCGCTCGGCATCGACGGGGAAGATCACCGCCGCAATATTCTTGGCGCGATAATAGGCCGCGGTTTCCTCCACAGTAGGCGGATGTTTGTGCGGCGATTTGAAATATTCCGCCATCCGCGCCTGGAAATCGTCATAGCCGTCATCGGCATGGCAGCCGCACGGCTCCTCCGCATGGGTGTGGATGTCGATGGCGACGAGATCGTCCGGATTGAGCAGTTTCATGTCCCGCGTTTCCTGGAATTTTGTCGTTGTGGTTGACCGGTCAATTAGCAAAGCGGTGCGGGCAATGAAAGGCGAGGGCGCGCCTTAGGGCGGATGAGGCTGCGCCAAACCGCCCTACAGTAGGACTTGCCGTCTGTCACTTAGTGACATATGTTTCTGTCACTAAGTGACACGATGAGAGCCGTTCATGCCCGCCGACCGCGAAGATCCGCGCCTGACTGTATCCCGCCATGCGGCCGAGCTGTTTCTCGACCGCGGCGTCACGGCGACCAGCGGCGATGACATCGCGGCGGCCGCGGGCCTCTCGAAACGCACGATCTGGCGATACTTCCGGTCGAAGGAGAGCGCCGTGGAACCGTTATTCACCGTCTCCTCGCTGCGCTTTGCGTCCCAGCTCAGCGCATGGCCGCTCGACGCCTCGATCGAGGACTATCTCCACGCGGTGGTCCGCCCGCAGGACCAGACCCCGCGCGAGATCGCCGACGACATTCTCGCCGTTCGCCTCGTCGCCTTGCTGCCGAAGGAGCCGGCGCTGCGCTCGGCCTGGCTGATGTCCTGCCACGCTGCAGAGGAGATCATCATCGCGGTGGTGGCGCGGCGGACCGGGCGACGGACCACGGATTTCGACGTCCGCCTCTGCGGCGCCGCCGTGATGACGGCGCTGCGAATCGTCGATGAAGACATCGCCACCGCCGCCATCACCGATCGCCGCGCCTTCACGCTGCCGGAAGTGATCGACCGGATGGCGGAGGCGATACGAACAGCCAGCACCTTGCCGATCTGCGATCCCGTCGCGCCATAGGGCGCGCGGACGACACCCCAATCGCCCATCTGTTTTCGTCAACCAACGGAGTTCATCCCGATGGCATCAGCATTCGTGTATCCGAAAACCCGTCGCCTCGATCTCGTCGAGGATCATTTCGGCCAATCGGTCGCCGATCCCTATCGCTGGCTCGAGGAAGACATCCGCAGCGATGCCGATGTCGCCGCGTGGGCGAAGGCGCAGAACGACGTCACGCGGAACTATCTCGCGACATTGCCCGGGCGCGATATCTTCAAGGCGCGCCTGCAAAGGCTGTTCGATCATGAGCGCGTCAGCCCGCCATGGGCGCGCGGTGGCCGCTATTTCTACACCCGGCAGACCGGGCTGCAGAACCAGCCCGTGCTGGTGATGCGCAACGGCCTCGAAGGGGCGGAGCGCGTGCTGATCGATCCCAATGACTGGTCGGAGGACGGCACCACTGCGCTCGGCGAATGGGCGATCTCCGATGACGGTTCGCTGATCGCCTATTCGATCCAGCAGGCCGGCACCGACTGGCGCAGCATCAAAGTGCTGGACGTCAATGCGCGCGAAGACCTTGCCGACGAGGTGACGCGCGCCCGCTTCATGACCATCGCCTGGACGAAGGACAATCGCGGCTTCTTCTATTCACGCTATCCAGATGCGGCGGACGGCGAGGCAACGCAGGCCGGCGTGCAGAACCATGCCGTCTATTATCACGCGCTCGGCACATCGCAGGCAGAGGATCGCCTCGTCTATGCGACGCCGGACAAGCCGCATCTGGTCAATGTCGGTTATGTCACCGATGACGGCCGCTATCTGGTTCTGCTGTCGACGCCGGGACCGGGGGCCAATGCGCTCGCCATCATCGATCTCGACACCCCCGACTGGACGCCGCGGCAACTGATTGCGGAGCTCGATTCGGACTGGATGGTCTATGGCAATGTCGGCACAAAGCTCTTCATCGGCACCAACAAGGGCGCCGAGCGCAGGAAGATCGTGTCGACGGATCTCGCTCTGTCCGAAATGGTATTCGAGGACGTCGTGCCCGAACAGGACGCGACGCTGGGTTACGCCGCGCTGCTGGGCGGCAAGCTGCTCGCAAGCTATCTCGTCGATGCAAAGGCCGAGATGCGCCGCTTTGCCCTCGATG
>NZ_JBIISY010000086.1:0-24274 GCF_044340795.1 Tardiphaga sp.
CCTATCGTGGTCGTCGCAAGACGGTCATCCGGCGCGAGCCGTCGGCGTCGATCACCAAGCGGTTGTTCGACATCACGGCGTCGGGCTCGGCGCTGCTGTTCTTCCTGCCATTCTTCCTGGTCGTTGCAGCGCTGATCAAGGCGACGTCGCCCGGGCCGGTGTTCTTCACGCAATATCGCTACGGCTATCGCAACCGGAAGTTCAAGATCTACAAGTTCCGCTCGATGCGCAGTGATCTCGGCGACAAGCTCGGGGTGCAGCAGACGGTGCAGGGTGATGCCCGCGTGACGCGGATCGGGCAGATCCTGCGCAAGACCAGCTTCGATGAATTGCCCCAGCTCATCAACGTGCTGAAGGGCGACATGTCGCTGGTCGGGCCACGCCCGCACGTGCCGGGCATGCTGGCTGCGAACATGCTCTATGAAGATCTCGTGCCTTACTACTTCCAGCGCCACAGTGCGCGTCCGGGAATCACCGGGCTTGCCCAGATCAGCGGCTGCCGCGGCAGCACGGTCGATCCCACGCTGGCGATCGCGCGCATCGATTATGATCTCGATTACATCGAGGCGTGGTCGATGGTGAGGGACATCCGGATCATCGTGCAGACGGTGCGCAAGGAATTCATTTCCGGCAACGCGTTCTGATTTTAAGCGACAGCCTATCCGTGAATGATGAGTCCGGCCTGAAGCGGCTGCGCGTGAGTCATGGCGCAGTTCGGCTATCCAATGGCCGCGAATGAAGGGTGACAGCGATGACCGCCACGCAACGAACCAAGCAGATCCTGAAGGAAACGTTCCCCTCCATGTGGCTGCGCTGGCGCTTCATGAAGCGCCCGAAGACGGCCGAGCGTGAGCTGAACTATCTCGACAAGATCGTGCCGGCCGGTGCGGTCACCGTCGATGTCGGCGCCAATGTCGGGCTCTACACGCAGAAGCTGGCAAAGCTGTCCGGCAAGGTCCACGCCTTCGAGCCGTCCCATGACATGGCGACGCTGCTGCGCCGGACCTCGGCGTCCAATGTCAGCATTCACGAGATCGCCTTGTCGGATCAGGAAGGCGAGGCCGACCTCTACATCCCGCAGAGTGATGACGGCCTCGTGCATGGTCTGGCCTCGCTCGAGCAGTCGCATGCGCCGAACACCACCAATGTCGTCGCTGCCCATGTACCGCTGGCGCGGCTTGACGGCGTGATGAAGGACGACGTCGCCTTCGTGAAGGTCGATGTGGAAGGCCACGAACTCAGCGTGCTGAAGGGCGCGACCGGCCTGATCGATCGCTGCCAGCCGGTGTTTCTGGTCGAAGCCGAAGATCGTCATCGTGCCGACGCGACGAAATCGATCTTCGAGTTCTTCGGCGCCAAGGACTATCGCGGCTATTTCCTCTCCGACGACGACATCGTTCCCGTCGATTTCTTCGATGCCGAGACGATGCAGGATCCCGACGCGCTGTTGCCCAATGGTGGCCGCAAACCCGGGCAATCCTATGTGAACAACTTCTTCTTCTTCCCGCGACATCTCGATGGCGAGTTGCTGCTCAGCAGCTGAGATGCGCGGTGTCAAAGCATGATCCCGAAAAGTGGCCACCGGTTTTCGGATCAGATCATGCTTCTCAAAATGGGGGCGTCCGGGTCGTTCTGACTGCGGACCATAAAAGACAGGACATCTCATGCGTATCGCCATGATCGGCGCCGGCTATGTGGGGCTGGTGTCGGGTGCGTGCTTTTCCGACTTCGGTCATCACGTCACCTGCGTCGACACCGACCAGAGCAAGATCGACGCGCTCAATCGCGGTGAGATCCCGATTCACGAGCCTGGTCTCGATGCGCTGG
Organism: Tardiphaga sp.; assembly: GCF_044340795.1. GTDB lineage: Bacteria > Pseudomonadota > Alphaproteobacteria > Rhizobiales > Xanthobacteraceae > Tardiphaga. The sequence continues at coordinate 1,828 of NZ_JBIISY010000086.1, forward strand.
TCGCCAGCAATGCGAAACAGAAGCGCCTGAACTTCGTCACCGACATCACCAGGGCGGTGGGCGAGGCCGAGGTCGTGTTCATTGCCGTCGGCACGCCGTCGCGGCGCGGCGATGGCCATGCCGATCTCACTTATGTCTATGCGGCCGCCCGCGAGATCGCCAAATCCATCACCAGGTTCACGGTGATCGTGAACAAGTCCACGGTGCCGGTCGGCACCGGCGACGAGGTCGAACGCATCATCCGCGAGGAAAATCCGGAGGCCGAATTCGCCGTCGTCTCCAATCCGGAATTCTTGCGCGAGGGCGCTGCGATTCGCGATTTCAAGCATCCTGATCGCATCGTGATCGGATCGAGCGACACGCGCGCGAAGCAGGTGATGGCGGAAGTCTATCGTCCGCTTCATCTGAACGCTTCGCCTATCCTTTATACGGATCGCCGCACGGCCGAACTGACGAAGTATGCCGCAAACTCCTTCCTCGCCACCAAGGTCGCCTTCATCAACGAGATCGCGGACCTGGCTGAGAAAGTCGGCGCCAATGTGCAGGAAGTCGCGCGCGGCATCGGGCTCGACAACCGCATCGGCGCCAAATTCCTGCATGCCGGTCCCGGCTATGGCGGCTCATGCTTCCCGAAGGACACGCTGGCCTTGATCAAGACCGGTCAGGATCACGAAGCGCCATTGCGCATCGTCGAGACCGTGGTGGCCGTCAACGACCAGCGCAAGCGCGCGATGGCGCGCAAGGTCGCGCACGCCTTTGGCGGCAATCTGCGCGGCAAGACGATCGCGATTCTCGGGGTCACCTTCAAGCCGAACACCGACGACATGCGCGACGCGCCGTCGATCCCGCTGATCACGGCGTTGCAGGACATGGGCGCCGAGATCCGCGTTTATGATCCCGTCGGCATGGAGCAGGCGAAGAAGGTGTTCGAGAACGTCACCTTCTGCGACAGCGCCTATGATTGCGCGCGCGGCAGCCACGCGGTGACCATCGTCACCGAATGGGAGCAGTTCCGTGCGCTGGATCTGAAGGAAATGGCGGCGATCATGGCATGCCCGGTGATCGTCGACCTCCGTAACATCTATGCGCCGGACGAAGTCGCCCGCAACGGCTTCCTGTATAGCGGCGTCGGCCGGCCGCAGACCGTAGCGTATTAACTTTGTGTCGTCCCGGCGCAAGCCGGGACCCATACACGCTGTCGAAATGATGAATACCGGCCGTTGTGGCTCTGCCATAAGCTCGAAGGCTATGGGACCCCGGCATTCGCCGGGACGACACGCTTACTGCGTGGCTTCGGTGGTCGGCGTGATCGCGCTCTCGACCGAGACGGCGAGCTTGTCGTCGACGCCGTGGAACAATGCTTCCAGTCCTTCGCCGCCGAGATACCAGCTGCCGAAATAATACGTCGCTCCGACGATGGCGGCGGCCATGATGAGGCCGCGGCCCACGGAAATGACGATGTCGGCCTTGGTGATTTGATGCATCAAGCTTTCCCGTTGAGGGCCGTCATCTTCTGACGCGGCGGCGGTCCTGAACGTGCCGAGGAACTCGACAGCGAGTAACAGCGCGATAAAGCCTGCGGACAATAGCGAAATTGAGACCAGTTGCCGGCTGCCCAGGCCGAATTCGTCCATCGCGAGCGCGCCCATGGAATAGGCGAAGAGTGCCGCGCTCCCGCCGCCGATCACCACGATCGCGGCCAATTCCAGGATTCGTCCCATGCGCGACCATCTCTGTTGGGGACAGCGGATTCAACCGTCGCATTTGCGACAATTCACCCCAGTTTAAGGCGCTGCTCTCACACTGTTGCGCATGACGCATACATCGCTGGAACCAAGGTATCTTATGACAGTTGCGTGGAATATCCGATCTTGGAACCTCGGCGCGGGACAGCATGATGCGGTCTAGAAGTGTGGTTCTGGCATTGACGATGTCGCTCGCGTCGCCAGCCTTCGCCAATGAAATCGATCAGATGGCGTCGAATCTCGAAAAGAGCTGCTCGAACCATTTTCGCAAGCGCCCGAACAAGCCTTCGAATGATTCAAAAAAGTTCTGCAGCTGTTTCGCCGCGGAATTCACCGCGACCATTTCACTGCGTGAGATCGACAGCGCCAGCGGCACCGTAACCTCTGAAATTCAAGAGCAATTCGAGCGCGCTGCGGATCATTGCGGCCGCGATGTCGCGCCATCCGTGGCGCAATCCGGCAGGGTGTGGGCGACCCAGGACAACTAGGCGTCGGCGTGAAATCGTCTCTGACCGTATCGCTGACTCACTGTCGCCTCATTTGATGCCGAGTTTATGGCGGTCGGCGCATTGGGGACAACGGCGCGCCGGCATGGGGACTGTTCATTTGACGATATCTCGCACCAAGGCGCCGCCCGCGTCGCGTATGCCCGTCGCCGGGCTGAAGCAGAAAGCCGGGCCTGCGGTCGAAGCTGTATCGATCGCTTGCGCCCATTTATTCGCGGTGGCGGCCATGGTCGTCATCGCCGGTCTGGTTATTTACGCGAGATAGAATTGATGCGTCTGGTTTGGTCTGGGCTGTCTGCGGCAGCCTTCACGCTCCTGATGGTGCAGCCGTCGGCGGCGCAGCGGGTGCTGTCTTTCGAGCCGCTGGCGATGGATCCGTATTCCACTGTCTATGTCGACAATGGCTCATGCTCCGCCGGCAAGGTGCTGAAGGTGCAGGGCGCGCCGAACAACCAGCGCCGCAAGAAGAGCTGCGTGCCGCTGTCCGACCTGCGCGGCGCCAACGGCACGCTCCGGACCAAATAGCGTTACGTCGCAGCCTTGGGCAGCGCGGACGGTCGTGCGGCGACATATGTGTTGATCGCTTCCAGCAATTTGCTCTTCACCGCATCGGCATCGGCGGGCTCCGTGGTCGCAGCCACGGTGAGTTCGACCACGCCATCGCCATCGGCAAGATTGACCACCTTGGATACCTTGGCCTGTGGCGCCTGCACGCGGGAATCTGCGGCAAGATCGGCAACCAGCTCGCGGCTGATCGCCTGCGCCTCCGCGCCGGCGCGCACGGGAAAACTCACCTCGACCTTGCCGGCATTGGCGCCGGGATAGGTCGACTTGTTGATGATGGCCGAGCCCCACACCGAGCCATTCGGCAACAGGATCTGCACATTCTCGCTGGTCTTGAGTTCGGTCATGAACAGCGACAGCGACGTCACCGTGCCGGCCTTGCCACCAACTTCTACGGTGTCGCCGATCTTGAACGGCCGAAACAGCAACAGCATCACGCCGGCAGCGAGATTGGTCAGCGTGCCTTGCAGCGCCAGTCCGATGGCCAGAGAGGCAGCACCCAGCACGGCGACCAGACTTGCGGTTTGAATGCCGAACAGCTGCAATACCGCGATGCCGACCACCGCAAGCACTGCATAGCGCGCCAGCGAGGCGACGAAATTCGACACCAGCGGATCGATCCGGTTGGTATGCGACAGCGCTCCGGTCACGATGCGATCGGCGGCGCTGGACAGATAGAAACCCACGGCCAGCAGCGCGCCGGCATAGATCGCGTTCAGTCCATAGAGCAGCAACGACGCCCATAGCGTTTCAAAATTGATGGTCACGGAAAATCCCTCAGGCAGGTCTGATCGGGGCCAACGCCTGTCGGGGGTGATTGATCCCGTTTTCGGCTTGCACAGGCCACGCCTTGGAGCGGGATACCGGCTGGCCTGACAAGAGCCGCTCCCATTGCTAATCTCGCCGGGACCGGCTTGCATGCCAGCGCCGGTTCCGAATCGAGATGGGATCAATTGAAGTGAAACACGAGACTTCCGCTCCGGTTGCAATGCAGGGCGGCCTCGCGGCGTCGTATGTGAACATGGCCGAGGACGAGGCCGTCGAACTGGCGCGCGTGTATTTCGGCATCGATGGCAAGCCGACCCGCTTCGCCACCGAGAAAGACGACACGTTCCGGATCGCCCCGGCCAGCGGGCCGCGTTACGTCCTCAAGGTCGCCAATCCGACCGAGGATGTCGCCGAGATCGATTTCCAGATCCGCGTGCTGGAGCATATCGCGGCGCGCGCACCCGAACTGCCGATCCCGCGGGTGATCCCGAACAAGGGCGGTGAGGGCCACTTCGCCTATCATGATCGTGCCGGCCAGCAACGTCGCGTGCGGTTGATGTCCTTCGTCGAAGGGCAGCCGCTGAGCGAAGTCGTCATCGATATCAAAGGTCGCGAGGAAATCGGCCGGCTACTGGCGACGCTGCGTTTGGCGCTCGCCGATTTCAGCCATCCCACCGAAACCCGTGTGGTGTCGTGGGACGTCAAGAACCTGCCGACTTTGGCGCCACTGCTTCCGGAAATCACCGACGCCGCATGGCGCGCAAAGCTGGAGACCGTGCTGGAGCGCTTCGCGTCGGTTGAGCCGCGCCTGTCACGCTGTCGCCAGCAGGTGCTGCATAACGATTTCACGCGTTCGAACATCGTCGCCGATCCCGCGCTGCCGACCTTCATCAGCGGCATTATCGACTTCGGCGACACCGTGCGCACCGCCATCGCCATCGATGCGTCCACCGCGCTGCTCAACCAGCTGCCGGAAAAAATGGAAGGCGAGATCTTCGCCCATGGCCGCGATCTCCTCCGCGGCTATCTGCGCGTCGCCGATCTGACCGAGGAAGAGCTTGCGCTGATCCCGGCGCTGATCATGTCGCGCCTCACCACGCGCATCCTGCTCTCCACCGCCATGGCCAACCGCGTGCCGTCGGTGGCCGACTATGTTCTTCGCAACAATCACATGACCTGGGGCCAGATCGACTGGTTCCTCAATCGCTCGATGGACCAGCTCGGCAATGAGCTGATCGACCTCGCGCGCTAACGCTTGACGATTTCAAAGGAGCATCTCATGTCAGTTCTCGACGCGCCGCGCGGCAAGATGGTCAATGGCTTTGACCCCGCCACGGCATCGAACCTCACGCCTGAAAGCCGCAAGCTGGTGGAGCGCCGCATCGCGCTGCTCGGCCCGGCCTATCGCCTGTTCTACAAGGACCCGGTCGAGGTCGCCCGCGCCAGCGGCGTGCTGCTCTATGACAGCGAGGGCAATGAATATCTCGACGCCTACAACAACGTGGTCTCGGTCGGCCACTGCCATCCCAAGGTGGTCGAGGCCATCACCAAGCAGGCGCAGACCATCTGTACCCACACGCGCTACATCCAGAAGGGCATTCTCGATTACGCCGAGCAACTGCTCGCGACCTTCGATGGCCCGGCGCGCCATGCGATGTTCACCTGCACCGGTTCGGAAGCCAATGATCTCGCCGTGCGCATGGCCAAGCATCACACCGGCAATCAGGGCATCATCATCACCGACGAGGCCTATCACGGCAATTCAGAGCTGAGCGCCGGATTCTCGCCGTCGCTCGGTCCGTATTCGCCGCTCGGCACCTTCGTGCGCCGCGTGCCGGCGCCGGACAGCTATCGCATCGCGCCTGAGAACATGGGCAAGTGGATGGCCGAGAAGGTCTCCGAGCAGATCGTCGATCTGCAGCGCCGCGGTGCCGGCGTGGCCTGCTTCATCGCCGACAGCATGTTCTCGTCGGACGGCATCTTCTCGCATCCGACCAACCTGCTGCAGCCGGTGGTCGATGTCATTCATAAGGCCGGCGGCGTCTATATCGCCGACGAAGTGCAGTCCGGCTTCGGCCGCAGCGGCGAGAAGCTGTGGGGCTATCAGCGCCACGGCATCACGCCGGATATCATCACCATGGGCAAGCCGATGGGCAATGGCTATCCGGTCGCTGCCGCGGTGATGCTGCCGGAAATCGTCGAGAAATTCGGCCGCGACAACCGCTACTTCAACACGTTCGGTGGCAACACCGTTGCGATGGCTGCCGCGCAGGCCGTGCTGAATGTCATCAAGGACGAGAAGCTGGTCGAGAATTCGCTGAAGGTCGGCAAGATGCTGCGCGAGGGTTTTGAAGCACTCGCGAAGAAGTATCAGGGTATCGGCGATGTCCGCGGCTCCGGCCTCTATATCGGCGTCGAGATGGTGAAGGACCGCTCAACGAAGGAGCCCGATGCCGCCGCAGCTGCGGCCGTCGTCAACGGCCTGCGCGCCCGCCGCGTGCTGATCTCGGCCACGGGGGCAGCTGCCAACACGCTGAAGATCCGCCCGCCGCTGGTGTTCACCGCCGCCCATGCCGATCGCCTCCTCACCGAGGCCGACGCTGTGTTCGCGACGCTCTGATGTCCCGCGAACAGGCGATCGCGCGCATCGATGCGCAATTCGAGTCCGGCGAGTTTCTCGCCGTGCTCGACCGCATGGTCGGCTACAAGACCGAAAGCCAGAGCAACGCGCGAGGCGAGGAGCTGCAGGCCTATCTCGACAAGGAGCTCGTGCCGCAATTCACCGCGCTTGGCTTTACGACGAAGATCGTCCCGTCGCCTTCGGGCCGCGGGCCGAACCTGCTCGCGAGTTATCACGAGAGCGACGATCTGCCGACCGTGCTGATGTATGGTCATGGCGATGTCGTGCCCGGCATGGAGGGCGAGTGGCGGGACGGGCTCGATCCCTGGCGCTGCACCACGGTGGGCGAACGCGTCTATGGCCGCGGCACCGCCGACAACAAGGGCCAGCACGCCATCAATATCGCCGCACTCCGCGCCGTGCATGAGGTGCGTGGTGGCAAGCTCGGCTTCAATGTGAAGTTCATCGTCGAGATGGGCGAGGAGATCGGTTCGCCCGATCTGCCCAAGGTCTGCGAGAGCCTGCGCGACGAACTCAAGGCCGATCTGTTTCTGGCCTCCGATGGCCCGCGTCTCTCCGCCGAACGACCGACGATCTTCCTCGGTTGCCGCGGCGGCCGCCGCATCCATCTCGATCTCAAGCTGCGCGACGGCGCGCATCATTCCGGGAATTGGGGCGGATTGCTCGCCAATCCCGCGACGATCCTCGCGTCAGCCATTTCCACGCTGGTGGACCGTGATGGCCGCATCCTGCTCGATGCCCTGAAGCCGCCCCGCATCACCAACCAGATTCGATCAGCGCTGGCCGATGTGGTGGTGTCGCCAACGCCCGACGAGCCGTCGCTGTCGGAAGGCTGGGGCGAAGAGGGGCTGTCGCCGGCGGAACGGCTCTATGCGTGGAACACGCTGGAAGTGCTGGCGATCAATGCCGGCAATGTCGGCAATCCCGCCAATGCCATTCCCGGCGAGGCCCATGCGGTGCTGCAACTCCGCTTCGTCGTCGGCACCGATATCGAGAATGTCGTGCCGGCCATCGAGAAGCATCTGGCTGCGAAGGGCTATGGCGATATCAAGGTGAGCCAGTCGCAATATTTCAACGCCTCTCGCACGGATATCGACAATCCCTGGGTCGGCTGGGCGGTGGAGTCGGTGCGCAAGACCACTGGCAAGCCGCCGGCGCTGCTGCCGAATTTCGGCGGCTCGCTGCCGAATGACGTGTTCACGGATATTCTGGGGTTGCCCACGGTATGGGTCCCGCATTCCTATCCCGGCTGCTCGCAGCATGCCCCGGATGAGCACATCTTGAAGCCGGTGACGGCGGAGGCCCTGCGCATCATGACGGGGATGTTCTGGGATTTGGGGGAGAAGAAGTAACGGTTCTACCTGCAGCTTCCGTCTCTCGCTGTCATGGCCGGGCTTGACCCGGCCACCCATCTTCTCTCGTCGCCAACCTTAAAGTTGGATGCCCGGGTCAAGCCCGGGCATGACGTGGAGAGAGCGGCGCCTTACGCCTTCACGAACGCCAGCAACGTGCCATTCGCATTGGCCGGCGGCACGACGACGCCAACTTCCGTCTTCGCGCCCGCCGATCCCACGGCCGTCTCCGCCGCCGCCAGATCGCCGGCGATGAACACCAGCGCCACGCCGCCACGCTCCGGTGCGCCATCCAGCGAGGTGCCTGGGAAACGCTTCGCCAGCACGTCCCTGGTCATGAACACGAAGTCCGCGCGATCACCGCCCGATGGCACGGCCACGGCGCCGTCGCTTTCATTGCGCGTCGCGCCGTCGATCAGCTTGGCCATATGCGCGGCATCCTTCGCTGGCTCCGTCGTCACGATCAGCACCTGCTTCATCCGCTTGGCGGTGTTGGCATGCGACATGAGTTCAGGAATCCACACCGTCTCGCGCGTCTTGTGCTGGCACGCAAAGATGCGCAGACCGCCCGGCGCCTCCTCGATCGGCCAGTGGAAGACCTGAAATTTCGCCGCACTCACGGTGCCGTTTGGCAGCGTCACCGGGCGTTCGAAATCGGTGGGGCCGAGCGCCTTGTAACCACGCGCTGTGATCTCCGCTGCGCCGGCGGTCGAATCCACCGCCGTGAAGGCGATGCGCTCGACGCCTTCGCCGCGCTCGGCGAGAAACTTGCGCATCGGCGCATTGTGCTCGGTCTCGGAGATCACGCCGAGCAGTTCGACATAATCGGGATCGAGCATGATCGTGTAGTTGCCCGAACCCATCTTGGCGCTGTGAGTGCCGCGCGGCGACAGCGTGAAGCCGAGCTTCTTCCAGATCGCGGCTGCGGCATCGAGGTCTTTGACGGAGACCACGGCATGGTCGATTCCGATGATGTTCTTGAGGGTCACGCGTGCACCACCTTGCATTGGATTGGGCGCGTAAACTATGCAGAATGCGGAACCATCGCAAGGGAACGGATCATGTGATCTGCCCTGCGTCTGGCTAAGATTGTGCCGTTGAAAACGGGAAGGCTGACGATGGAAACTGCAAATGCGCCCTGGCCGAAATCGCTGTGGGCCGCCGTCACGCCTCCCGGCCCCGAACTGCCGGAGCTGAAGGGCAATGCCGAGGCCGATGTGGTCGTCATCGGCGCCGGCTTCACCGGCCTGTCCACGGCACTGCATCTGCGCGAGCAGGGGATCGACGTCGCGGTCGTCGAGGCTGTCGAGCCCGGTTGGGGCGCCTCCGGCCGCAACAATGGCCAGGTGATCCCGACCCTGTCGCGGCCCGATCCCGAGGACATCATCAAGCGCTATGGCGCCGCCGGCGAGCGCCTTGTCGGCATCATCCGCGACAGCGCACAGATCCTGTTCGATCTTGTCCGGCGCTATCAGATCCAGGCCGAGGGCGAGCAGAACGGCTGGATACAGCCGGTGCATTCGCCCGGCCGCATCAAGATCGCCGAGCGCCGCGTCAAGCAGTGGTCGAAGCATGGCGCGCCGGTGGAGCTGCTGTCGAATGACGACATGCGCAACATGCTCGGTTCGTCCGCCTGGTTTGGCGGCTTCTGGAACAAGACCGGCGGCCACATCAATCCGCTGGCGCTGGCCCGCGGCCTCGCCCGCGTGGTGCTGGAGCAGGGCGGCCGTATCTATGCGCGCTCGCCGGTGGAAAGCTTTGCACGGCAGGGCGATCGCTGGATCGTCAAGACCGCGCAGGGCCAGATCAGCGCCCGCGCGCTGGTGGTTGCGAGCAATGCCTATACGGGCGAGTTCTCGAAACAGCTCTCGCCGGGCATCGCGAGCGAGGTGATGCCCGTGCTGTCCTGGCAGATGGCAACGCAGCCGCTGTCCGAGCAGGCACGCCAGACCATCATTCCCCGCCGGCAGGCGGTGTCCGACACACATGGCGAGCTCTATTTCATGCGTTACGACGCGCGTAACCGCCTCGTCACCGGCGGCAATGTCATCGGCTTCGGTGACAAGACCGGCCGGTTGAAAGAGATGGTCGGCGCGCGCCTGCAGCGGCTGTGGCCGGAGATCGGCGAGGTGAAGTTCGACTATGTCTGGAACGGCTATGTCGGCATGACCACGGACTTTTTGCCCCGCATGCACAAGCTCGGGCCGAATGCGTTCGGCTGGACGGGGTGTAACGGTCGCGCGGTGGCGCTGTCGATTGCGCTTGGCAACGAGTTTGCCAAGGCGGTGCGCGGCGTGCCGGATGAGGAGCTGGCGCTGCCGTTCTCCGAGCCGGTGCCGATCGCGGCACACGGGCTGATGCGCCTGCTGGCGCCGTTCATGCTGCTGGTCTATCGGCGCAGGGATAAGAAAGAAATTTAACCGTCATTGCGAGGAGCGAAGCGACGAAGCAATCCAGGGCCGCACGAAGAAAGAACTGGATTGCTTCGCTTTGCTTGCAATGACGACGGAGAGTTACGCCGTAATCGGCTCTTTCTTCCTTGTAAAATCCCCACCCGGGATCGAGGCCAGCAGCGCCTGCGTGTAGGGGTGCTGCGGGTTGCCGAACACTTCGCCGGCCAGCCCGTGCTCCACCACTTCGCCGTCCTTCATCACGGCCACGAGATCGCAGATCTGCGCAGCCACGCGAAGATCATGCGTGATGAACACGATCGACAGCCCCAGCCGTTCGCGCAGCTCGTGCAGCATCTTCAGCACCTGCGCCTGCACCGAGACATCGAGCGCCGACACCGCTTCATCCGCCACCAGCACATCCGGCTTCAGCGCGAGCGCACGGGCAAGGCCGATGCGCTGGCGCTGGCCGCCGGAGAATTCATGCGGCAGGCGGTCCATCGCAGATGGATCGAGCCCGACCAGCCGAAACAGCTCCTTCGCCTCCGCCCAGGCCTGCGCACGCGGCACGCCATGCACGATCGGACCCTGCGCCACGAGATCGCCGGCCTTGCGGCGCGGATTGAGCGAGGCGAATGGATCCTGAAATACCATCTGGATGTGCTTGGTCTCGCGCCGCACCTCGTCGCGTGACAGCTTCGCCCAGTCCTTGCCTTCCAGCACGATCGATCCACCATCGGGATCGATCAGGCGGATGATGCAACGCGCCAGCGTCGATTTGCCCGAGCCGCTTTCGCCGACAATGCCTAGCGTCGCACCGCGCGGCAGATTGAGCGACACCGACTTCACCGCATGCGTCACCCGCGCGCCACGGCCGAGAAAGCCGCCATTGCGATAGGTCTTCGAGACATTCTCCAGCGTCAGGATGTTCTCGCTGTTCAGTTGTCGCGCTGGCGGCGCAGCCAGCGGCGGCACCGCGGCGATGAGCTGCTGCGTATAGGGATGCTGCGGATTGTGCAGCACGTCCTGCACCGGTCCTTGCTCCACCACCTTGCCATGCTGCATCACCACCACGCGGTCAGCGATCTCGGCCACCACGCCAAAGTCATGGGTGATGAACAGCACTGCCGTCTTGCGCCGGCTCTGCAATTCGCGAATGAGTTTCAGGATCTGCGCCTGCGTCGTCACATCGAGCGCCGTGGTCGGCTCGTCAGCAATCAGCAGGCGCGGATCGAGCGCGAGCGCCATGGCGATCATCGCGCGCTGGCGCTGGCCGCCGGAGAGTTCGTGCGGATAGGCGCGGGCCGCCTGGGCGGGATCGGGGATGCGCACATCCTGCAGCAGCGCCAGCACACGCGCCCTGATCTCTTTCTTCGAGAGCTCGGTGTGGATCTCGAACATCTCGCCGATCTGGTCGCCGATGGTGCGCAGCGGGTTGAGCGCGGTCATCGGCTCCTGGAAGATCATCGCGATCCCGGCGCCGCGCACCTTGCGCATCTCGGCATTGCTGGCGCTTGCGAGGTCCTTGCCCTCGAACAGCACGCGGCCGCCATCGATGGACACTTCCGGCGGCAGCAGCCGCATCACGGCATTGGCCATCACGGATTTGCCCGAGCCGCTTTCGCCGACCACGCAGACGATCTCGTTATCGGCAATCGACAGCGACACGCCGCCGAGCGCATGGGTGCGATCGGCGCCTTTCGGCAGCTTCACACTGAGGTCTTCGACGGTGAGGATGGTGTCGCTCATTTTTCAGCTCTCACCGGCTCTTCAGCCTCGGATTGAGCGCATCATTGAGCCCCTGGCCGACCAGCGACACCGCGAGCACCGTGAGCAGGATCGCGATGCCTGGGATCGCCGAGACATACCACTGCACGCGCAGCACGTCGCGGCCGAGGCCGATGAGGTTGCCCCAGGATGCGACATTGGGATCGGAGAGGCGCAGGAAGGCGAGGGCGCTTTCCAAGAGGATCGAGACAGCCATCACCACGCTCGCATAGACGATCACCGGCGGCAGCGCATTGGGCAGGATCTCACCAAGGATGAGCTGCAGATCCTTCATGCCCAGCGTGCGCCCGGCCTGCACGAATTCGCGGCTGCGCAGCGACATGAATTCCGCACGCGTCAGCCGCGCGGGCGCCGGCCAAGACACGATGCCGACGGCGATGGTCACGGTGGTCAGCGTCGAGCCGAACACGGCGACCAGCACCAAGAGCAGCACGAAATTCGGCAGCGTCTGGAAGGCTTCGGTGATGCGCATCAGGATCGTGTCGATCTTGCCGCCATAGAAGCCGGCAAAGGCGCCGATCAAGACGCCGATGATGACGGCGATCAATGTCGCGACGCCGCCGATCAGGAGCGAGATGCGCGCCCCGTAAAAGATCTGCGCGGCGATGTCGCGGCCGGAATTGTCGGTGCCGAGCGGGAAGCGCGGATTGGCGAACGGCCACACCAGCGGGCGGCCGGCGAGGGACAATGGATCGTTCGGGTAGATCCAGCCGGCACTCGCTGCCATGCCGATCACGATGAGCAGCAGCACCAAACCGACCACGGCGGCAGGGCTGCGGAAATAGCGCTTTACGGCGTCCACGCTCAGCCCTCCGCCTGGATGCGCGGATCGAGCCGCGCATAGAGGAGATCGACCAGGAAATTGACGAAGATCACCAAGAGAGCCGAGACGAAGACAATGCCGAGCAGCGTGTTGAGGTCGCGTTGAACAACGGACTCATAAGCAAGACGACCAAGGCCGGGCAGCGAGAACACGCTCTCCACCACGACGGAGCCGCCGAGCATGGTGCCGGCCTGCAGGCCGATCAGCGTCACCATCGGCAGCAATGCGTTGCGCAGCACATGTTTGGCGACGATGCGGGTCTCGTCGAGCCCCTTGGCGCGCGCGGTGCGCACATAATCGAGATTGAGCACTTCCAGCATCGAGGCGCGCATGATGCGTAGATAGATGGCGAGGAAGATCAGCGCCAGCGTCAGCGTCGGCAGCACCAGATGCGCGGCGATGTCGAGCGTGCGCTCGAAGCCTGATTGCACCGCGCCGATATCCTCGAAGCCGCCGGCGGGCAGCCATTGCAGATAGATCGAGAACACGACGATGGCCATCAGGCCGAACCAGAAGGACGGCGTGGCGTAGAAGATCAGGCCGAGCGTGGACATCAGCGTATCCGGCCAGCGATTGACGCCGCGGGCGGCGATGACGCCGAGCACGAGGCCGAAGAAGAAGGCGAAGGACAAGGACGCCGTCATCAAGAGCAGCGTGGCCGGCAGGCGCTCGAAAATCACGGTGGCGACGGGCTTGCCATAGATCGAGGAGAAGCCGAGATCGAACTGCACCAGACGCAGCAGATAGTTGCCAAGCTGCACCGGAACGGATAGATCGAGCCCGTAGAATTTGCGCAGTTCGCGCGCGGTATTCGCATCGCCGCCGCCCATCTGCGCCATCATGGCATCGACGGTGTCGCCCGGTGCCAGTTGCAGCAGCAGGAACACGCCGATCAGGATCAGAAAGAGCGTCGGGATCGAGGCGGCCAGTCGCCGCCCCGCGAGTGATAGGATGCGCATACCGCTATTGTGTCGCGTTTTGCGTCAGGCGGAAAGCCAAAGATCGTGCCAGCTCGATGAACCCCAGCGCGGATTGTTGGAATGGTTACGCGCCTTGGCCGTGATCACGGTGACGAAGATCTGTTCGATCGGCATCCACACCGGCAGTTCGGTATTGGCTTCCTTGACGAATTCCGCATAGAGCGCCTTGCGCTTCACCGGATCGATCTCGGTGGCGGCGTCGTCGATCACCTTGTCGATCGCGTCGTTCTTCCAGTCCCACTGATTGGTCCAGGGCGCGCCCTTCGGCTGGCCGGAGCGATACCAGACGGTGGTGGAGACCGCGGGATCGTTGCGATACTGGTGCCAGCCGGTGGCGAGGTCGAACGCGTGGTCGGCATAGACGCCCTTGAGGAAGCCGCCGCCGTCATTGCGCACGATCTCCACGGGAATGCCGACTTCCTTCAGCGACTGCTGGATGAAGGTGGCCCACAGCGAGATGTCCTCGCCCCAGGGTGCGGGCAGGAGGCGCAGCGAGAAGCGCGTACCGCCGGCACCGGGCTTGAAGCCGGCCTCGTCGAGCAGGGCTGCGGCCTTCTTCTTGTCATAGGGATATTGCGGCGTGTTCGGGCCGGGGAAGAAGTCGGTGGAGACCGACGGAATCGGGCCGGTGCCGGGCTTGGCGAAGTCGCCGAGAAAATTCTCGATGAAGAACGGCACATTGATCGCATGCGCGATGGCGCGGCGGACGCGGATATCCGCCAGCTCCTTGCGGCGGAAGTTGAATTCGATGGTGTTGGTGCGCGCGTTGCCTTCATTGCCCTTGGTAGAGACGACGAAGCGCTTGTCCTTGCCGAGCCGCGCCATGTCGGAAATCGTCAGGCCCGAGAACGGCGAATACTGGATGTCGCCGGCTTCCATCTGCGCGGCAGCCGCAGCGCGGTCGGTGATGATCTTCCAGACGATGCGGTCGAGATAGGGCGCATTCGGGCGCCAGTAATTGTCGTTGCGCTCGGCGATGATGTACTGGCCGCGCTCATATTTGTTGAACTTGAACGGGCCGGTGCCGATCGGGGCGAGGTTCGCCGGGTTCTGCCGGATATCGCTCGAGCCTTCATAGATATGCTTGGCCGAGACATAGCCGAGATCTGGCAGCGCGCGCAGCAGCAGGCCGAGCGGCATCGGGCGCTCATATTTGAACACGGCGGTGTGCGCATCCGGCGTTTCCACCGCCGTCAGGAACAGCTGCAGCGTCGATCCGTAATTCAGGATCTTCTTCCACATGTTCATGGCGGTGAATTCGACGTCGGCCGAGGTGAACGGCTTGCCGTCGTGCCAGGTCACGCCCTTGCGCAGCTTGAAGGTGATGGTCTTGCCGTCGGCCGACGACTCCCAGCTCTCGGCGAGGACGCCGACCGGCTGGCCCTTCTCGTCGAGATCGACCAGGGCTTCCTGGATCTTGCCGCCGATGATGTAGACGCCGGTGGAGGCCTGCAGGCTCGGGTTGAGCTGGCGCTGTTCTGCACCGTAATGGACGTTGAACACGCCGCCCTTGCGCGGCGTCTCCTGCGCAAAGGCGCGGAAGGGATTAGCCACATTGGCTGCGATCGCGGCCGAAGTCAGCAGCGCGGCGCGGCGGGTCATCTCGAAGCGGTTCATTGGTCCAATTCTCCTGCGTCTTCTTTGCGCATAGCGGAATGGGCGGGTTCCACGCAAGCTACGGCACAAACTTGGATGGAGTCATGCGCAAATCCGGGGCTGACAGTGCAATTCTTGCCCAATCAACGTGTTCCCGAGAAAGAATACCTCCTTGTCCTTTTGCGGGTTAGCTTGTTGGCCAAGCCATTTCCCGCACTGCGAAGCGACTTTTGGACGTCTTCAACCCGGTGCCCGGCATTGCTACAAAAATCGGCCGGCCGTCTTGGCCGCGTCCCTGGAGTTGTCTTCCCCACATGACTGCACCCCTCGATCCGAGCCTGCCGGCCCTGCAGGACATCGCGACGCCGGCACTCGTGGTGGATGGCATGGCCCTCCAGCGCAACATCGCGGCCATGGCGGCATTTGCAAAGGCGAACAACATCGCGCTGCGCCCGCATGCGAAGACCCACAAGTCGCCGCGCATCGCACAGTTGCAGATCGAGGCCGGTGCGGTCGGCATCTCCTGCGCCACGGTGGCGGAACTGGAAGCGATGGCGGAGGCCGGCATTCCCGGCCTGCTGCTGACCACCCCGGTTGCCGATCGCGTCAAGCTCGCGCGCATCGCTGCGCTGGCCGACAGCACCGACATTGCGCTGGTCGTCGATCATGCCGACCAGATCCAGGTGCTGCAGACGTTGCTCGACACCGGAAGTCGTCCGCTTCAGGTGCTGATCGATATCGATGTCGGCCAGCGCCGCACCGGCGTGGTGAAGCCTTCCTCCACGGCTGAACTGGCGCAATTGATCGAGGCGACGCCGGGCATGACATTCGGCGGCATCCAGGGCTTTGCCGGCCATGTCCAGCACATGATTGATTTCGAAGAGCGCAAGGCCGGCGCGGCCACGGTGCGCGGCATTCTCGATGATCATCTGCGCGTGTTGAATGAGGCCGGCATCAAGGCTCCGATCGTCACCGGCAGCGGCACCGGCGCCTGCGCCTTCGACATCGCCGGCACGTTTACGGAGCTGCAGGTCGGCTCCTACCTGTTCATGGATGCCGATTACGGCCGGCTGCAGGATGAGGGCGGCGGCGCGCTGCCGTTCGAGCCGAGCCTGTTCGTGCTGGCCACGGTGACATCGGTGAATCGCGCCGGCGAATTCACCGTCGATGCCGGGGTGAAGGCGATGGCCTTCAACGGTCCGGTGCCGTCATTGATGCTCGGTGTGCCGGAGGGATCGGCCTATCGCTTCGGCGGCGACGAGCACGGCATGATCACGCTGCCCGAAGGTGCGGAGCCGCCAAAACTCGGCAGCCGTGTGCTTCTGATCGCCACGCATTGCGACCCCACCGTGAACCTGCATGCGAGCTATCAGGTGGTCGGGCACAATGGCAGCGTCGAGGCGTGGCCGGTGATGGCGAGGTATGGGGCTTAAACTCGGCTGTCGTCCCGGCGAACGCCGGGACCCATACACGCTGTCGAGTTTATTAGAGCACCGCCGTTTGTAACTCGGCCGTTTCAACTACGCCGGCCGTGGTCATGGATCCCGGCGTTCGCCGGGATGACAGGGGAGCTAGTGTCCCCCGCCCAGAAACGCCTCCGACAGCGTCGGATCATTGATCAGCGCTTCGGCCGATCCCGAGGTCACCACGCGTCCGGTCTCCAGCAGATACGCCCGATCCACGATCTTCAGCGTCTGCCGCGCCTTCTGTTCCACCAGCAACACCGTCAGGCCCTCGTCGCGGAACTGCGCGATCATGCTGAACAGGCTCGCCGTCATCAGCGGGGCCAGACCCAGCGACGGCTCGTCCAGCAGCAGCAGTTTCGGCTTCGACAGCAGCGCGCGGCCAATGGCCAGCATCTGCTGTTCACCGCCCGAGAGCAGGCTGGCAAGCCCGTCGCGGCGCTTGCCGAGGATCGGGAAGCGCTCCAGCATCTTCTCGACGTCATCCATCGCCGCCGACTTGTCGCTGCGGGTGTAGATGCCCATCAGCAGGTTTTCATACACCGTCATGCGCGCGAGAATGCCGCGGCCCTCCGGCACCAGCGCAATGCCACGGCGGAGATTCTTCTCGGCCGTGTTCGGCGTGAGCTTCTGGCCGTCGAATTCGATGTCGCCCTGAAACGGCAGCAGTCCGGCGATCGAGCGTGCGATCGTGCTCTTGCCGGCGCCATTGGCGCCGAGCAGCGCGACGATCTCGCCTTTCCTGATCTCCAGATCGACGCCGCGCACCGCGGTGATGGCGCCGTAGCGGACTTCCAGCCCCTTGATCGTGAGCATCAGTTGTCCTTTCCGAGATAGGCGTCGAGGACGACCGGATTGTTGCGCACGTCTTCCGGCGTGCCTTCGGCGATCGGCACGCCGAAATCCAGCACATAGAGATAGTCGCACAGGCGCATCACGAAATTCATGTCGTGTTCGATCAGGAGAATGGAGAGGCCGGTGTCGCGGAGCCGCAGCATCAGCGTGCGGATTTCCTCGGCCTCGTCATGGTTCATGCCGGCCACGGGCTCGTCGAGCAGCAGCAGCTTTGGCTTGGCCGTGACGGCGCGCGCCATCTCCACCTTGCGCTGGATACCGTAGGGCAGCGACTTCGCCGGGCGATCGCGGAATTCGGTGAGGCCGAAGAATTCCAGCACCTCTTCCGCACGCGCGAGCGCCGCCGGATTGGCCCAGGAGATCGGCAGCAGCCGGCGCCAGGCCGCCTCGTTATGCGGCTGCGCAACCAGCAGATGCTCCCATACCGACATCGAGCCGAACAGGCGGATGTTCTGGAACGTGCGCGCAATGCCTTCGCGCACGATCTTGTAGGACTGCCACTGGGTGACATCGACGCCCTTGAGCACGACTTCACCGGCATCGGCGCGATAGGCGCCGGTGATGGTGTTGAACAAGGTCGTCTTGCCGGCGCCGTTCGGGCCGATCACGCCGATGATCTTTCCTTCCGGCACCTCGCAGACCATGTTGGACAATGCGTTGATGCCGCCGAACGTCTTGGTGACGCCGGTGAGTTTGAGCAGCGCCTGGCTCATGCTGCAGCCCTCCGGAAGGTAAGCGTCCGGATCAGCGAACGGTCGAGAATGCCCTGGCGCCGCACCAGCAGCACCAGCACCAGCAGCGAGCCGAACGCGGCAAGGCGCCAGTCGGCGATCGGCCGCAGGAATTCAGGCAGGAAGATCAGCAGGGTCGAGCCGACCAGCGAGCCCGGTGCCACCGTCGAACCGCCGAGGATGACGGCCAGCACGAATTCCACCGAACGTTCGAAGCCGAAATTGGCCGGCTCGATATAGACATTGTGATGCGCAAAGAGCCCGCCGGACATCGCGGCCACCGCCGCACCGACCGCAAAGGCGCCGATCTTGGTGACCACGGTGTTGAGGCCGATCAGGCCGGCGGCCGTCTCGTCGTCATGCACCGCCTGCATTTCCAGCCAGACCCGCGAGCGCTCCAGCAGCATCACGGCGATCAGGATGCCGCCGGCCCACAGCCAGATATAGCCGACGCCGATATGCTGCATGCCGCGGAAGCCGCCGGAGCCGCCCATGGTCTCGAAATTGAGGAAGAAGCTGCGCACCATCTCGCCGAAGCCGACCGTGGCCATGGCAAGATAGATGCCTTTCAGCCGTAGCGCCGGGAAGGCGACGATGGCGCCCATGATGCCGGCGAGGATCGCCGAGATCACCAGTGCGAGTGTCAGCGGCACGTTCAGCGTCACGGTCAGCCATGACGACAGATAGGCGCCGATGCCCATGAAGGCGCCATTGCCGAGCGACAGCTGGCCGGTGGCGAGGATGATATAGACGCTGAGCGCGCCCAGCAGGAGAATGCCCGATTCAGCGAGCAGGCTTGCGTAATAGGTGGACATCAGACGCGCTGCCCCTGATCGGACCGCGCACCGCCGAGAAGGCCCTGCGGACGCAGCAAGAGAATGAGGATCATGAAGCCGTAGACGACGAAGTCGCGGATCTGCGAACCGCCATAGGCCACCGTGAGCACTTCGGCGATGCCGATCAGCGGACCGGCAACCAGTGCGCCCCAGATCCGGGTGGTGCCGCCGATCACCATCACGGCGATGGCCTTGAGGCCGATCTCGACGCCGAGATAGGGGGTGATGGCGCCGTAATGCAGCGCGATCAGCACGCCGGCGACGCCCGCCAGCGCGCCGGAGAGAATGAAGGCCAGCATCATCAGGCGGTCGGCGGAAACACCGAGAATGCGGGCAACGTCGCGGTTCTCGGCGACGGCGCGGAGGGCGCGGCCCATCGGCGTTTTCTGCACGATGTAGGCGGTGAGGGCGACCAGCACGACGGTGGCGCCGAGCACGAGAAGCTGCATCTCGCCGATGCGGATCGGGCCGATCTCGAACTGCTCGCCGAAGATCGGCAGCTGCAGCGGATCCGAGCCCCAGATATTGGTGGCGATGTTCTGCAGGATGATCGAGAAGCCCAGCGTGGACAGCATCGGCGTCACCAGCGGCGCGTCACGCAGCGGCTGGTAGCCGATCTTCTCGACGATGATGGCGATCGAGGCGGCGCCGAGCATGCCGCCGAGCACGGCGACGGGAAGCGGGAAGCCGGCCGAGATCAGCGTGAAGCCGATGAAGCCGCCGATCATGAACAGTTCGGCAATCGCCAGATTGAGGATGCCGAGAATGCCCATCACGAGCGAATAGGACAGCGCCAGAAGCGTATAGACCGCTCCGAGCGTCAGGCCGTTGACGAGTTGCTGTATCAGCATGGGAATCGCAATCGTTAGGTAGAGATGTATGTCAGGTGATCGTTCTTAAGACTGCGGCCGGGAGAATGTCCCGGCCGCAGAGGCTTGGATATGGAGGCGCGCTTTAGCAGGCCGGGTGGTTCGGGGCCGAGCTGCAGCCCTTGACCTTGGTGTCCCAGTTGCCGTTCTGGCCCTGCAGAACATAGAAGGCCTTGATGGCGTCGCCGTCGTCGTTGAAGCCGATCGGGCCGCCGAGACCCTTGAAGCCTTCGAGCTTGGCCATGTAGTCGCGGATCTTGGTGCGGTCGGCTTCGAGATCTTCCGGCTTGCCGGTGACGCCTGCGGTCTTGATCGCGTCGATATACATCGAGACGATTTCATAGATGTTGGCATCGAACATGTTCGGCTCGATGTCCTTCGGCAGGCCCGATTCCTTGCGCAGCAGCGGGGTCAGGGCGGCGGTGAACTTCTCCGGCGCGTCGCCCTTCATGGTGGAATAGAACGTCGCCGGTGCGATCACCGGAATTTCCGGGGCGGCCTTGAGGATGGCCGAGGAGATCAGCTGGCTGGCGCCGACCACCGGCTTGATCAGGCCCTGGCGCTTCATTTCACGCAGCACGGTGATGGCCTGGCTGTAGTCGGCGCTGATCACGACACCGTCGGGATTGAGCGACTTCAGCTTGGTCACCTGGGCGGAGACGTCGAGGTCGCCGGTGTTGAACGACAGCAGGTCGTTCTCGTTGGCGATGGCGATCTCGTTGGCCTTCAGCACCGACGGCATGATCACCTTGCCGACGGTCGCGGCGGTCGCGTCCTTGGCGTCGAAGATCACCGCAACGGTCTTGATGTTGAAGCTCTTCTTGAAATACGGCACCGCCGTCTTGGCGAGCACGCCTTCATCGATGGTGTTGCGGAACGCCCATGGACGGTTCTGCTTGGCAGTGCCCGGCTTCGACGAGGCCTGCGAGGTGGAGACCAGCTTCATCTCGTTGGCGACCGGGAAGGTGACTTCCGCGGCGCTCGAGGTCAGCGGGCCGGCAATCGCCAGCACCTTCTCGTCGCTGGCGAGCTTGCGCAGCGAGGTGGCGGACTGGGCCGGCTTGGCGGCGTCGTCGAGGATGGTGATCTTCAGCTTGGCACCATTGATGCCGCCGGCATCGTTGGTCTGCTTCTCCAGCATCTTCAGCGTGACGGTGTTGCTGCGGCCCCATTCGGCGAACGGGCCCGAGCTCGGCACCACGGCGCCGAGATTGATTTCGCGGGTCTGCGCCTGGGCCTGGCCGGCCAACAGGGCCGAGAGGGTCACCGCTGCGACGGTGCTCAGCACGCGTGGCAAATTCGATTTAATCCGCGACATCGAAATGGTCCTTTATAGCTGTGATGCTTCGCCGCAGTTGGGCTGCGGCCGTTTCCTGATGGTATAGTCCATCTACCCCATAACTGTGCATTCCGTATGCCATCGCCGGATGTGTCGGCGGTGTGACATCGGCGGGAGGATGGTCCGATAATTTTGCGGCTTTGACAATCCGCAACCCCAGTATCTTTATAAAATAGTTCTCTTAGGAAGCTAATTTATGCGGCATATCCGGCCCAAGAATGCGGCATTCGGCAGCATTGGCGCGCTGCCGGCCGGCTGGCGGCGTGCTGTTGTAACAATGACTTGAACCCTTCCCGGAACGGGGCTGCCGCCGCTGGTCGTGGCCATCGCGAGCAAAATGTCGCAGTCGCGCCTGTGCGATGCAGCAACGCGGGCGCCGGGCGTCAGCCCTTGCGCGGCTTCCCGGCCTTGGCGGCAACCATCTGCTGCGCCTCCGGCGACAGCGACTTCACCTTGGCTTCGGCCAGATAACGCTGCAGCGCGATGGCGCGATCGCTGGACTCGACCAGGCGCTGCACCATGTCGAGCAGCTGGTGGAATTCCTTTGCCGAGAGGCTGCCGAACTGCACGTCGTTGATCTGCAACTGGGTCGGCGCCAGGCGCTCCAGCAGGTCGGCACCATGTGCGGTGACGACGAGGCTGATGCGGCGGCGGTCCTCGGGGTGCGACGTCTTGGTGATGAGCCCCTTGGTCTCCAGCTTGTTGGTCACCGTGGTGACAAAGGCGCCGCTGAGATGCAGGTGATCGGCGACCGCGCGCACATGCACGTCACCCTGCGCCGACAGGTGCCGGATTGATATCAGCGTGGTGTATTCGATGCCGGCGAGGCCGATCACCGCAGCATGGCCTTCGCGCAAGGTCTGGTGCCGGACCAGGAAGCCGAACAGGCTGTGAACCAGGCGACGAAAATGCGCGTCGGAGCCATCCACCAGCAATTCCGGACGCGAGGTCGTCAGCGCCGCGCGCTGCGCCGGCCGATGGGCAGGCTTCTTGCTCGCTTCGGTCTTGGTGGGGGACGTTTTGTTCGCAGAGCTACGTCGGCCGGCGGACTTTGCCACGTTTCGATTCCATGCCTGAGGGTGACCAAGCTTGGCGTCTCCGTCGCGCAATTGCAATCACGACGAAGGATGCAGGATTGTCGTCGCGGTTGACCGCTGCACTCAACGCGCAATGGAAAGCGAGTCCGGACTATCGCTATCAA
>NZ_JBIISY010000087.1:0-24207 GCF_044340795.1 Tardiphaga sp.
CAGCCGATCCCGGGAAACGCGTGACGGACGACCCTCTCGGCGGCGTCCGGGATCATGCTGCTGCGTCCCCCGGCCCTTCGCCTTGGGCCAAATAACGGGGATCTGACCGCTCCCCTGGGCAGGCAGCAGCCCCCGAACACCGCGTGCGGAACGTCGAGCTTGCTCGATCATTCCGAAAGTCCTGATGTATTCCCTTGCGGAGTACCGCATCGGCATCAGGCACCAAGGGTGCATCGGGCACCCGGCGTTCCGCACGCCCTCTTGAAGGGGCGGGACTGCGACGGACGACGGCGCCCCCGCGCCGCAAACAACAGGGGCGATGGCGCATGTCTGATGTGTCCCCACCGAGGAAAGCAGGGCTGACGCAATTCGTGGCTTTCAGCTAGACTCATTCCAAACAAGAGACCCAACACGCTTGCGCGAGGAAATCCCGATGTCTCCGTCTCCCGTCATCCGCCTGCATCCCGACGACGCCGTGCTGATCGCGCGCACCATGCTGCTGCCGGGCGTCGAAGTCGCAAAAGGCGTCACCACATCGGAGCGCATCCCCGCCGGCCACAAGGTCGCGATCCGGCCCATTGCCGTGAACGAGCCGATCTATCGCTACGGCCAGATCATCGGCTTTGCCACGCAGCCGATTGCGCCGGGCCAGCATGTGCATACGCAGAATTGCGGCATGGGCGAATTCGATCGCGACTATGCCTACGGTGTCGATGTGAAGCCGACACCGAATTTCGATCTGCCGGCGAGTTTCATGGGCATCAAGCGCAGCGATGGCCGCGTCGCCACGCGTAATTATATCGGCCTGCTGACCTCGGTGAATTGCAGCGCGCATGTGGCAAGCCTCGTCGCCGATGTGTTCAAGCGCAACCCGTTCTCGGGCCACGATCCGCTCGCCGACTATCCCAATGTCGATGGCGTGGTCGCGCTGACCCACAAGACCGGCTGCGGCATGACCCAGGACGAGCCGCTGACGCTGCTTCGCCGCACACTGGGCGGTTATGCGCGGCACGTGAACTTTTCGCATGTGGTCGTGCTCGGCCTCGGCTGCGAGATCAACCAGATCGGCGGCTTGATGCAGGAGCAGAAGCTCGCCGGCCGTCTGCGCGAAATGCAGATCCAGGACATCGGCGGCACCCGCAAGACGACCGAAGCCGGCATCGCCTTCGTCAAGGAGGCGCTGGCCGACTCCAACAAGGTGACGCGCGAGGAAGTCTCCGCCAGCGAACTCACCGTGGCGCTCCAATGCGGCGGCTCCGATGGCTATTCCGGCATCTCGGCCAATCCCGCGCTTGGCGCCGCCAGCGATCTGCTGGTGCGCCATGGCGGCACGGTGGTGCTCTCGGAAACGCCGGAGACCTATGGCGCCGAACATCTGCTCACGCGCCGCGCGGTGTCACGCGAGGTCGGCGAGAAGCTGGTCGGCCTGATGCGCTGGTGGGAGCAGTATTGCGAGCGGGAAGGCGCCGAGATGAACGCCAATCCCTCGCCCGGCAACAAGGCCGGCGGCCTCACCACCATCCTCGAAAAGTCACTCGGCGCCATGGCCAAGGCCGGCTCCACCAATCTTGTCGATGTCCTCAACTACGCCGAAGCCATCACCAAGAAGGGTTTTGTCTTCATGGACACGCCCGGCTACGATCCCGTCGCTGCGACGGGACAGGTTGCCGGCGGCGCCAATATGGTGTGCTTCACCACAGGCCGCGGCAGCGTGTTCGGCTGCAAGCCGGCGCCGTCCATCAAGCTTGCGACGAATTCCCCGATGTTCAGGCGCATGGAAGACGACATGGACATCAATTGCGGCACCGTGCTCGACGGCGACGAGACTGTGCAGGAATGCGGCCAGCGCATCTTCGAATTGATGCTCGCCACCGCATCGGGCCAGCGTACCAAGAGCGAAGGTTTTGACGTCGGCAGCGCCGAATTCGCGCCATGGGTGCTGGGCGCGACGATGTAGCGTCATCGCCGGTGGACAGGACGATGGGCATGACCAACAATACGTCCATGACCCATCGCCACACCATCGGCAGCACGACCTACACTTTCGCCGATCTCCGCGATCTGCTCGCCAAGGCAACCCCGCCGCGTTCCGGCGATCGTCTTGCCGGCGTTGCGGCGGATACGGCCGAGCAGATGATCGCGGCGCGGATGGCGCTGGCCGATCTGCCGCTGCGGCAATTCCTGACCGAAGCGGTCATCCCCTACGAGACCGACGAGGTCACGCGCCTCATCGTCGATACCCACGACGCTGCGGCCTTTGCGCCCGTCGCGTCGCTGACGGTTGGCGGTTTTCGCGACTGGCTGCTGTCGGATGCCGCAACGCCTGAAGTGGTCACGGCGCTCGCGCGCGGTGTGACGCCGGAAATGGCGGCGGCCGTGTCCAAGCTGATGCGCAATCAGGACCTGATCCTGGTGGCGAAGAAGTGCGAGGTCGTCACCCGCTTTCGCAACACCATCGGTCTGCGCGGCCGCATGAGCGTGCGGCTGCAGCCGAACCATCCGTTCGACGATCTCCGTGGCATCGCCGCCTCGACGCTGGACGGTCTGATGCTGGGAGCGGGCGATGCCTGTATTGGCATCAATCCGGCCAGTGACGATCCCGCCGTGCTTGGCCGATTGGTGCGGATGCTGGATGAAGTCATCGTCAAGCTTGGCATCCCCACGCAAAGCTGCGTGCTGACCCATGTCACCACCTCGATCGACCTGATCGCGCAGGGCGCGCCGGTCGATCTCGTCTTCCAGTCCATCGCCGGCACCGAAGCCGCCAACAGGAGCTTTGGCATCGACCTCGCGCTGCTGAAGGAAGCGCATCAGGCTGGCCTGTCGCTGAAGCGCGGCACGGTCGGCACCGACGTCATGTATTTCGAGACCGGGCAGGGCTCGGCCTTGTCCGCCAACGCCCATCACGGCGTCGATCAGCAGACGCTGGAGGCACGCGCCTATGCGGTGGCGCGGGCGTTCTCGCCGCTGCTGGTCAACAGCGTGGTCGGCTTCATCGGTCCCGAATATCTCTATGACGGCAAGGAGATCATCCGCGCCGGGCTTGAGGATCATTTCTGCGGCAAATTGCTCGGCCTGCCACTCGGCGTCGACGTCTGTTACACCAACCATGCCGAGGCCGATCAGGACGACATGGACAATCTCCTGACGCTGCTGGCCGCGGCTGGCGTCAATTTCATCATGGGTGTGCCCGGCGCCGACGACGTGATGCTGAATTACCAGTCGACGTCGTTCCACGATGCGCTCTATCTGCGCGATGTGTTCGGCCTCAACCGCGCCCCGGAATTCGACGCCTGGCTGATACAGGCTGGGATTGCCGACGGCGATCTGCGCATCCGCGACCAGGGCGGCCGGTTGCCGGACTTTGCGGCGCGACTGATTGCCTGATGCGTGCCTGACCGGCATCACGTCCACGTCACCAGCCGTCACAATGTTGAAGAAATTCTGGCCCAGATTCACCCCACGTGTTTAGATTTGGCCGGCGCATGTGAATGGAGTGGAACGGTTTTATCTCGGCGACGTTATTGAAGGTTCAGCGCAGGGACCGCTGATGCATTCGCAGAGGTTATTTTATGAGAGCTGAGGGCAGGCAGACGACGCGGCGCATCCTGTGCGTATTTCCGCGATACACGTCGTCATTCGGCACGTTCGAGTATTCCTATCCACTGACCGATGGCGTTCAGGCCTTCATGCCGCCGCAGGGGCTGCTGCTGATTGCTGCCTATATGCCGGAAAACTGGGAAGTCCGGTTCGTCGACGAAAATATCCGAACCGCCACGCCGAACGATTTCCTGTGGGCCGAGGCTGTTCTCGTCAGCGGCATGCATATCCAGCGCGCGCAGATGAACGACATCTGCCACCGCGCTCATTCCTATGATCTTCCGGTCGCCATCGGCGGACCGTCGGTGTCATCCTGCCCTGACTACTACCCGGCCTTCGACTATCTGCATGTGGGCGAACTCGGCGACGCCACTGATCAGCTGATCGACATTCTGGCGAAGGACACCAGGCGTCCCGCGCGACAGGTCGTGCTCAAGACGGTCGATCGTCTGGACATGACCGAGTTTCCGATCCCGGCCTATGAGCTGGCGGACATCCCGCGCTATTTCCTGGGCTCCATCCAGTATTCGTCAGGCTGCCCCTATCAGTGCGAATTCTGCGACATTCCCGGTCTCTATGGCCGCAATCCGCGCCTGAAATCACCGCAGCAGATCACCGCTGAACTCGACAAGCTGCTGGAGTGCGGGATCAACGGCTCCGTCTATTTCGTCGACGACAATTTCATCGGCAACCGCAAGGCAGCGCTCGATCTGCTGCCGCATCTGGTCGAATGGCAGAAGAAGACCGGCTATGTGCTGCGTCTCTCCTGCGAGGCGACGCTGAACATCGCCAAGCGGCCGGAGATCCTCGCGCTGATGCGCGACGCCTGGTTCGGCACCATCTTCTGCGGCATCGAGACGCCGGATCCGGTCGCGCTGAAGGCGATGAAGAAGGACCACAACATGGTCCTGCCGATCATGGAATCCATCGAGGTGCTGAACAGTTTCGGCATGGAGGTGGTGTCCGGCATCATCCTCGGCCTCGACACGGATCGCCCGGAGACCGGGCAGGCGCTGCTCGATTTCGTCGATGCGTCCCAGATCCCGCTGCTCACGATCAACCTGCTGCAGGCGCTGCCGCAAACGCCGCTGTGGGATCGGCTGAAGAAGGAGGGCCGCCTCAACGAGGACGAGGGTCGCGATTCCAATGTCGACTTCCTGCTGCCTTACGAGGATGTCGTGCGCAGCTGGCGACGCGCCATGGGCAGTGCCTATGTGCCGGAAAAACTGCTCCAGCGCTTCGAGCACCAGATCACGCATACCTATCCGCACCGCATCAAGCCGCCGGTCGGTGCCATGCTGACGGCGAAGAACATCCGGCTCGGGCTGGTGATGCTGCGAAACATCTTCTGGAAGGTCGGTGTGCTCGGTGACTACAAGCGCGCCTTCTGGAAATTTGCGTTCAGGCGCATCTCGCGTGGCGAGATCGAATATCTGATCTCGTCCATCATGGTGGCGCATCACTTGATCAACTTCGCGCGCGATGCGTCGGGCGGTGTAACCAATGCGTCCTATTACTCCATGAAGCTGCAGGACGCGGCGACCGCGCCAGCGGTGCCGGCCGAGTAGAATGGCTGATGACGTCATGGCCGATCGCGACGACATGACGTCATCTTCGATTCGCGGAATCGCGGATCTGCGCCGGATGACGCCCGCGCGCGTCGGTCTCGGCCGTGCCGGCGCCAGTCTGACCACGCGGGCGCTGCTCGATTTCACCCTCGATCATGCCCGTGCCCGCGATGCCGTGCACGCGCCATTCGAATCCGCAGCCATTGCCGCGGCCTTGAACGAGCAGCGATTGCCCGCGCTGATCGTGTCCAGCCTCGTGGCCGATCGCGCTGACTACCTGAAGCGTCCCGATCTCGGTCGCAAGCTCGCACCCGAATCGCACAGGCTGCTCGACGGGCAGGGCAGCGCTGGCTGCGACATCGCCGTCATCGTTGCCGACGGACTTTCACCTGCTGCGGTCAATGTCCATGCCCTCGGTCTGGTCGCTGCACTGCTGCCAAGGCTCGATGGCCTGTCGCTTGGTCCGATCGCCGTCGCAAGCAGCGCGCGCGTGGCGCTGGGCGACGAGATCGGTGCGCTGCTGAAGGCGCGGATGACCGTGATGCTGATCGGCGAGCGGCCGGGACTGTCGGCACCGCACAGCCTCGGTGCCTATGTCACCGTCGCGCCCGAACCGGGCCGCAGCGACGCCGAGCGCAACTGCGTTTCCAACATCCAGTCGGCTGGGCTGAGTTTCGATGAGGCGGCCATCAAGATCGCGTGGCTGGCGCGCGAGGGCCTGCGACGCGGTATCACCGGTGTAACCTTGAAGGACGAGAGCGGCCTGCAATTGGCGCCCCTTCCGACATCGCCGGACTGACGCAGCCCTGTACCGGAATTTGTGTTCCCGTGCGCAGCCCCGCGCCAGCGTCGCCTTGCGAATAGTCATACAGAACTGCTACACCCGCCCGGCGAATTTACCGCGCAATTGCTCAATCGAGACAAACGCTTACAGGACACGGCATGGACCAGATGAGCTCCCACGACGCCGACATCAAGAAATTGGGGCGTGGGCCGTCCAGCATTGCCTTTGGCCTGGAGCGCATGGGCCTGATTGCGGTCAAGGCGCCTGTGCTGTCCTGCATTATCCTGCTGGCGCTGGTGATCGGCGCCATCTTCGGCATCCAGCGCATCAAGATCGACGATTCGCTGAGCCAGCTGTTTCGCTCCGACAGCAAGGAATATCAGCAATATGAGGAAGTGACGAAGCGCTTCCCGTCCACCGAATTCGACGTGCTGGTGGTGATCGAGGGCAAGACGCTGCTCGCCCGCGACAATCTCGAAAAGATGCGCGACCTCGTTACCGACATGCAGCTCGTCGATGGCGTGCGCGGCCTGATCTCGATCTTCTCGGCGCGGCAGACGCCAGCACCTGGCAAGTTGCCGGCGGCGCTGTTCCCCAATGAACTACCCGAAGGCGCGGCCTATGACCAGTTCATCGAGACGGTCAAACAGAACGAGCTGATCCGCGGCAAGCTATTGTCCGATGACGGTACGCTGGCGCTGGTGGTGCTGTCGCTCGATCCGGCCGTGGTCAGCAACAACAAGCTGACCGATGTGATCGCCAATATCCGCAAGACCATGAACGAGGATCTCGCCGATAGCGGCCTGACCAAGGAACTGTCGGGCGTGCCGGTGATGCAGCTCGAAATCCGCAATGCGGTCGAGCGCGACGGCCTGATGTATAATGTGATCGGCATTCTCGCCGGCTGCATCATCGCCATCATCTTCTTCCGCAAGATCAGTTTCATGATCGTGGCGGCTTTCCCGCCGCTTCTGGCGATCCTGCTATCGCTCGGCGCGCTCGGCTGGGCCGGCTTCAGCCTCAACATGTTCCTCAATGTGATGACGCCGCTGATCATGGTGATCAGTTTCGCCGACTCCATGCAGCTGACCTTCGCCGCGCGCGATCGTCTGATTGCCGGCGAGGACAAGTATTCGGCCTTCACCAATGCGGTTCGCGTCGTCGGCCCGGCCTGCGTGCTGACGCATGGCACGGCCGGCATTTCGTTCCTGGCGCTGCAGTTCTCTGATTCCGACCTGATCCGCGCCTTCGGCGAGGCGGGCCTGACGGCCACCATCATCGCGCTGGTCGCGGTTCTGTCGCTGGTGCCGGTGTTCGGCGTGCTGCTGGTGCGCAACGAAAAGCTGTTCGCGCAGAAATTCCAGGCCGCGGATGCTGGCGTGCAGGCGCTGCGGTCGTTCTGTTACTGGATCGCCGTGCGGATGGTTGGCCGTCCCGGCCTGTTCAGCCTGATTTCGCTGATCGTCGTTGTCGGCCTCGGCATCGTCTATGCGAGCCTCGAGCCGCGCTATCGTCTGGCCGATCAGGTGCCGGACAAGGAGCAGGCGGTCGCGGCCAGCGGGCGTCTCGACGCCAAGCTTACCGGCGCCAATCCCATCGACATCCTGATCGAATTCCCCAAGGGCGCCGATCTGTATTCGAAGGACACGCTGGACACCATCGCTCAGGTTCACGCCATGGTGGAGAAGCAGGCCGGCGTCGGTAACGTCTGGTCGCTGGAGACGCTGCGCCGCTGGCTGGCCGAGAAGGCCGGCTCGACCGACGTAGCGACGCTGAAGGAATATGTCAGCGTCATTCCCGAACATCTCGTGCGCCGCTTCATCTCGGCGGACCAGACTGCGGTGGTGGTGTCCGGTCGCGTGCCGGACAGCGATTCGAGCAAGATCCTGCCGGTGGTCGATAATCTCGACGCAGCGCTCAATACGGTTCGTTCGGCGCATCCTGGCTACGAAATCGCGGTCACCGGTCTTTCAGCCATCGCCGCGCGCAACAGTGCCGGCATGATCGAGAAGCTCAATCACGGCCTGACCATCGAATTCGGCCTCGTGGCGGTGTTCATCGGTCTCGCATTCCGGTCGTGGGTGGTGATGCTGGCCTGCATCCTGCCGGGCATCTTCCCGGTGGTGCTCGCAGGCTTCGTATTGTGGCTGCTCGGGGAGGGGCTGCAATTCGCCAGTGTGGTGGCGCTCACCGTCTCTTTCGGACTTGGCCTGTCAGCGACCATCCACTTCCTCAACCGTCTGCGGCTGGAAGACACGCCGGGCACCGATCCGGCTGTTGCCGTCGAACGCGCGACCGTGCTGGTCGGTCCGGCGCTGATCCTGACCACGGTGGTGCTCGCCTGCGGTCTTGTGGTGACGGTGTTCTCGGATCTGCCGTCGCTGCGCCTGTTCGGCTGGCTCAGCGCCTTCTCGATGGTGGCGGCACTGGTCGCCGATCTCTTCATCCTGCGTCCGACCTCGATGTGGCTGATCCAGCTGCAGCAGAAGCTGACCGGCAAATCGACGCTGGCGAAAGAAAACGAGTAAACGCCCGCACACAACGATGGATACGAAGAAGCCCCGGACGATGTCCGGGGCTTTTTTATCAGAAGAGGCGATCTTCAGCCCTTGGTCATGCTGATCGACACGCCGCGGATCTCGCCCTTGGAGCTGATCGAGACGTTCTGCTTGTTGCCCTTGGTGGTCAGTGTGATATTGGCCGCGAAGCCGGCTGCCTCGACGAAGACATCGATCTGGCCGCCGCCGGCCTTGCCGTTCAGGTTGCCATAGACATTGCGGCTGGCTTCGCTCCAGCTGCCGGAGACGTTGTTACCCTGGCTGGTGACATTGGCCGCGAGGTCGAATTTGTAGCTGTCGCTGGCGCAGCGCAGGCTCTGTTCGAGCGCTGTGCCGCTGCCGCCGACCTTGTAGCTGGCGCGGCAGCGAATGCGCTCCGACGAGCCATCGGACATGGTGACGGTGCCCGTGCCGCTCCAGTTGCCATCGAAGCCGGCAAAAGGCGCGGACTGGGCATGGCTCGCCGAGACGGAGAGCATCAGAAGTGTGCCAGCGCCGGCGGCCTTGAGGGCATGTCCGAGCAGCTTGGCAGAACGAATCGTCATGTTTGGTATCCCCGAAAAGGTTGGCACCGCGCCGGCAAAATGGTGCCGCGACGCTTCGGACGTAAGTGTCGCGGTCGTTGGAACAGGTTCATTCGGCAATGAAGGCAGTCACGACAACACGAGGGGTTGAATCTGTCCCGTGTTCACGCATGAAGGTAGCCGAACAGGTTCCGATTGAACATCGGGTTCCGTTTGCCCGATGCAACTGGTCCGGGGCTGATCACCGCGCCATATGACGCATTCGTGTTCAGCAGGTTTGGCGTGTTCAGTCGCTGCAACCTTTGGCCGCATTCTGCGGGTTAACGGGTTGTCGGCCTGTGTCCCGCCTGCATCCCTTGCGATGAATGTGAGGAAAGTGCCGCTGTTTGGGATCGCTCGGCGGGTGCGGTTGTTACTGTTTGTGCTATGGACCCTGCGGGCTGACTCTCGCTTGCTCAATTGAAGGAAGACAATGCGTAAATTTCTCCTGGCTTTGACCGTGCTCACCGCATCTGCCTCGACCGGCGCATTGGCCCAGCAAATCCAAGGCCGTAGCGGCACCGACGCCGAGCAGAAGGCTTGCTCGCGCGATGTGCAGAAGCTCTGCCGCAACGTGATGGATCAGGGCGATCTCGTGATCCTGTCCTGTCTCAAGGAAAACCGTCCCAAGATCAGCAAGGCCTGCAACGCCGTTTTGGTCAGCCACGGCCAGTAAGCGTCCATCCGCGAATTCGGGCCTGTGGCTTATGCCGCAGGCCTCCCCGACAGGTGTTCCGGCCCGGCTCCGGCTGCGGTCGAGGGCGGCATATTGGCATTGGTTTTGCTGGCCGATTTGGCCTATATGGGGCGCAGCGGCGTCCCGCCGGCCGGTATTCCCGGACCGTGACAGCCCCCAGTTTTCACCCCAGTCTTGATTGAACGAAGCCCAGATTGATGACCCCTGCGAGCGAGCTGCGATCCGGCAAGACCGATCGCGACGAGAATTTTCCGGTCGCGTCCTGGATCATCCACAAGCGCCACCGGGCGCTGATTCTGGCGTTCTATAATTTCGTTCGCACCGCGGATGACATCGCAGACCATGCGCTGCTCGATGCCTCGACCAAGCTGACGATGCTCGACGAGCTGGAGACCGGGTTGCTCGGCCAGCACGACGAGCAGCCGGAGGCGAACACGCTACGCGCAGCCTTTGCCGAACGCGGCATGGCGCCGCGCCATGCGCTCGATCTGCTCACTGCATTCCGTATGGACGTGACCAAGCTGCGCTACGCCGATTGGGACGAGCTGATCCATTATTGCTCGTTCTCGGCGATGCCGGTCGGCCGCTTCATGCTGGAGGTGCATGGCGAGGACAAGACGACCTGGCCCGCGTCCGACGCGATCTGCGCAGCGCTCCAGATCAACAATCATTTGCAGGATTGCGCGAAGGACTATCGTGATCTCGATCGCGTCTATCTTCCGCAGGACATCATGCAGCGCCACGGCGTCAGCGTCGACGCGCTGGACAAGCCGAAATCGTCGCCGGAATTGCTCGCTTGCCTACGCGATTTCGTTGCGCGCAACGAGGCTCTGCTGCGCGAAGGCGACAGCCTGACGCTGCACATGGCCGACACCCGCTTTGCCTGCAACATCGCCGTGATCGAGAAATTCGCCTGGGAGATTTCCAAGCTGCTGCGGGTGCACGATCCGCTCAGCGAGAAGGTGCATCTCTCCAAGGGCAGCATGGCCGGTTACGCACTTGCAGCCATGGCCGGTTGCCTGTGGCGCCGCGCGACTACATCTGCGCCGCTTTCACGTCCGGCGGCAGGCAAATGAACCAGATGAACACCCAGACCGAAACCAGCGAAGCTCAGGGCGCCGCATCCGGCTCGTCGTTCTATGCGGCCATGCGCATCATGCCGCGCGAGCAGCGCGATGCCATGTTCCAGATCTACAGCTTCTGCCGTCAGGTCGATGACATTGCCGACTCGCATGAAGCGCGTGACCTGCGCCTCAGCCAGATGCAGCAGTGGCGCGAGGACATCGAGGCGCTCTATGCCGGCAACCCGCCGCCGCGCGTGCGCGACTATGTCGAGCCCATCAAGCGCTTCGGCATGCGCAAGGAAGACTATCTCGCCGTCATCGACGGCATGGAGATGGATATCCCTGCCGACATTCGCGCGCCGGATGAAGCGACCTTCGATCTCTATTGCGATCGCGTGGCGAGCGCTGTCGGCCGTCTGTCGGTGAAGGTGTTCGGTATGCCCGATGAAGACGGCGTGCTGCTTGCCCATCATCTCGGCCGCGCGCTGCAGATCACCAACATCCTGCGCGACATCGATGAAGACGCCACGCTCGGCCGTCTCTATCTGCCGCGCGAGCTGCTCTATCATGCCGGCATCACCTCCAGCGATCCGCAGGTGGTCATCAAGGAGACGGCGCTGCCGAAAGTCGCCGCGCCGCTGGTGCGCCGCGCGCAGGAGCACTTCAAAGAGTCCGACAAGATCATGGCCCGCAACAAGCGCCGCAGCGTGCGCGCGCCGCGGATCATGTCAAAGTACTACCACGCCATCCTGGAATTGCTGGTGAAACGCGGCTTCGCTCTGCCGCGCGATCCCGTTCGTCTCGGCAAGGCCTCCAAGATAGCGATCCTGCTGCGATACGCGATCATCTGATGTCCAAAACCGCTCATATCATTGGCGCCGGCGTGTCCGGCCTCGCCGCTGCCGTGCGTCTCAGCAATGCCGGCTATCAGGTCCATGTGCATGAAGCGACCCAGCAGGCCGGTGGCCGCTGCCGCTCCTATTTCGATGCACAGACCGGGCTGACCATCGACAATGGCAATCACCTTGTCCTGTCGGGCAACAGCCACGTCATCAATTACGCGAAGTCGATCGGCACCGAAGCGGGCCTCGTCGGCCCGGCGCGTGCGCAATTCGCATTCGCTGACGTCAAGACGGGCAAGCACTGGCAGCTCGATCTTGGCGATGGTCGGATCCCGACCTGGCTGTTCGATGCCTCGCGCCGCGTGCCCGATACGTCGGTCGGCGATTACTTCGCGCTGACGCCGTTGATCTGGGCCGGCAACGACAAGCTCGTCGGCGACACCATCAAATGCGAAGGCGTTCTTTATGATCGCCTCGTGCAGCCGCTGCTGCTGGCCGCGCTGAATGTCGATCCGCCGGAAGGCTCGGCCGGTCTGGCCGGCGCCATCGTGCGCGAAACCTTGCTGGCAGGCGGGCAGGCATGCCGTCCGCTGATCGCACGTTCCGGTCTCAGCGACGTGCTCGTCGAGCCCGCCATCGAACTGCTGCGCAAGAAGGGCGCCGGCGTTCACTTCGGCCATGAACTGCGCGGCTACACCATGGCCGGCGAGCGTGTCAGCGAATTGAAATTCGGCGAGGGCGATGTGATCGCGCTTGGCGCTGACGACGTCGTCGTCATGGCCGTGCCCGCATGGTCGGCCAAGAACCTGTTGCCCGGCGTGAAGACGCCGACGGAAATGCGCGCCATCGTCAATGCGCATTTCAATTACGTTCCGCCGGCAGGCCACGCGCCCATCATTGGCGTGGTCGGCGGCATCGTGGAGTGGTTGTTCGCCTTCCACAATCGCCTGTCGATCACCATCAGCAATGCCGATCGCTTCGTAAACACGCCGCGCGAAGAATTTGCGCAGCAGATCTGGGATGAGATCTGCAAGGTGTCCAACATCCAGGCGCCGCTGCCGAAATGGCAGATCGTGCGCGAGCGCCGCGCAACCTTTGCCGCGACGCCGGCGCAGAATGCACTGCGCGCGGGCACGCGCACCGATTTCAAGAACCTTTTCCTGGCTGGCGACTGGACCGATACCGGTCTGCCCGCCACCATCGAAGGCTCGATCCGCTCCGGCGATCGCGCTGCCGACATGGCGCTCGGGAAGGCCTGAACCAGAACGCGGTTCGGGCATCCCAAGTGTCGCGACACGTACGGAGATCAAGCAAACATCATGTCATCGACCACGTCTGAGATCACCATCGACAAGGCGAAGCTGGAGGGCAGCATCGCATCGGCCAAGAAGAGCTTGCTGGAATTCCAGCAGGGCGATGGCCACTGGGTGTTCGAACTCGAAGCCGATGCCACGATCCCGGCTGAATACGTGCTGATGCGGCACTTCCTGGCCGAGCCCGTCGATGCCGAACTCGAAGGCAAGATCGCCAACTATCTGCGCCGTATCCAGGGCGAGCACGGTGGCTGGCCGCTGGTGCATGACGGCCCGTTCGACATGAGCGCGACGGTGAAAGCCTATTTCGCGCTGAAGATGATCGGCGACGATATCGACGCGCCGCATATGAAGCGCGCGCGCGAGGCGGCGCTGGAGCGCGGCGGCGCGATCAATGCCAATGTCTTCACGCGTTTTCTGCTCTCGATGTTCGGTGTGACCACCTGGCGCAGCGTTCCGGTGCTGCCGGTGGAGATCATGCATCTGCCGGCATGGTTTCCGTTCCACCTCAACAAGATGTCCTATTGGGCGCGCACCACGGTTGCGACACTGGTCGTGCTGGCTGCAAAGAAGGCGCGCGCCAAGAATCCGAAGGGCATCAGCGTTGACGAGTTGTTCCTGCAGGACCCGAAAACGATCGGCACGCTTGCGCGCGCGCCGCATCAGAATCGCGCCTGGTTCGCGTTCTTCACGGGCATCGACAAGCTGTTGCGCGTGGCCGAACCATACTTCCCGAAGAAGTTCCGCCAGAGCGCCATCGACAAGGCGGTCGCCTTCTTCGAGGAGCGCCTGAATGGCGAGGACGGCGTCGGCGCGATCTTCCCACCGATGGCCAATGCCGTGATGATCTACGACATCCTCGGCTATCCCGAGGATCATCCGCCGCGCGCGATCCAGCGACGCGGCATCGACAAGCTGCTCGTCATCAAGGAGCACGAAGCCTATTGCCAGCCCTGCGTCTCGCCGGTGTGGGACACCGCGCTGACCGCGCATGCAATGCTGGAGGCGGGCGGCGAAGAGACGTTCGCGCAGGCCAAGCGTGGCCTCGACTGGCTGGTGCCGCGGCAGGAGCTCGAAGTGAAGGGCGATTGGGCCGACAAGCGGCCTGACCTGCGTCCGGGCGGCTGGGCGTTCCAGTACAATAACGCGCATTATCCAGATCTGGACGATACGGCCGTCGTGATGATGGCGATGGATCGTGCGCGCCGGCAGACCGGCAGCAAGGATTACGACCAGGCGATTGATCGCGGCAAGGAGTGGATCCTTGGCATGCAGAGCAGCGACGGCGGCTTCGCGGCCTTCGACGTCGACAATCACCATCACTATCTCAACAACATCCCGTTCTCGGATCACGGCGCGCTGCTCGATCCGCCGACCGAAGACGTGACGGCCCGCTGCGTTTCGATGCTGGCGCAGCTCGGCGACACCGTTGAGACCTCGAAGCCGCTGGCGGATGGCGTCGCCTATCTCCGCCGTACGCAGCTCGCCGAGGGCTCATGGTATGGCCGCTGGGGCCTGAACTACATTTATGGAACCTGGTCGGTGCTCTGTGCCCTCAATATGGCCGGCGTGTCGCATCAGGATCCTGCCATGCGCAAGGCCGTGGCCTGGCTCTATTCGATCCAGAACGAGGACGGCGGCTGGGGCGAGGACGCCGTCAGTTATCGTCTCGACTACCAGGGATTCGAGGCTGCGCCGTCCACCTCATCGCAATCGGCATGGGCCTTGCTTGCACTCATGGCAGCAGGCGAGGCCGATAACCCGGCGGTGGAACGCGGAATGCGATACCTAATGGCCACACAGAACGAAAAAGGACTGTGGGACGAGGCGCGCTACACCGCCACCGGCTTCCCTCGTGTCTTTTATCTACGATATCATGGCTACTCGAAATTCTTCCCGCTCTGGGCGTTGGCGCGGTTCCGGAATTTGCAGAGCACCAATAGCAGGACGGTCGGAGTCGGGATGTGATTTTGGCGACTGGGGGCATTTCAGCTGCGGCGACGTCTATCGATCCGCGGCCGGTATTGATCGTGACAGGACTGGTCCAGGAAGCGAAGATCGCGGCCGGGCCGGGGATGACTGTCATCTGCTCGTCCAGCGACCCCGTTCAGCTCCGCAGCCTGCTCGCCGAGATCGATTCGACCAGCATCCGCGGTGTCATCTCCTTCGGCGTCGCCGGTGGTCTCGATCCCGCGCTCAAGACAGGCACTGTCGTGCTGGCGACGGAAGTGGTCGCATCCGGGCAGGTCTGGTCGGCCTCGGAACAGCTCAGCGCTGAACTCCTCGCAGGCTCTGGCGTCGGCAATCAGACGGTCGTTCGCGGTGGTCTCGTCGGCGTGGAGAAGGTCATCACGGGGCAGGCAGGCAAAGCCGCGCTGCGTTCGGAATTCGGCGCGTCTGCCGTCGATATGGAAAGCCACATCGCTGCGGAATTCGCGGCGATGGCTGGCCTTCCTTTTGCTGCCCTGCGTGTGGTCAGCGATCCCGCCACCCGCGCGCTGCCTGAGATCGCCACCACGGCGATCAAGCCGAATGGCGATGTCGATCTGGGCAAGGTCCTGCGCGGCATTGCGCGCAATCCGCTGGTGATTCGCGCGCTGGTCTCGACCGGTCGCGACTTTAACCGCGCACTCCGCAGCCTGCGCGATTGCCGCAGCTTTCTGCTGAGCCGGATCGGCATGGCGTCGGCCGAAGCGTAAATTTTCGTAGCCCGGATGAAGCGTAGCGCAATCCGGGGACTGGCGTTTCATCTGCCTCTATAGTTCCCGGATTGCGCTTCGCTCCATCCGGGCTACAGACAACAAAAAAGGGGCGCGATCTGCATCGCGCCCTTTTTGATGTCTGCTCGTCGCAAGCTTAGGCGGCAGTCGATGCCGATGCTTCGGCCTTGGCTGCCTTTGCGGCGGCCTTGGCTGCGGCGGCTTCGGCTTCTTCCTTGCGGATGTCCGACAGGCGCTTCTGCACTTCCGACGAGAACACATACTGCGCCGGGCGCTGCTTGCTGAGGTCGATCTCCGGCGCCATCGGGCCTTCGGTCTTCACGCCGCGGATCGCCACCCACATGGCCTTCAGCGGGTTGGCGAGGGCAGCGTCGGCGGCGGTCGGCTCGTAGCCGCAATGGGCCATACAGTCGGCGCACTTCTCGTACTTGCCGGTGCCGTAAGTGTCCCAATCGGTGGTGTCCATCAGCTCCTTGAAGGTCTTGGTATAGCCTTCACCGAGCAGATAGCAGGGCTTCTGCCAGCCGAAGATGTTGCGGGCAGGCATGCCCCACGGCTTGCACTCATATTCCTGGTTGCCGGCGAGGAAGTCGAGGAACAGGCCCGAATGCATGAAGTTCCACTTCTTGCCCTTGCCGAGTGCGAAGACGTCGCGGAACAGCTTCTTGGTCTTCTTGCGGTTCAGGAAGTGCTCCTGATCCGGCGCGCGCTCATAGGCATAACCGGGCGACATGGAGACGCCGACGCCGAGCTCGGTCGTGAAGTCGAGATACTTCGCAATCTCTTCGGCCGAGTGGCCGTCAAAGATGGTCGCGTTGACATTGACCGAGAAGCCGCGGGCCTTGGCGGCCTTGATCGCGGACACGGCCTTGTCGAACACGCCTTCCTGCGACACGGCCTTGTCGTGGTGGTCCTTGAGGCCATCCAGATGGACCGAGAAGAACAGGTAGGGCGAGGGCTCGAACAGGTCGAGCTTCTTCTCCAGCAGCAGCGCGTTGGTGCAGAGCGAGACGAACTTCTTGCGCTCGACCAGGCCGCGGACGATCTCGCCGATCTCCTTGTGGATCAGCGGTTCGCCACCCGGGATCGCAACCATCGGCGCGCCGCACTCTTCGGCAGCGTCCCAGCACTCCTGCGCGCTCATGCGGCGGTTCAGGATCGCGTTGGGATAGTCGATCTTGCCGCAGCCGACGCAGGCCAGGTTGCAACGGAACAGGGGCTCGAGCATCAGCACGAGCGGATAGCGCTTCCGACCCAGCAGCTTCTGCTTCATCAGATAGCCGCCGATTTTGATTTCTTTGAAGAACGGAATTGCCATTACAATTTTCTCTCTGGGCAGCTTCGCACTCGAAGGCGAGGCTCGAAGGTGGATCAAACCGCGGTCAGTTCAGCGGGCAGTCGAAATTCAATCGTCTCTTCCAGGCCCGGCAATACCGAGACCGACACCGGTCCGATCCGCCGCAGGGTTTCAATCACGTCGTCTACAAGCACTTCTGGCGCCGAAGCACCAGCAGTTATGCCGACAGTCCGCGCGCCCCTCAACCATTCGGGGTTCAACTCGCTGCCATCGGCGATGAGGTAGCTCGCGACACCAATCTCCGTCCCGATCTCTCGGAGGCGATTGGAATTGGAACTGTTGGCCGCCCCCACGACCAGGATCACATCCACGAGCCGGCTGAGGTCTCTTACCGCAGATTGGCGGTTTTGTGTCGCATAGCAGATATCGCGGGTGTCGGGGCCCTGAATATCGCTAAATCTTGCGTGAAGTGCCGAAATGATATCGCGTGTGTCATCCACGCTCAGGGTCGTCTGGGTAATATATGCCACCGGCTCGTCCATCGGAACCGTGAGCGCGGCGACATCGGCAATGCTCTGGACGATATGGATCGGACCCGGAACCTGTCCCAGGGTACCGTCCACTTCCGGATGTCCGGCATGGCCAATCAGGATGACGGTCCGGCCCTTCGCCACGTAGCGCTTGCCCTGGTTGTGGACCTTGGTGACGAGCGGGCAGGTGGCGTCCAGTACCGGCAATCCGCGCGCCTCGGCCTCTTCCTCGACGCTGCGGGCCACGCCGTGGGCACTGAAGACGGTCATCGCGCCGTCGGGGACTTCGGAAAGTTCCTCAACGAAAACAGCGCCTTTTGCCTTCAGGGTCTCGACCACGTGCTTGTTGTGAACGATTTCGTGGCGGACATAGACCGGCGCGCCGTAGCGTTCGAGCGCCCGTTCCACGATCTCGATAGCCCGAACGACGCCTGCACAAAATCCGCGAGGCTGAGCCAAGTAGATTTCCAAGGGACGGGGGCGGTCAAGCACGAGAGACAAAATCCATTTCAGGGTCCGACAAACGATAAATGTGTACCACAATCAGGGACATATCCAGCCCGGCTAGGTATTTGAGCCGCCCGGTGTGACAAAAATCACTCAGTGTGCAATCCCGCCACGGGAACGCGGTTTCCCGCGGCGGGTTAAGGTCTAAACCTTTACGATATCTCGGATTTAGGCCAAAGAGTGCTGCGAAATCTCACCAGTTCGTAACTTTACCCGATGCGCCGGCGTGGCTAACAGGACGGACCATGTCTCCTGCCAGTTCCTCCGTGCGTTTTGTGCCATCAGGTCACGTTGCCGATAACGCAGCCGTTCGGCTACGAAGCCACCGTTTGCGGAACTCACCGAAGCGCGCCGCATTCATTGCGAGCCTCGTCCAGATAGAAAGATAAAGCGTGCTGACAAGACTAGTCGTCTCGATCGTGAACTTCTGCACCCGGTTCGCACTGCCGACCGTCATCGTGGGTGTGCTGCTGTCGATCGGATCGGCCTATTACACCGCGCAGAATTTCTCGATCAACACCGACATCAACAAGCTGATCTCGCCGAATCTGGACTGGCGTCAGCGCGACATAGCGTTCGACAAGGCGTTCGATCAGGAGCGCCTGATCATCGCCGTGGTCGAGGCACCGACGCCGGAATTCGCGAATGCGGCGGCGAATGCGCTCGAGAAGAAGCTCGTCACCAACAAGACGGATTTCGATTCCGTCCGTCGTCTCGACGGCGGCGACTTTTTCGAGAAGAACGGCCTGCTCTTCCTGCCGACCAAGGAAGTGCAGGGGATGACCGCCCAGTTCCAGCAGGCGGCGCCGCTGCTTGAGATCATGGCGGGCGATCCCAGCCTGCGCGGCCTCACTGGCGCGCTCGAGACGGGCTTGACCGGTATTCGTCGCGGCCAGCTTCAGCTCGATAGTGCGGCGGGGACATTCAACACCGTTGCTGGCACCATCGAGGACGTGCTGAAGAACGGCAAAGGGAGTTTCTCCTGGCGCGGTCTCGTCAGCGACAAGCCGCTCACCGATTCCGACAAGCGGGCCTTTATCGAGGTGAAGCCCGTGCTGGACTTCACAGCGCTGGAGCCAGGCAAGAATGCTACCGATGCGATCCGTCAGGCCGCTGTCGATCTTAACATCGCCGGCGAATATGGTGCGCGCGTCCGCCTGACCGGCCCGGTGCCGATCGCCAATGAAGAATTCTCCACCGTGCAGGACGGTGCAGTCTTGCATGGGGTCGCAACGGTGGTGGCTGTGCTGCTCATTCTCTGGATGGCGCTGCATTCCGCGAAGATCATCGGCGCCGTGTTCATCAACCTGTTTGTTGGTCTCGCGCTCACGACGGCGCTTGGACTGATGATGGTCGGTTCGTTGAACCTGCTGTCAATTGCTTTCGCTGTCCTGTTTATTGGCCTCGGCGTCGACTTCGGCATCCAGTTCAGCGTTCGGTACCGTTCAGAGCGATACAAGCATGACGATCTCCGCGAGGCTTTGAACAGGGCCGCGAGATATTGCGCCGTGCCGATCTCCCTTGCGGCCTTCGGGACCGCGGCCGGCTTCCTGTCGTTCCTGCCGACCGATTACAAAGGCGTTTCGGAACTCGGCAAGATCGCTGGCCTCGGCATGGTGATCGCGTTCCTGTCCAGCATCACGATCCTGCCGGCGCTGCTCGACCTGTTCAATCCGTCGGGCGAAAAGGAGCCGGTTGGCTACGCGTTCCTCGCGCCGGTTGACCGTTTCCTGGAGGAAAAGCGTTTCTGGATCATCGGCGTGACGATGGCTCTGACCATTGCCGGCCTGCCGCTGCTCTATCACCTGCGCTTCGATTTCAATCCGATCAATCTGCGCAATCCCAACGTAGAGTCGATCGCGACCTTCCTTGATCTGCGCCGCGATCCGAATACGGGTGCTAACGCCGTCAACATCATGGCGCCCAATGAAGCGGGCGCAAAGCTGATCGAAGAGCGCCTGTCGAAGGTGCCCGAAGTCGCGCGCACCATCTCGCTCAACAGCTTCGTGCCGGAAGACCAGCAGGCGAAGCTCGCCGCGATCCAGGCCGGCGCGAAGATGCTGGAACCGGCGCTTAATCCGGAGTCAGTCGATCAGGCGCCGACCGATGCCGAGAACGTCACTGCGTTGAAGGACTCGGCGGCGAGCCTGCGCAAGCTGGCGGGCAATCAGACGGGACCTGGCGCTGTCGCGGTCAAGCGACTCGCCGATGCACTGGCAAAGACGGCGGAGGCCAGCGAGACCGTACGCAATCAGGTACAGGCCACCTTCG
Organism: Tardiphaga sp.; assembly: GCF_044340795.1. Classification (GTDB taxonomy): domain Bacteria; phylum Pseudomonadota; class Alphaproteobacteria; order Rhizobiales; family Xanthobacteraceae; genus Tardiphaga. The sequence continues at coordinate 20,315 of NZ_JBIISY010000087.1, forward strand.
TGGTGCCGCTGAAGATCGCGCTCGCCCAGCTCCGCAATCTGATGCAGGCCGCTCCGGTGACATTGGAAAATCTGCCGCCCGAACTCGTCAATTCATGGAAGACGAAAGACGGCCAGATTCGCGTCGAGGCTCAGCCGAATGGCGATCCGAACGACAATGACACGCTGCGCAAGTTCGCGGATGCCGTGCTGAAATCGGAGCCGCTCGCGGTGGGTGGTCCGGTCTCGATCCTGAAATCGGGCGATACCATCGTCACAGCTTTCATCCATGCCGGTTTCTGGGCACTGATTTCGATCTCGCTGTTGCTGTGGCTGGCTCTGCGTCGCTTCACCGACGTGCTGATGACGCTCGTGCCGCTGCTCGTCGCGGGCGCAGTGACACTGGAGATCTGTGTCTTGATCGGCTTGCCGCTGAACTTCGCCAATATCATCGCGTTGCCGCTGCTGCTTGGCGTCGGCGTGGCGTTCAAGATCTACTATGTCGTTGCCTGGCGCGCCGGCCACAAGAACCTGCTGCAGTCGTCGCTCACCCGCGCGATCTTCTTCAGCGCGCTGGCAACGGCAACGGCGTTTGGCAGCCTGTGGCTGTCGAACCATCCGGGCACGGCGAGCATGGGCAAGCTGCTGGCGATGTCCTTCGTGGTGACGCTGGCGGCGGTGCTGCTGTTCCAGCCAGCCCTGATGGGCAAGCCGCGTGAGCACAGCAAGTAAAACGAAAAAAGGCGACCCGGTTGGGTCGCCTTTTTGATTCCGAGATAGCGCTGTGATCAGTGCGTCGCCTTGTTGATCTCCGGCAGCAGGCAGATGTCGCCGATGTCGGCGCCGGCCTGCGACGCAGTCGCGCCAGCGGCCGGAGCTGCTTTCTGACCGGCGGGCGCCTTGGCGCCGGTGGTCGGAGCAGGCGTGGTCTTTGCCATCGTATTGCTGCCTGGAGCGGGAGCAGGGGCCATCTTGCCACCGGCTGCACCTTTGGCGCCGCTCGCCACAGCGTTCTTTGCTGTGGCATTCGACGGGCTGGACGGGATCGACGGGCCGACGCGGGTCCAGGTCTGGCCACCACACAGGAAGCCGAGTACACAACCTTCGATCTCAAGTTCGTTGGTGGTGTCGCCGAGCTTGATGCTCGACTTGTAGAGCTTGCCGTCCTTGGCGTTGTAGACCTGCCCGGACCACTTGTCCTTTGCGGCATTGGGCTTCATGTCCAGAACCATGGCGTGACCAAGAGTCGGGCGCGACTTCTTGCTCGCGTCGGGGTTGTTCTTGTCGGTCATGCCCGGGGTCTGCTCCCAGGAGATCGCGCCCCACATGCTGCCGCCGCATTCAGCGATCCGGACATGTGCGACCCCGTCCTCGACCTTCCAGTCGCCGGTCGGATCAGCTGCAAATGCGGGAGCCAGACCTGCCGAAAACAAGCCTGCCGAAAAAATGATTCCGCAATATGTAAGAGGGCGCTTAGGAACGGGTGGGCGCTGCAACATGTTCAAACCTATGCTTAAGTAGCGTTTCTCGGCGTTCGATAGTGCGTGAGAAGTCAAATCGCCGCATTTACGGTTTTCAGTTGACGAAGCGGCCATCAACCGACGTATGTAACTCATGGTATATCCGAATCTAGATGTTTCCGAGATGTTTGTCGAAAGGGAGGCGCAGCGTAGCTCGATGCATACGCGCCACCTTAACGAACAAATGGTCCGAGTCCTGAAGACCATCGGATATGACGTTGGCTTCCAGAAAGGCACCGGCCAGTATCTGTTCGATCGGGAAGGTGCCCGTTACCTCGATCTACTGAGCGGATTTGGCGTTTTTGCGATTGGCCGCAATCATCCAGTGATGCGGGATGCGCTGAAGTCGGTGCTGGATGCGGATCTGCCCAATCTGGTGCAGATGGACGTCTCTACACTCGCAGGTATTCTCTCCGAGAAGCTGCTCGAACACGTGCCCTATATGGACAAGGTGTTTTACGCCAATTCGGGTGCAGAGACCGTCGAGGCGGCCATCAAATTCGCGCGCAACGCCACCGGCCGCAACGAGATCGTCTATTGTGACCATGCCTATCACGGCCTGACTTATGGCGCATTGTCGCTGACCGACGACACCAATTTCCGCTCCGGTTTCGGCCCGCTGCTGCAGGGCTGCTCTGTGGTGCCGTTCAATGATCTCGAAGCGCTGGAGAAGGCGCTGTCGTCCAAGCAGGTCGCCGGCTTCATCGTCGAGCCGATCCAGGGCAAGGGCGTCAACCTGCCGTCCGATGAATTCCTCTCCGGTGCGCTGGCGCTCTGCCGCAAATACGGCACGCTGTTTATCGCCGACGAAATCCAGACCGGCCTCGGCCGCACCGGCAAATTCCTCGCGATCGAGCACTGGAATATCGAGCCGGACATGATCCTGCTCGCCAAGGCGCTGTCAGGCGGCCATGTGCCGGTCGGTGCGCTGCTCACGCGCAAATCGATCTTCGACAAGATCTTCAATCGCATGGATCGTTCGCTGGTCCATGGCTCGACCTTCGGCAAGAACGATCTCGCCATGGCGGCCGGCATCGCCACGCTGGAAATCATGAAGCAGGAGAAGCTGGTCGAGAACGCCGCCAAGCGCGGTGCCGAGATCCGTCTCGCTTTGCAGAACATGGTTCCGGAATTCGAGCTGCTGAAGGAAGTGCGCGGTAAGGGACTCATGCTCGGCGTCGAATTCGGCCCGCCGAAATCGCTGCGCCTGAAGGCCTCGTGGAACATCCTGGAGTCGGCCAGCAAGGGCCTGTTCTGCCAGTTGATCACGGTGCCGCTGTTCAAGGATCAGAAGATCCTGACGCAGGTCTCCGGCCACGGCAGCCACACGATCAAGCTGCTGCCGCCGCTGACGGTGACCGAAGAAGACACCAAGTGGATCACGGATTCATTCCGCACCGTCATTGCCGACAGCCACAAGGTGCCTGGCGCAATCTGGTCGCTCGGCAAGACGCTGGTCGACAACGCCGTGCGCAAGTCGGCTTAAGGCTTACCGGCCATCCTCGACAATCATCGACGCGCCCTTTTCCGCAATCATCGCGGTGGGCGTGTTGGTATTGCCCGAGGTGATCGTCGGCATCACCGATGCATCGACGATGCGCAGCCCGTCGATACCGTAGAAGCGCAGGCGTTCGTCGACGACAGCGCCTGCATCCGAAGCGGCGCCCATCTTGGCCGTGCCGACCGGATGGAAGATCGTCGTGCCGATATCGCCAGCAGCCTTGGCTAGCGATTCCGCATCGTCACCGACAGACGGGCCGGGCAGATACTCTTCCGGCCGGTAAGCACCGAGCGCCTTCTGCTTCATCAGTTTTCGCGTCACGCGGATCGCATCCGCAGCGACCTGACGGTCTTCATCGGTTGACAGATAATGTGGCGCGATGGCCGGCGCTTCATCCGGCTTGCCCGAGCGCAGCTTGATGGTGCCGCGCGAGGTCGGCCGCAGATTGCAGGCGCTGACGGTGATCGCCGGGAAGCGGTGCAGGGGATCGCCGAACTTGTCGAGCGACAGCGGCTGCACATGAAACTGGATATTGGCCCGCTCGCGATGCGGATCGGATCGCGTGAAGATGCCGAGCTGTGACGGCGCCATGGTGAGTGGACCACGGCGGCGCAGCGCGTAATCGATGCCCATCCAGCCGCGGCGAAACAGGTTGTAATAAGTCTCGTTCAGCGTGCGTACGCCGGAGACCTTATAGATCGCCCGTTGCTGCAGATGGTCCTGCAGATTGCGGCCGACGCCTTGCTTGTCGAGCACGACATCGACGCCAGCGTCGGCGAGCCATTCCGCGGGGCCGATGCCCGAGCGCTGCAGCAGATGCGGGGAGCCGACCGCGCCGGCGCAGAGCACGACTTCACCTTTGGCGCGCGCTTCGATCTGCTGGCCGTTCTGCGT
>NZ_JBIISY010000088.1:0-24123 GCF_044340795.1 Tardiphaga sp.
CGCACAACGATCACGCGACTGAGCGCGCGACAACAAGCAACTTGAGGTCGCGTCCGTTGTTTGACTCGGCATCCGTCGCCCAATACCTTCGCGCCGTTTTTTTTTAAGTGGAGGATGTTGATGAAAGTCCCGTGCTACTTGGCCGCGGTTGCAGCCTTTGTCAGCTACGCGACATATGCGCCGAGTTCTGCAGCACAGCCGGCGCCAGCACCGGCACCGATCCTCAACGATCTTCCAGCCAATGCAACGCTGCCATCCGATGGCACCTTCGATCTCGCAGGTCTCGCACTCGGCATGACCTTCACCGAGGTCGCAAGCAAGTACAAGGAATTCGCGCCGGATGCGAAGCCGAAGGTGAATGCGGGTTCGGCCGGGATCAGCGACAGTCGCGGCAACGCGATGAACTTCGCTTATGAGAGGCAAGCGACGGTCGGCTATAACAACAGCGACGGATCGCGTGAGGATTTCTCTGCCTTCTTCACTACCAGGATCAATGAGTCGCGCGCGGTGAAAGTCACGCGCATTATCTCGTATCGCGGCGCTACGCAGCAGGGCAGCGTTCCGGCATTGATCGAGGGATTGAACAAGAAATACGGCCCACCCTCCTACACCCAGGACAGCGGACGATCGATCGAGATCTCCTACATCTGGTTCGAAGGCAAGCGCATCACACTCACCAACGAGACCGCCCGGTCCACCTATCAGCGGGGAACGCCTGCTTCATGCATTCGCATGCCCGATGACATCGGCGCCTATCGGTTCGAGCCGCAGCGGCAGGACCCGCGCCCGGGATGCACCGCCGTGATTGTCGTCAAGATCTTTCGTGGCACGCGCGATGATCTCATCGATAATGTGACATTCGAAATGGCCGACAAGGTGCGCTACTTGAAGAACGGCACCGAGACCGATGCATGGCTCGAGCAGCAACTGCGTGAGAAGATCGCTGGTCAATCCGGCGCCAAAGCGCCGAAGCTCTGATGAGCTCAGATCGACGCCTCGCCCCTGGCGAAGAATGGTGACGATTGCTGTAACAGTTCCAAACTGAACGATCTCGATGGGTGGGCTGCGAACGCAGTCCGCCCATTTTCCTTTGCTCGAGCATCGCGTCTCCTTCACATCTGAACCGACAATGTCGATCGCGCAACTAACGGGACGACGGCGACATATCGCCATGCGTGGTGCTCACTAGCTGCGCAGGCATCCCTCCCCTATCTTCGCCGCCATGACAAAGCATGCCTCGGTGCTGGAGACCTGATTGATGATTTCTTTTCGCGCATTCGCTGTTGCCGCTGGTGCGACCCTTGTATTGAGCTCGGCACAAACAACGCCCGCCGCTGCGCAAAAATCCACCGAGACTGAAAAGCTCAATGCCTATGTCGGCTGCATCAACCGGCTGTCGTCGCGCAGTCGGGAATCGGAATCGCGCTATTTCAGCTGGGCGCCGAAATCCGGGCCCACCGGCAAGGAGCGGATCATCTACGGCACCTATACGATCTATGACACCGACGACTGCAAGAAGAATGTCGAAGCCGCAAACGCGCTTGAGCCACGCGATGCGGCGCTGGAGGCGGCGGCCACGGCCTATGTCAATGCCGTGACGACGCTCGGACCGCTGCTGAAGGAAGCGGATGACTACTACACGCAGGAAAACTACAAGGACGACAAGATGGCCAAGGGCAAGGCCATGCATCCGAAGCTGGTCGCCGCCTGGAACGATTTCTCCGTCGCCGACAAGATGCTGCGCGCCAATGTCGATGTCATCAATGACAAGCGCAAGCTCGAGCAGCTCAAGGAGATCGAGGCCAAGGAAGGCAAGAAGACGCGCTATTATGTCGAGGCGATCATGATCGACGCCAAGCGCGTGCTGCGCCTGCAGGACACCGACAAGCCGGACATCGAAGCGATCACCAAAGCGGTGAATGACTATGAAGCCACCGTGAAGAGCTTTGAGGAGGCCAACGCCGCCGACGGCGGCAAGGTGAATTCCATGTTCACCGGCAACGCAAAATCGGTGCTGGTGACGGCCAAGCAGCTGATGCGCCGCATTCGCGACAAGGTGCCCTACACGTCCGGCCAGAAGATGATGATGCAGCCCGGCAGCGAATGGATGGTCGAAGGTTCGCCGGGACGGCTGCTGCGCGACTATAACCAGCTGGTGAGCGCCTATAACAGCCTCGCCCGGTTTGGGATGCGGTAGGCGCCCTCTCTCCGTCATAGCCGGGCCTGCCCCGGCCATCCATCTTCACCTGACGGCCAAAGATGGATCCCCGGGACAAGCCCGGGGACGACGTCAGTAATATGGCGCATCGACGCCCCCCACACCCGCCCCGTTAACCTTTCGTTAACCAAACGCGCCCACCCTGCGTGGCACGGCTGGGGGGCTGTTTGTCTCGAATGGGTGCTCTGCGCCAGCAGGGCCTGCGTCAATCGGGAGGGGTGCCGATGTCCCAGAGCTTCACCGACGATTTTTGCGCGCGCGATGGCGCCGACGATTATTCCGACGATCACACCGATGGCGTCTTCGACAACGAGGCGCTGGTGCCGGCCTCGGAGCCGAGCGAGGTCGTGCCGATGCTGGTCGGCGCCACCGTCGAGGCCGTCGAACGCGAATTGATGCTGCAGACACTGGCGCGCTGCGACGGCAACCGCACCCATGCGGCGCGCGTGCTCGGCGTCTCCGTCCGCACCATGCGCAACAAGATCAAGCAATATTCGGCCGATGGAATTGAAGTGCCGGCGAGCAGCTAGGTCTTTTCTGACCGATAAGCCGGCGTCCACTTTTCAGGATCATGCGCTAGTGCTCCGGCACGCGCCCGCGCGCGATGATGCCGCGCATCAGCCAGTACCAGCCATAGCCCGCGCCTGCCCCGCAGATCGCAAGCAGCAGCGCATTGATGAGGCTGTAGGCGCCGCTCCACCAGAACATGCCGAGCGCCCATAAGACGCCGAATATTGACGATGCGAGTTTCAGACGCGTGGATGGCAGCATGGTGTGTCTCCCTGTGAGCCGCCCCTTTGACGCAGGCAGAGCGGGATCGGTTCGCGCCAAGGTCGAACTTCCCGCGAATTGATGCCGTCATCCTTCCCCTGTTAAAAGCGCCGCAATTGGAATCACGGACGGAGTTGAGAGCGTGGCGAAAGAGACGATCAGCCGGGCCGGCTTGCGCGGCCCGCGCGGTGAGCCGGGCGCACCGGGTCCGCAGGGGCATCCCGGCCGTCCCGGCCCCGAAGGCGCCCAGGGCAAGCCCGGTGCGGTCGGCAAACCCGGCGCCCCCGGCAAGGCCGGCGCAGCGGGCAAACGCGGCGAACAGGGTCCTGTCGGCAAGGCCGGTCCTGCGGGGCCGCAGGGCAAGGCCGGTCCGCAAGGGCCGCGCGGTGAGCAGGGCCTGCAGGGCAAGCCTGGTATCGATGGCAAGCCCGGCCTTCAGGGCGAGCAAGGCCCGCGCGGCGAACAGGGCCCTCCCGGCACGCTGCCGTCGTTCGAGCAGATCGTGCCCTGGCTGCACATGATCTTTGATGCGTGGGAAGACCACCGCAAGACGCGCGAGCGCGAGGAAGCCGAGCGCGAAGCCGCTCTGCTGCGCGAGCAGCAGGACATGGCCGAACGCGTCGCCGCCATGATCGAGACCGAAACGGCTGCGGCCGAGGCGGTCGAGGATGACAATGACGACGGCAAGAAAAAGAAGAAGCGGAAGAAGAAAGGCGACTGAGGTCCTTCACGCCAGCTACGCCCAATGTCATCGCCCGCCTTAACGCGCAATTGCGCGCTTGGAGCGGGCGATCCAGTAAATCGCAAAGGCAGTGCTCATCCGCATATGCAAGTGTTTACCGAGTCGCCCGGTCAAGCCGGACGACGAAAAGTGAGTGTGCAACTCACATCGTGCGCTGGGGCGCCGTCTGCATGAGCTCCTGCAGCTCCTTCGCATAGAACTTCGCAGCTCCCGTCGTGAGATGGCCTCGGGTCTCGGGGCTTGCAGGGATCAGCAGCATCTTCGCCCCGTTGACCCGCTTCATCGCCGCATCCATCACGCCCGTTTCTGGCGGATTGCGTTCGTCATCCGCGGCATTGATGGCCAGCACCGAGGCGCCGATCCTTTCCAGCGCCGAGCGTCGTAATCGCGCGACGATCCCCACTGATAGATGAAGTCGTTGGCATCGGCCGAGAACGGCGCGTTCAGCCGGTCATCCACATTCTTGTCGGCTGCGGCAGCCGTCGGCGCCTGCGCCTGATAGGCCAGTGTGCCGCCGGCGGTGGCGATGCCGAACATGACGGACGCATATTTCATCATGCCGGGCTGCGATGTGTAGCTGCCGCCCTTGTAGTCGGGATCGGCGCGGATGGTCTCAATCATCATCCGCCGCATCATCCAGTTGCGCGCGCTCATGGCGGTCGGCTGCGCCGCCATCGGAACCAGCGCGTCCATCACCTCCGGGTATTTGCCGCCCCAGATCCACGCATGCATGCCGCCCATGGAATTGCCGATCACCAGACGCAGATGCTTGATGCCAAGCCCTTCCGTGACCAGCCGGTGCTGCGCATCCACCATGTCGTCGTAATTGTAGTTCGGAAACGCAGTGCGCATGCCGTCGGACGGCTTCGACGATTTTCCGTGACCGATGCTGTCGGGAATGATGATGTAATATTTGCTCGCATCGAGCGGTTGCCCCGCACCGAACAGTTCGCCGGCAAAAGCCGGCGTCAGCATGCTGCGCGCCGAGCCTGCGGTGCCGTGCAGCACCAGCACCGGCTGCCCGCTCGGCGCGCCTACCGTCGTGTAATGCAGCTTCAGCTCTGGCATCACATGGCCGGTGTGAAATTTGAAGTCTTTCGCGATCCACTCCGCTTCTTTCGGCGCGGGATAGTCCGCTGCATCCGCAGCAACCGATATGAAGACTGTGAGCATTGCGGCGAGAATGGCGCGCCCGTGATGCGGCATGATGATCCTCCCATGCGGCCGCTTCGACCGGACCGCTTGTGGCGGATGCTAGCATGGCGCCTGCGCAAGCCAAGAAGACGCGGCACGCGCTGCAACTATCGCAGTGCAGCGATAATTGTTGTTCACCGGCTCATCATTTGAGCAGGCGTAATCGCCACAGCTGCGGCTTAATCCGGGTGACAATCCGAGTCGCCGCGCGCGGCCTCTATGCCGTACCCGGCGCAACCGATGTGAGGTTTGCATGCGCCAGGGAATGCGGCTTGCATTGTTCATCACAGCGATCGCGCTTGCCTCCGCAGCGCATGCAGTCGATCGCGGCCAGTTCGCCGATGTGCCTGAGCACATCCGCAACTGGTTCAAAAGCGTGATCGCACCGAATGGCGTACCGTGCTGCGACATGTCGGACGGCCATCGGACCGAATATGAAATGCGCGGCGGCGCTTACTGGGTACCAATCGACGGCGTCTGGATGCGGGTTCCCGACCACGCAATCATTCGCGATCGCGGCAATCCGGTGGGCGAAGCCGTGGTCTGGTATGTTCAGCGTGGCGGCGGCATCATCATCAGCTGTTTCGTCCCCGCCGATGCGGTATGATCTCAGCCATCTGCCGAGGAAGCGAGAGCACCATGACGGAAGTCACCTACACCATTGTCGAGCATGATGGCGGCTGGGCCTACAAGGTGGGCGCGGTCTTCTCCGAGCCCTACCCGACACGTGAGCGCGCGCTCGCCGCCGCACGCCGCGCCGCCGCCGAACAGCGTACGCCCGGCCGTACCGAGGTGATTTCCTACGAAGACGAGAACGGCAAGTGGCACGAGGAGACCGCTGCCGGCAATGACCGGCCGAACACGGTGATCGTCGATAAATCGTGACAGGTGCGGAGGCTGAACAGGACGAATCGCGCAGCACGACACGCGCGATCATGCGATGGGTGCTCGCCGCATTTTTTGCCGCCGCCGGCATCGCACATCTGCGGATTCCCGAAACGCTACTGCTGATCACCCCGGCATGGGTGCCATTTGCGCGTGAGGTGATCATTGCCACCGGCGTGTTCGAGATTGCCGCCTCGATTGCGTTGTTGTCGCGCACGCGGCTGCGCTGGTGGGCCGGCGTGGCGCTGGCGCTCTATGCGCTTTGCGTCTGGCCGGCGAATGTCAAACACGCCATGGAGGGCATCGAGATGCCCCTGATCGGCAATAGCTGGTGGTATCACGCCCCACGGCTGGCGCTGCAGCCGATGATTATCTGGGCGTGCCTGTTCTGCGCCGGGGCGACCGACTGGCCATGGCGGGGCACGCGCTCAGCCCGCTAGCCGTTCATGACGTTGCGTCGCCGGCCACCCGTGTTATTTTGCGCTGCAAACCTGCTGGAGACCACCGTGACCGACGTAACCGCCGAGAAGCTGCGCGAGATCTATCCCACCCCGCATCCACGCGTGATCGCAAAGGCGCGGCCGACGCTGGATACGCATTCGAGCAAGTTCATCTCGCTGTCGCCGTTCTGCGTGCTGGCCTCGTCCGGGCCTGACGGCACGGTCGATGCCTCACCGCGCGGCGGCGGGGTCGGCTTCGTGCAGATCGCCTCCCCCACCGAATTGCGCCTGCCCGACCGGCCCGGCAACAATCGCATCGACACGTTCCAGAATGTCCTGAACGGCAGCGGCCATGTGCAGCTGATCTTCTTCGTCCCCGGAATTGATGACACGCTGCGGGTCAGCGGCGTCGCCACGCTGTCGAAGGATCCGGAGCTGATGGCGACCATGGAGGAGTTCGGCAAACCACCGCGTGCGGTGCTCTGCATCACCGTGACGGAAGCCTATTTCCATTGCGGCAAGGCGCTGATGCGCTCGAAGCTGTGGTCGCCTGACGTGCAGGTGAAGCGCGACGTGATGCCATCGATCTCGGAAATGGTGTTCGACCAGACCAAGGCCGACACCAAGCCCGAGGGCGACAAGCCGATGAGCCAGGGCGAGATCGAGGTCGCCTACCGGAAGAATCTGTAAGCGCAAGCTGCCGCCCTCCGGCCCCAAGACTGCCTCACGGCCGGCGCAACCAATCTTGATTTAAGCACCCTTAAGTTGCATGATGAGCATCCTTGGGGGCTGCATTCGTGCGTGGCGTCGCGTCAGCTTGCATCTTGATGGCTGTGGGATTTGCGCTGGGCGCCTGCGCGCGCGATCCGTTCGTGACCGAGATCGGCGAGACGCGATCACGCGAATGGTGGATCGTTCGTCAGGTCGATCGCGTGACCGATGCCGAACTGCCAAGCGCCTTCGTCTATGCCGAGGCCTCAAACAGCAATTTCTTTTATCCGCGGATTTCGTCGCTCCAACTGACCTGCATGGAGCAGAAGATGCCGCTGATCCGTTTCGCCTTCGACTTCAAGATCGGTACCGGCATCAACACGGTGCTCGGCTATCGGTTCGACGATCTGCCCGGCCATCAGGATGTGATGGTTCGCGTCCTGCGCAACAACCGGGTCATCGTCATCGAGGATCGCGACACGATCGCTCGCTTCGTGGCCGAGCTGGACAAGGCTGTGACGCTCTATGTGAGGATCAGGTCGATCGACGGCGGGCGAACCGCGGTCGAATATCCCGTAGCCGGCGCATGGACGGCGATCCGGGCGGCATTCGCGAATTGCGACATGCCGGCGCCGCCCCAGCTCAATCCGGGGCGGGCCAGATTGCCCGGCATCTATTGAAGACGCCGGGCAATCGTAAAGTTTAGTGCTCGCCTTCGAGGCCGCCCATGTGCTTCTGGGTGTAGAGCTCGATGCCGATGCGCTCGATCAGGTCGAGCTGGGTTTCGAGGAAGTCGATGTGACCTTCCTCGTCCTTCATCAGCGCTTCGAACAGGTCCTTCGAGACATAATCACCGACGCTGCGGCAGTAGGTGGCAGCTTCCTGATACAGCGTGCGCGCGCCGATTTCGGCAGCGAGATCGCATTCGATGATTTCCTTGACGTTCTGGCCGATCTTCAACGGATCGAGAACCTGCATGTTCGGGAACCCATCCAGGAACAGGATGCGATCGGTGAAGCGGTCGGCGTGCACCATCTCCTCGATGGACTCCTTGCGCCACATCTTGGCCATGTCGAGGAGGCCCCAGTGGTTAAGGAGGCGGAAATGCAGCCAATACTGGCTGATCGCCGTCAGCTCGCTGCGCAGACCCTTGTTAAGAAATTCGATGACCTTCGGGTCGCCCTTCATGATGCTCTCCTATTGCCGGGCCAACCAAAACGGCCCGAAATCTAATTTAGAACTCTTCTAAATCAGATTCAGACGGAGAACAAGCCTTCTCGCACCGCATCGGACAGAAACGGTGTGGAATTAAAATTCCTTATAAAACAGAAAGACTTAGGCTGCAACACCGACGGCTGCCGGCGCGTTCATCTCGACCGGTGCGGGCACGGCGAGGTCGGCAGCAACTGCATGAGCGGCCGTATGCGGGCAACCGGAGCAGCAGGATTTGGCGCAGGCACCGAGTGCCTCGTCCATGATCTTCTTGATGGTCCGCACGCAGCGTCCGCACTGGGCACTGCAGCCCAAGCAACCATAGACCTGTCCCGGCGTCCGCGGCGGCTGGGCCCCGGAGACAGCCTTGCGGATGTCATGGTCGGTAAAGACGTTGCAGGAACAAACGATCATCAGGTGAAAGCACGCTCGCGGTCGGTACCCTTCTTGGATAGGGAAGCGGCCGACCGGATGCAAAGCCAAAACGCGCAACTTCAACCTATTCCAAACTACTGATCCGTCAGCATAAAATCTGGAACGACTCTAAGGTGGTCAATTCCAGTAAATTCTCCACTGAATGGGTAGGATGCGACCAGCGATACGATCCAGGCCGTGAACCCGCTCGTGGGATCGCGCGTCCAAGTGTTGCCAGCTGTAAATTTACGGCCAAATCAGCGCGGTTCCGTTCATTGATCATTCAAGTCGGATGTGAAACTTTTGGTCGCATGCCCCGCTATTTGATACGGGCAGAATGTGAAAAAGGTGACGCCATGAAGAAGACCCTGATGGCCCTTGCCGCCGTAGCGACCCTGGCCGTGACAGCCGCGCCGACCACCGCGAGCGCGCAGCACTGGCGTTATCACGGGGGCGGCGCTGGAGCGGGCGTTGCCGCCGGCCTGATTGGCGGCGCCCTGCTTGGCGGCGCGATCGCCGCAGGCTCCGGCTATTACGGCCCCGGCTACGGCTATTATGGCGGCCCCGCTTATGTTGCCGGCCCCGGCTATTACGGCGACTGCTACTGGCAGCGTCAGCGCTTCTGGGATGGCTATGGCTGGCGCTTCCGCCGCGTTCGTGTTTGCGGCTGACGCTGAAAATTCCAACGCATATCGAACCAGACCGATTCCGATGTGCAGGACTTGAAGTGGCGCGAAAAAACCGCTTTTTCGGGTCAGTGCTTCGTGAGTGTTTACGCCGAGTTGACGGTTGGGCGCTTGAAATGGCCGTCAGTTCGAAATCCGCGTGAGAACCTTTAAACGCGTCGCTGGCGGCGCTCTTTGGGAGAGACTTGAGATGAAGAAGACATTTTCCGCTCTGGTTGCCGCTGCGACGGTCGCCGCTTCGCTGGTCGCCGCGGCGCCTGCCGCCAAGGCCGATGGCGGCCGTATCGCTGCTGGCGTCGCCGGTGGCCTGATCGGCGGTGCGCTGCTCGGTGGCGCCATCGCCGCCAGCCGCCCGGCACCGGTTTACGGTGGCTACGGCTACGCCCCTGCCCCGGTCTATGTCGAGCCGGCTTGCCGCATGGTTCGCCAGCGCGTCTGGGACGACTATCGTGGCGTCTGGCGCTACCGTCCGGTCGAGGTTTGCGATTAATCGCAACGGCCTCACGGCCTGATATCAAAAGCCCGGCCGTCGCGGCCGGGCTTTTCTTTTGTCTTCGCTACCGCGCGGTCATCGCACGCAGCACCGCCTCGCTCGGCCAGCAGTCGAGCTTGAGCTTCGCCGACTTCTGGAACGCGCCGACGGCGGCACGCGTCTTCATGCCTGCTTTGCCATCCACCTTGTCCCCATAGAGCCCGAGCGACGTCAGGTGTCGCTGCATCGCCTCGACATCAGTGCTGCGAAGTTGCTTGGTCGCTGTCCAGGGAGTCGCAAAGGGCTGGCCATTGGCGATGCGGTCCGCGACATGACCGACGAACAGCACATAGAGATCGGAGAAATTATACTCCTTGATCACGAAGTAGTTCTTGGTGGTCAGGAAGGCCGGACCATAGGTGCCTTCGGGCTGCAGCAACGAGGCCGGCTGCGCCTGCTCGGCGGAGCTGAGCTTTTCTCCCCGCACCGGCGTGAAGCCTGCGCGAATCCAGTCTCCGATCGGTCGCGTCACTTCGGGCACGCCCATGGTGCAGTCGGCATTGGCGGGCGCGCGAACCTCATAGGCCCAGCGCACGCCGCGCTGCCAGCCCTTGTTGACGAGCTGCTGCGCAGCGGATGCCAGTGCGTCCGGCACCGAGTGCCAGATATCGACCTTCCCATCACCGTCAAAATCGACGCCGTGCTTCTCGAGCTCGGCCGGCAGGAATTGGGTGAGGCCGGTGGCCCCGCCCCATGACACACGCAGATCCTGCCGCGAGACCACACCACTCTGGATCAGCTTCAGCGCTGCAATGAACTCGCCGCGATACTGCTCCTTGCGGCGACCGACATAGGCCTGCGTCGCCAGCGTACGAATGCCGTCATAGGGCAGCCGATGGCGGCCATAGTCGGTCTCGCGGCCCCAGATCGCGAGGATGATCGTGCCGGGCACGCCGGTCTGCTGCTCGATCGCCTGCAGCGTCTTGCGATGCTGATCGTAGAGACGGCGCCCCTCTGCCGCGAGACGCGCGATGCTGGCTTCCTTGAGATAGTCCGCTGGCACCTGAACGAACTCCGCTTGCGACGGTGCGCCAGTGGCGGGACGGCCGGGCAGCAGGAGATCAGGGAGCTTGTAGTCGGGTTCGAGGCCGCGTGTCGCGTCGTCAAAAACCCGTCGCGAGACGCCGGCCTTCTGGGCTTCGGGCCAGAGCGAGGCGACGAAACTGGTGAAGGCCGCGTCCGCCGCGAAAGTCGGACGTGCGGGCAATGCGAAGCTCATCAGGACGCAACAAAGCAAAGCCCCAAATGCTGATCGCATGCCCTGATCCCTCAATGCCCGTGCGCTCCGTGGTCCGGCTTGTGCTTGCCGTGCCCGCTGAACTCGGCGCTGTTCGACAGCTTGTCGACATAGGCAATGCCGACGGCCGAGAGGATGAAGACCACATGGATGATGGTCTGCCACATCACGCCGGTTTCGGTGAAGCTGGTGGTGCGCGTGCCGGTGTTGCCGAGCCCACCCGCCTCGATGAAGGTACGCAGCAGATGGATCGACGAGATGCCGATGATGGCCATCGCCAGCTTGATCTTCAGCACGCTGGCATTGACGTGGCTGAGCCATTCCGGCTCATCCGGATGGCCGCGCAGATTGAGACGCGACACGAAGGTCTCGTAGCCGCCCACGATCACCATCACCAGCAGATTCGAGATCATCACCACGTCGATCAGGCCGAGCACGACCAGCATGATCTGCTGCTCGCTGAAATCGAACGAATGGGTGACGAGGTGCCACAGCTCCTTGAGGAACAGAACCACATAGACGCCCTGGGCGATGATCAGGCCGATATAAAGCGGCAGCTGCAGCCAACGCGATCCGAAGATCAGGACCGGGATCGGGCGCATGGTATGCGCCTTTTTCGGCGGCAAAGGCGTTTCAGGCGTCATGGACATGCGGGGCTCCGGGGGAAAACTGAACATCTCAGGTGGGAGAGAGAAGCGATTCTGTCGAGCGAAATGACAGCGGCTTTTGACCGCATCAACAGCCCTGCGATTGCCATAAAACCATCAAGCTTCAATCAGGCCCAGCCGGTCCTCGATCCGTTCGATCCGACCGTCCATACGATCGATACGCGTCGAGAGGCTCGAATATTGCAATTCGAGCAGGCCCAGGCGGTGCTTGATCTCCCGGACGTCCTCGCGAAGGCCATCCATGCTGCCTCGGATATGACGCAGATGTTCGAGCACGATATTGTCGATATCAGCCATGACGCGCCTCGCTCCAAGGCGGATGGTACCACAATCCCCTGAGGCCGGAAGTGCCCTACTTCACCGCAACGATGAAGATTCGCGGGAAGCGCAGCAGCACCTTGCCGTCAGCATGGGGCAGATAGGTCGCCGCGATACGGGCCGTGTATTCGGCGATATAGGCCTTGCGATCGGCGCTTTCGAGCGGATCGACGAAGGGACGCAGACCTGTGCCCTTCACCCATTCCACGATCGCCGACGCATCGGCCAGCGCGTGATTGTAGACGGTGTGCCAGATCTCGACGCGCGAGCAGATCGGCTGCAGCGCGTCGTAATAGGCGCCGGGCTTCGGCAAGGAGTCGCGCAGTTCGGCGGCCTTGGAGAGCTGCTTGCGCCACGGCTCCATGTAAGCGACTTCGCGCATCAGCACATGGCTGGGCTCGTCGAGATTGTCCGGCATCTGCACGGCGAGCACGCCGCCCGGCGGCAGGCCGGTGGCGAGGCGCTTCAACTGCTTGATGTGATCCGGCACCCACTGGAAAACCGCATTGGCGAACAGCACGTCGCTGCCTGCCGGCGGCACCCAATGGGCGATATTGGCTTCGATGAAGGTCTTGCCCGGCAGGCGCTCGCGCGCCTGGCGGAGCATGTCAGCCGAGGTATCGACGCCGACCACTGACGCTTCCGGCCAGCGATTGACGAGGAGCTCGGTGGAGTTGCCGGGGCCGCAGCCGATATCGACGACTTTTCGCGCTTCGGCCAGCGGCACCTGCGCGAGCAGATCCCGCGCCGGGCGGGTCCGCTCATCCTCGAATTTCAGATATTGCTGCGCGCTCCAGTCCGACATCTCACCGACTCCCGTTAGCGCGTCAGTTTCTTGTACTTCACGCGATGCGGGATAATGCTGTCCTGGCCGAGACGGCGCATCTTGTCCTTCTCGTAATCCTGGAAGTTGCCCTCGAACCATTCCACATGGCTGTCGCCTTCGAACGCGAGGATGTGCGTGGCGATACGATCGAGGAACCAGCGGTCATGGCTGATGATCACGGCGCAGCCAGCGAAATCCTCCAGCGCCTCTTCGAGCGCACGCAGCGTATCAACGTCGAGATCGTTGGTCGGTTCGTCGAGCAGCAGGACGTTGGCGCCGGACTTCAACATCTTGGCGAGATGGACGCGGTTGCGTTCACCGCCTGACAGCGAGCCGACCTTCTTCTGCTGGTCGCCGCCCTTGAAGTTGAAAGCCGAGCAATAGCCGCGCGAATTGACTTCCTTCTTGCCGAGCAGGATCAGCTCGTTCTTGCCGGAAATCTCTTCCCAGACGGTCGCCTTGTCGTCCAGCGCATCGCGCGACTGATCGACATAGCCGAGCTGCACGGTCTCGCCGACGGTGATGGTGCCGCCGTCCGGCGTCTCCTGCTTGGTGATCATCTTGAACAGTGTGGATTTGCCGGCGCCGTTCGGGCCGATGACGCCGACAATGCCGCCCGGCGGCAGCTTGAAGGTGAGATCGTCGATCAGCAGGCGATCGCCAAAGCCTTTGTTGAGATGCTCGAAGTCGACCACGTTGTCGCCGAGGCGCTCAGCCACCGGGATGATGATCTGCGCGGACTGGCTCTGCTTCTCGCTGGCCTGCTTGAGCAGGTCCTCATAGCGCTGGTAACGCGCCTTGGACTTGGCCTGACGCGCCTTGGGAGACGACGCGATCCATTCCTGCTCGCGGGCGAGCGTCTTCTGATGCGCGGCGTCCTCGCGGCCCTCCTGCTCGAGGCGCTTCTGCTTCTGCACCAGCCAGGACGAGTAATTGCCCTCGTAAGGAATGCCGCGGCCGCGATCGAGCTCGAGGATCCAGGAGGTGACGTTGTCGAGGAAGTAGCGATCGTGGGTCACGATCAGGATGGCGCCGGGATAGTTGCGCAGATGGCCTTCCAGCCACGACACGGATTCGGCGTCGAGATGGTTGGTCGGTTCGTCGAGCAGCAGCAGTTCGGGTGCATCAAGCAGCAGCTTGCACAGCGCGACGCGGCGGCGTTCACCGCCCGAGAGCTTGGAGACGTCGGCATCGTCAGGCGGACAGCGCAGCGCGTCCATCGCCTGATCGACCTTGCTGTCGAGATCCCACAGGCCCTGGGCCTCGATCTCGTCCTGCAGCTTGGTCATCTCGTCGGCGGTCTCTTCCGAGTAGTTCATCGCCAGTTCGTTGTAGCGATCGAGGATCGCCTTCTGCTTGGCAACGCCGAGCATGACGTTCTCGCGGACCGTCAGGCTGGCATCGAGCTGCGGCTCCTGTTCGAGATAGCCGACGCGGGCGCCCTGGGCGACCCAGGCCTCGCCGGTATATTCCTTGTCGAGGCCGGCCATGATCTTCAGCAGGGTGGACTTACCGGCGCCGTTGACGCCGAGCACGCCGATCTTGGCGTCCGGGTAGAACGACAAATGGACGTTATCCAGCACCTTGCGGGTCGGATAGGCCTTGGTCAGGCCCTGCATGAAGTAGACGAACTGGCGAGCCATCGTAATCCTTGGAATTCGGAGCTGGCGTGGAAATCGGGTTGCCACCGATGTAGCGGCCACGCCCCCAAAGGGCAACGGGGGGTGTTAAGCAATTGGTAACGCTAGGCTCCGTCCGTTTCCCGCTCATGACAATTCGAACCGCTTTTTAATAAGTGGCGACCACTGTGCTGACAGGGCGATTCCTCACGCCCACCGCGGCCGGAGCCGCGGACAGACAGGCGGAGCCCGTCATGGCGACGATTGCATCAGCACCTTCCACTGCACGCACCGAGAACGCCTCGGCGCAGCCCGGATTGCTGCGCGAGATCCGCCAGTTCTGGCAGACCTTCTTCGTCGCGGCATTCAATCCGTACCATCCGGAACAGCATTATATGCGCGGTCCCGGCCCGGCCTGCCGCGCCAAGGAAACAGCTCCCACCTCACATTAAGCTGATCGCGCCGGAATTGCCGGCCGCAGCGCTTGCACGCTCTCGCGTGTCGCGCGATGTCTCCATCCCCTGACGGCATCTGTCGCTGTCACCTGACCGGATGGATCGACCTCATGACGCGGCTGCGCTGTGCAATCCTCGACGACTACCAGAATGTGGCGCTCAAGCTGGCCGACTGGTCCACGCTCGGCGACCGCATCGACGTCACCGTGTTCGACAAGCCATTAGCATCCGGCGAGGAAGCGGCGGCTGCACTCAAGGATTTCGAGATCATCTGCGCCATGCGCGAGCGCACGGCGTTCCCGCGCAAAATGTTCGAGGCGCTGCCGCAACTCAAACTGCTGATCACATCGGGCATGCGCAACGCGGCCATCGACCTCGACGCCGCGAAGGCACATGGCGTGACGGTGTGCGGCACGGCGATGATCGGCAACCCCACCGCGGGGCTCACCATCGGCCTGATGCTGGAACTGACCCGCAAGATCGGCTTCGAGCATGCGCGCATGAAAGCCGGCGAGCCCTGGCAGGTGACGCTCGGCGAGGATGTCGAGGGCAAGACGCTGGGCATCATCGGGCTCGGCAAGCTCGGCACCAAGGTGGCGAAAATCGCACAGGCGCTGGGCATGAAGGTGCTGGCCTGGAGCACCAATCTCACCCCAGAAGCCTGCGCCGAGGCCGGCGTCACCTATGCCACCAAGGAAGAGCTGTTCGCAAAGTCCGACGTCATCACCATTCACGTCGTGCTGAGCGATCGCTCGCGGGGGCTGGTGTCGCGTGAGGATCTCGCGCGCATGAAACCGACGGCCTATCTCATCAACACGGCGCGCGGACCGATCGTGGACGAAGCGGCGCTGCTTGAAACATTGCAGGCGAAGAAGATCGCGGGTGCGGGCATCGATACATATTCGCACGAGCCACTCCCCATCGACAGCCCGCTGCGCAAGCTGGATAATGTCGTGATCACGCCGCATCTCGGCTATGTCACGGCCGAAAACTACAGGCGCATCTATGCGGAGATGATCGAGGGGATCGGCGGTTTCCTGAAGGGTGAGCCGGTGCGTCCGTTAAACTAAACGCCGTCCAGTAGGATGGGTTGAGCGAAGCGATACCCATCACCACAAGCGCCCGGCGGTGATGGGTATCGCTTCGCTCAACCCATCCTACGAACTAGAATACAAAAAGGGCGCGGTGCTTTCACACCGCGCCCTCTTCGTATTCTGACGTCAGCCTGCCGGGATCAGCGCACGTTGACCGGCGCCGGCAGCGGCTGGATCGTCGCCGGCTGCGTGCCCGGCAGCGGCGCCATATTGGCGCTCGGCGTCGGCGCGGCATTTGCGCTTGGACCCGGTACCGGCGCTGCCGATGCGGTGGTCGCCGGAGGCTTGCCCGGCCACACGACCACGCGGGTGCCGACCTTGGCGCGCTCGAACAGATCCGACACGTCGTCGTTCAGCATGCCGATACAGCCCGACGACACCGACTTGCCGATGGTCGACGGCTGGTTGGTGCCGTGGATGCGATAGACGGTCGAGCCGAGATACATCGCACGGGCGCCCATCGGATTGCCTTCGCCACCGGCCATGAAGCGCGGCAGGTAGGGCTGGCGCTCGATCATTTCTGCCGGCGGATGCCAATCCGGCCATTCGGCCTTGCGGGAGATCTTCTGCACGCCGTTCCAGGTGAAACCGTCGCGGCCAACACGCACGCCGTAACGCATGGCGCGGTTGTTACCGAGCACATAGTACAGGTGGTAGTTCGGCGTATCGACGATGATGGTGCCGGCCGGCTCCTTGGTAACGAAGCTGACTTCCTGACGGCGCAGATTTGGCGGCAATTGCACCGGACCTGCATCGGGCTGTTCTTCCGGCGGCAGCGACGCGACCATCACCGAGCGGCCATTGGCGCCCATGTTCTGGCCACCCGCCTGAACGGAGCCGGTCACCGGGGCACCCTGCGGCGCTCCGTAGTTCTGGCCGCCCACACCTTCGGGTGGACGCATGCCACCGTCGGGACCGCCACGATCCGAATAGATGACCGGCGGCGGACCTGCCGGGCGGCCGTAACGTGGATCATCCGGCGACATCACGGGCCCCTGTGGCAACGCGCGGTCCGAATAGGCGGGAGCATTGTTGTTATAGGCTGGCGCATTGGCCGGACGGCCATAGCGCGGATCGTCCGGCGAGGTCACAGGACCTTGCGGCTCCGGACGATAGGAATAGGTCTGGCCGTTGGCCGGGCGACCGTAACGCGGATCATCCGGAGACGTCACCGGACCTTGATTGGCATAGCCGGGGCTGGACAGGCGGCCCTGCGGACGACCACCGCGCGACGGGGCATCATCCTCGTCCAGCGCGTCGAAGTCCGGCATCGCATCCATGGCGCTGCCGCGCGAGTTCGGCGTGGCCGGATAGCCGCCGGGCTGGTAGCCAGGTTCTGCCGGGATCGAGTAGCCGCTGTTCGATGCGGCCGGGTAGCCCTGCGCGGCCGCGAGCGAAAGCCCGGCGGCGCTGCTGAGAGCTACAGTCGCGAACGTCGTCAGAAAACGCTTGATCATCATTGCCCTTGTCGAAGCTTCGAGCAGTAAATCGGGTTGAATGGTCAGATCGCGCAGGATCACGGCGCATTCAAGACAAATCCGGGAAAAAGCCCCGCATTTCGGTCACATTCGCACGATTGCGCGTCGCCGTGGCCAACATGCCGCAGCTATTGGCGCTTAACGCCGCAGTAAGCACATGTCGTTTCTGCCGCGCATCTTTTAACAAACGGTTTGCGACCCGCTGCGGTATGTTCGATCAGCCCTGATTCGCGCCGTCGATCGGGCCATTTTTCTGCGTGCTCCACCGCGTTCCCCTGGTTCGAAAGCCTTCACGCATCTGCTGAAGGCGGAACAGCAATCATGCTTCCCGGCATTCGTTTCCTGTGCGTCGCTGTCGTCTTCGCAGTATCCTTGGTCATCTTCGGGATGGGCGCCGCCGCGCTGCTGCGCAGCGCCCATGAGGAGTTCGCCAGCCTACCGAACCGCCGGCCGCCGCCCGCGACCGTCTTCAGCCGGCAGCCGGAACCCACGCCGACGCTTGCGATGCTGCGGTTGGAGCCGCATGCGCCCGAGACAGCCGAACCGGTCGCCGTCCCCGTGGTGGAAGCCAGCGAGCCCGCAGCACCGGCCGAGCCGATCGAGGCTGAGGTGAAGCCGGCGCCCGACACCATCGCGGTCGCTGCCGTGACACCAGCGACTGAGCCCGAGACGCCGGTTCCGACCGAAGCTGCGCCCACGCCGCCGAGTGAACCAGCCACGGTCGTGGCCACTGCTCCGGTGGAAACACTGGAGCCGGCTCCCGCTCCCGAGACCACCCCTGCCCCGGCTCCCGAGACCACGGCAAGCATCTCGCTGCCGACGGCCACGATCATGGAGCTGCCGAATGCAACGCTCACGGCTGAGGACGCCCAGCTGTCATCGAGCAAGGTGGCCGTGCTCGGCGGCCCGCCGATCGACACCGAACCGGTGCCGCTGCCCAATTCGCGCCCGACCGCCGAGCCGCCCAAAGCGAAGCCCGCGAAGAAGATGGTGAAGAAGCCCGTGGTCAAACGGCCGCGCGTGGCCGCACGCGTCGCGCCTGCTGCTGCTCCAATCGCGCAGCAGCAGCAGCTGAACGATCCGTTCGGACTATCGCAGCTGCGCTAACGTCTCAGCATGTAGGCGCGGCTTACGCCGGCCCGGTTGCGACCGGTGGGCCGTTCTGCATGCCCCATTCGGACCACGAGCCGTCATAGAGCGCCGAGCCGCGCACGCCGAGGCGATACAGGGCCAGTGTCAGCACGGCTGCTGACACGCCGGAGCCGCAGGTGGTCACGATCGGCTTGTCGATATCGAGGCCGGATTTGTCGAACGCCGCACGCAGATCATCGAGCGGCTTCATGGTGCCGGTCGCGGCGTCGATCAGCTCGTTATAGGGCAGATTGCGGCTGCCGGGGATGTGGCCCGAGCGTAGGCCCGGCCGGGGCTCTGCCACGCTGCCCTCGAACCGATTGGCGGCGCGCGCATCGATGGTCTGCTCGGCGCGGCTGTCGAGATTAGCGACGAGCTGCGCCTTGCTGCGCACATAGGACGGATCGAATGTCGCGGTGAACCTGGCGGGCTGCGGCGCGGCCGGCTTGCCGGCCTCGACCGGACGCCCCTCGGCACGCCATTTCTTGAGGCCACCGTTGACGATCTTCACATTGGCATGGCCGAAGGACAGGAACATCCACCAGGCGCGTGGCGCCGCGACCCAGCCGCCGGAGTCATAGAGCACCACGGTGTCGTCGGAGGAAATGCCGAGTGCGCCGACATCGCGCGCGAACTGCGCTTCGTCCGGAAACATATGCGGCAGGTCGATCGCATGATCGGAGATCGCATCGACATCGAAAAAGACGGCGCCAGGAATATGCGCGGCAAGATAGTCGTCGATCGGCAGCGGCAAGACGCCGGGCATCTTGAAGGATGCATCGACGACCTTGACCTTGGGATCGCCGAGATGCGCGGCAAGCCATTCGGTGGAGACGAGCGGATCGGTCTTGGTCATGGGATGCCCTTCATCTTGCACGCCGTCATGGCCGGGCTTGTCCCGGTCATCACATTTCAAGGTACAGTAGAGACGCAGATGCCCGGCGCAAGGCCGGGCATCACAAACGACAGTGATGTGAGCGTGATTGTTACTTCGCCTTCGGTTCGACCTTCTCCACCGCGCCGCCGGCATTGCGCCAGGCGGTGAAGCCGCCGCCGAGATGCGCCACCGGCTTCAGGCCCATATCGGCCGCCGTCTTGGCGGCCAGCGCCGAACGCCAGCCAGACGCGCAATGGAAGATGAACTTCTTGTCTTCCTGGAAGATCGGCTTGCCATAGGGGCTTTCGGGATCGATCCAGAATTCCAGCATGCCACGGGTGCACGAGAATGAGCCCGGAATCTTGCCCTCGCGCTCGATCTCGCGGGGATCGCGGATATCGACGATGACGACGTCCGGGCTCTGCGCGGCCTTGATGACGTCCTCGACGCTCATGGTCTCGATCTGCGCATTGGCCTCGTCGAGCAGCGCCTTGTAGCCGCGGGTAATCGTCTGGGTCATGCCTTCCTCACCAATTCCTTCATCGCGCCTTCCAGGCCCTCGATGGTCAGCGGATACATGCGTTCGGACAACAGGCGACGGATGATCGTCGTCGATTCCGAATAATCCCAGTGCCGCTGCGCCACCGGATTGAGCCACACCGTGTTCGGATAGGTCTGCGTCACGCGTTCGAGCCAGACCGAGCCGGCCTCTTCATTGACATGCTCGACGGAGCCGCCGGGCACCATGATCTCATAGGGCGACATCGAGGCATCGCCGACGAACACGACCTTGTAGTCATGCGCGTATTTATGCAGAACGTCCCAGGTCGGCGTGCGGTCGGTGAAGCGGCGCTTGTTCTGCTTCCACACGCCCTCATAGAGACAGTTGTGGAAGTAGAAATACTCCATGTGCTTGAATTCGCTCTTGGCGGCCGAGAACAGTTCCTCGACCTGCTCGATATGCGAATCCATGGAGCCGCCGATGTCGAAGAACACCAGCACCTTCACCGCATTGCGCCGCTCCGGCCGCATGTGGACGTCGAGATAGCCGTGATTGGCGGTCTCGCGGATCGTGGTGTCGAGATCGAGCTCATCGGCTGATCCGGTGCGGGCGAATTTGCGCAACCGGCGCAGCGCCACCTTGATGTTGCGGATGCCGAGTTCGACATTGCCGTCAAGATCCTTGAACTCGCGCTTGTCCCACACCTTCACGGCACGCTGGTTGCGGCTCTTCTCCTGGCCGATGCGGATGCCTTCGGGATTGTAGCCCTGGGCGCCGAACGGCGAAGTACCGGCGGTGCCGATCCACTTGCTGCCGCCCTGGTGGCGCTCCTTCTGTTCTTCCAGACGCTTCTTCAGCGTCTCCATGAGCTTGTCCCAGCCCATGGCCTCGATTTGCTGCTTCTCTTCGTCGGCGAGATATTTCTCGGCGAGCTTGCGCAGCCACTCTTCCGGGATTTCCGCCTTCTCCATGGCGTCGAGAAGATTCTCGAGACCCTTGAAGGTCGAGCCGAACACCCGGTCGAACTTGTCGAGATTGCGCTCGTCCTTCACCAGCGCGGCGCGGGAGAGATAATAGAAATTCTCCACCGACTGATCCGCCAGATTGGCGTCGAGCGCTTCCATCAGCGTGAGATATTCACGCAGCGTGACCGGAACCTGCGCATCGCGCAGCGAGGTGAAAAATTGCAGGAACATGATTGACAGATTGCCCGAGCATTGGCGTGCGTCAAGGGTGCAGGTGGTAGATAGTTGCGCGCAGCAACAGCACCCTGCCCGGCGCGCCCGCCAAATAGTCTAACATTGTCAACGCGCCGACCGAATTCCGCTCAACGGGACGCGCCGTCGGCAATCGTCGAGATTGAAGGTATTTGTTTCAACTCTTCTCGCGGCAGTAACCACATGAGAGAGTGTCACGCCGATAGTGGGCGTTCTCAGCTATCGTGCAATCTCATCGGGCCGAGGTGACGGCCCGAATGGTAGTAGACGCAGCATGGCCGCATCGATTACTTCGACCACAAAGTCTGCAAGCAGACTTTCTGCACCTGGCGCAATCGTTGCAGTGTTCGTGCTGGCGATGAGCGCCTGCGTGCTCGGCCTCGTGCTGTGGAAGACCATCGATGCACGGCGCAACGCGCTGCAACAGAGCGAGATCGATATCCGCAATCTCGCACATTCGCTGCAGGAACATGCGACGCATACGTTTCAGGCCGCCGATGTCGCCATGAGCGGCATGGTCGATCTTCTGAAGTATCAAACTCCGCGCCCGGATCGCTTCAATCTCTTCCTCGTCAACACGGCCAAGTCGCTGCCACAGATTCGCGAATTCGGCGCGCTCGATGCCATCGGCGAATGGCGCTATTCGTCGCTCACGGAAACGCCGAAGCACAACAATTCCGATCGCGCCTATTTCGCCTATCATCGCGACAACACCGATCCGGGCCTGCGCATCAGCGAGCCGCTGCAATCGCGCCTGACCGGCCGGATGACGATCCTGTTGTCGAAGCGCGTCAGCGATCAGGCGGGCAATTTCAATGGCGTGCTCGTCGCTGCGATCGACACCGACTATTTCAGCGACTTCTTCAAGACATTCGATATCGGCGAACAGGCCGGGATCAGCCTGCTCCGGACTGACGGCATCGTGCTGGCGCATTGGCCATCGATGGATGTCGGCAAGGACCTGTCCGGCACTCAACTGTTTCAGAACAGGCTCAAGGAAAGCCGCACCGGATTTTATCGCGTCGCTTCGCCTTTCGATGGCGTAACCAAATATTTCGGTTACGAGAAGAGCAACGAGTATCCGGTGATCGTGACCGTGGCCGTGCCCGAACGCAAGGTGCTGGCGGCCTGGCGCAACAACCTGAAGTCCGATGTCGCAGTGGCCGCTGTGCTCCTGTGCAGCGTCATCCTGCTCGCGGCCCTGCTGTCGACCCAGTTCCGGTTTCGCCTGAACATGGAGAACGCGCTGCGCGAACGCGAATCGCGCTACCGCCTGCTGGCCGACAACATCGCCGACGTCGTCATCCTGCTCGATCGCACCGGCAACTTTCTCTACGTCTCGCATTCGGTCGAATTCGTGCTCGGCCTGGATCCGAAAGACCTGATCGGGCGCTCCTGTCTGGAACTGGTCTATCCGGAGGACCTTCCGGCGGTGCGTGCCGCGAGTGCCCGCCTCACCGATCGCGTCACCACCGAGAACGTCGTGTTCCGCACCTATCGCGACGACCGGTCGATCGCCTGGGTGGAGATCAATTTCAAGCTGGCCGAACGCGCCGAGGATGCCGACGACAAGATCGAGATCGTCGGCGTGCTGCGCGATGTCACCCAGCGTAAGAAGATGCAGGACGAACTGACGGCGCTGAATGCACGGCTGGCCGAACTCGCCACTACCGACGGCCTCACCGGCCTCGCCAATCGCCGCACGCTCGACGGCTTCCTCAACCGCGCCTTTGCGCAGGACGGCAAGCTCTCGGCCCTGCTGATCGATATCGATCATTTCAAAGGCTACAACGACACGATGGGACATCAGGTCGGTGACGACTGCCTGAAGCGCGTCGCGTCCGTGCTGGCGGATGCGACCATCAACACCACGGCGCTGGCTGCCCGCTATGGCGGCGAGGAGTTCGCCATCGTGCTTCCCGATGTCGATGAGGCCAGCGCCATGACGGTGGCCGAGACGGTGCGGCTGCGTGTTCGTGCGCTGGAGATTCCCAATGTCGCCGCTGCGCGCGGCTATCTCTCGGTCAGCATCGGCGTCGCACATCGGACCGCACGCTCGCCAAACGAGACGGTCCTGCTGGGTGAAGCCGACCTCGCACTCTACGAAGCCAAGCGGCGCGGTCGCGATTGCGTGGTCACCCATGCAGCGCTGGAGCAGGACTATTTCAGCGCGGGCTTCGAGCGCCGCGGTTAGTGCCATCTCCTGAGCACATCTTCCGTGCGATGGCATATCTGCACATAATGCATGCCGACGCCCCGGCTGGACCTGTCCGATAATTCAATTAAACTTCCCATCCAAAGCGCCACATCGTGGCGCATCAGAGGATCGACTGGATGGGTATTCTTGCAGCATTGCTGATCGGCGCCATTGCCGGCTGGCTGGCCGGGCTGATCGTGCGCGGTGCGGGCTTCGGCCTGATCGGCAATATCGTTGTCGGCATCATCGGCGCCCTGGTCGCCGGCTGGCTGCTGCCGAAACTGAATGTCACACTGGCCACCGGCACACTCGGCTCGATCCTCGATGCCACCGTCGGCGCCGTCGTCGTGCTGGTCGTGCTGTCGCTGATCCGGCGCTAGCTCTTTCCTCATTCCGCGATCTCCCCATTGCAACGCGCTGCTGCGCGACAAGAACAACAAGGCAAGACTGTTCATGAAGTTTACCGGTACCAAGGACTACGTCGCCACCGATGACCTCAAGGTCGCCGTCAATGCCGCCATCGTGCTGGAGCGCCCGTTGCTGGTGAAGGGCGAGCCCGGCACCGGCAAGACCGTGCTGGCCGAGGAAGTCGCCAAGGCGCTCGGCTCGCCGTTGCTCACCTGGCACATCAAGTCCACCACCAAGGCGCAGCAGGGCCTGTATGAATACGATGCCGTCTCGCGCCTGCGCGACAGCCAG
>NZ_JBIISY010000089.1:0-23980 GCF_044340795.1 Tardiphaga sp.
GATCACCGAGCGCAGCCCGGCGGAAGCCGCGACCGAGGTCGCCGAAGTCGAGGCCAAATCGCGTCCGACCGAGAGCCGGCAGGTCAATGGTGCGATCCAGGTCGCCTCTGCCGCGCCGCCGTCTGCCGAACCCGTCGCCGCTCCCGAGCCCGCCCCCGCCCGCCCGGCCGCTGCCGCCGGCGCGCCGAACCGCTCTTTCCTCGCGGCAGCCACCGCAGCCGTGCCGCCCGCGCCGGTGCCGCAGGCACGCAAGCCGGATACCGGCCCGCTCAATAGCGGTGTGATCCAGTCCGAGCCGATCTCGACCATTCCCGGCTCCGCCGAGCCGATGAAGCCGGTGCGGGTCCGCACCGTCCAGGTGAAGTCGGGTCAATACCGCGTCGCCTCCGCCAGCACCGAAACGCCGGCGCCGACCGCGACCAGCACCGTCTCCACCGCCAACGAACCGACAGCCCGCTCGCCGGAAACCACCAACTCGCTCTATGCCCGTTCGGAAATGCCGCGCCAGCCGGCTGGCCATGGCACCGGCAATGGCATCCTGGGCGTACTTCCGGCATCCAGCGTCCAGCATGGCGGCACCGCGATGGCCTATGCCGCTCCTGCGGCAGCCCCGGCTCCCGCGCCTGCCCCGCAGGCCGTGCAGCAGGGCGGCTCGATCAAGCCCGCAACCGCGCATTCCGGCTGGATCATCCAGGTCGGCGCACTCGGCAGCGAAGGCGAAGCCAAGACCCGCCTCGACGCCGCCCGCGACAGCGCCCGCGGCGCCCTCGGCAAGGCCGACCCATTCACCGAGACGGTCAGCAGCGGATCGCGAAAGCTCTACCGCGCCCGCTTCGCCGGCCTTGACCGCGACCAGGCCGAAGCCGCCTGCAAGACGCTGAAGCGCTCGGACATTCCCTGCATCACCATCAAGAACTGATCGCCAGACGAACGTCTCGCACTCACACAAACGGCCGGGACGATGTCCCGGCCGTTTTGCGTTTCACGGTAAACAATTCCTGCAGCGGGCAACCTCTCGTCAAGAAATCCGAACTACAAAAGTCGGACGGGGAATTGATCGACCATGCCGGGCAACGGCAGGCGACGGGGCGTCCCACAGAGAACGGAATCCACTCGCAGTCAGTAGCGTAAAGCGTTCTGGAGTTAGCTACGATGCGTGCGAAACAGAGTATCCTTGGCTTCGTTGACCCGAGCCGCGAGGTACGTCGAGCCCCCCTGGTCGGGATGCAGTTTCTTCATCAGGGATCGGTGCGCGCGGCTGATCTCGTCGCGCCCCGCCCCCGGCTTCACGCCAAGGATCTGATAGGCCTCCTCGTCCGTCATTTTGCCCGCCGCCGCGCGCCCATCGTTCCGGCCTGCCGTGTTGCCCTGCGTGTGCTGACGCCAGCCGGGAAACCTGCGGTCAAGCTCAGCTTCGGCCAAGCCGCCACCGAACGGCGCCCAGCCCAGCAGGCCAGCGCCAAATAGCCCGATCGGAATGGCGACCCAGAACTCGCCCCGCAGTCCCGTGAAGGCCGCAGCCGCCAGACAGAGAACGCCACCGCCGATCTTGGTGGCGCGCGCCAGCATCGCCGGATTCGCGGTGCGAAGCAGCTGCAGCAGCATATAAAGAACGAAAACGGCGACAGCGCCGGCAATCAATGTGGCCATGCGCGATCATTAATCGGTTGCGGGCGGGTGTGGAAGCGTCACCAACTAACCGGTGAGCTGGTTGGGCCAGTTAGTTCACGCTGGGCGTATACTGCGCGAGCTTGGCGGGATCGGTGAGCATGCTCTGCTGCGCCGGCTTGGGTGCCGGCTTCTGCAGGATCTGCGGCTGACCGCTCACGGGCGACAGCTTGCTGTCATCGTCCAGGAACTTGGACAGCAGACCCTGGATCTTCTCTTTCAGCGCAGCCGGGCCGCGATCGCTCATGTCATTATGCTGCGCGCCAGTATCGACCACCGTGATGCCCGCCTTCTCACAGACATCATCATCCGGCACGACGCCCGGGTCCGGCTTGAACATGTTGTCCTTCGAGCGGAAGGACAGGATCTTGAACTTGCCGTCGGTCATGAACGGGACGCGCAGATTGTCCAGCGTGACGACCTTCTTCACCTCGTCCGGATATTCCTTGGCGAAGAACACCGAGATATCGCCACCGTTGGAATGGCCCACCAGCGTCAGATGATCGAAGTCCGAATTCGGCTGGATCTTCTTCAGCTGATTGACTGCGAATTTGATGTTCTCGACACCGCGCTCATAGACCGGCAGACGGCCGACATAGAGCTCGCCCACCTTGGTCATCAGCGGCGCATCGGTGGCCAGATCGTGCTGGATGCTCACGGCCATGTAGCCGCGTGCAGCAAACACGTTGGCGAGGAACGAGTATTCGGTGAATTTGACGGTGTTGCCGTGATTGAGGATCGCCACCGGCAAGGTGATCATGCCGGCATTCGCCTGCATTTCCTTGTCGCGACGAACGGCGATATCGACCTGAATCTCGCGATTACGATCCTTGTCGAAGAAGGTCAGCGTCTCATGACGGATCGCCCACTTGCTCGCGGTGAAATACGCGACAGCGGTCAGTACGCAAACCGAAAGCAGGATAAGCAATCCGCGTTTCATGTTCGGTCCCTCGGCATGATCCCTTGAAAGGGCGCTCGCCGGTCCAGGCTACGATGATTGTAATCGATCGATGACAATGATCGCTGCTTGAACAGCATATATGTCACAGCGCCGTGACAGGAAG
This sequence comes from Tardiphaga sp., assembly GCF_044340795.1. GTDB lineage: Bacteria > Pseudomonadota > Alphaproteobacteria > Rhizobiales > Xanthobacteraceae > Tardiphaga. Next base: position 2,733 of record NZ_JBIISY010000089.1, read on the forward strand.
GCTAAATATTGTGAATCCAGCGCCGTAACATTGTGCGCCGCAGTCCTTTCTTGTGCAGTTGCTAACAAAACCTCTGCCGAATTCACCGAATTTGCGGCCGGTCCGCAAGGGAACGGCGTTCCAAACTCGGCGGCATTACAACGACAAATCAACTGCCGAAGCGCCTTCGCGTTCCGCGATTCGATGACGTGTCACGCGCACAGCGAGAACGAAAGCGCGACACAACCATATAATTTTGTTACAAATCAATGACTTAAAGAATAAATATCTCAGCTGCCAACGATATCGTGCAGGTCGAGCGGCTTGTCAGCCTGGGCCGCCCATTCGGCGCGGTTGGCGGCGCGGCGGCGGCCGCGCTCGTCGAGCGGTAATTTGAGCTTTCGGAGCAGCTCCACCACCTCCTCGCGGGCGGTGACGTGGCCCATGCTGGGGCGGCGCCCGAGGGTGGCCTCATTGAGATCGTCGAGGGCCGTCAGCCCGCGCGGGAAGAATTCGCGGTACATCACCCGCTCGGCGAGGCCATCCACCGGACGGAAGCCCAGTCGGAAAGCGAGCTGGTCGAGCACGCCGGCGACCAGCACCTTGTTGCGTGAGCCGAGCATCGACAGACGGTTGCGGACCACGATCCAGTCCGTCGTTGAGCCGTCATGCTGGCGTCGCTTGCGCCGCGCGTCGCGCGCCATCTGCGCGTAGTGGCTTTCGCCGGTGACGCTGTAAGTCGCGGTATCGACGGTGCCGAGCACATCGAAATCGAGAAAGCTGTCATTGATCGGCGTCACCAGCGTATCCGCCATCGAATGCGCCAGCCGCATCAGGAAAGTATCGCTGCCGGGCGTATCGATCACGATGAAATCGTGGCTGCGCTCCACCGCCGCCATCGCCTGCGCGAACTGCTCGAGCTCGAAGGATTCGTTATCAGTGATCTGCGTGCTGTCGCCGAGCCGCAGGCAATGATGCTCGGGCACTTCCAGCGCCAGGCCGGCCTGCGCAGCCCATGCGCGGCGATTCTCGATGTAGCGCGTAAAACTCTGCTGGCGGCAATCGAGATCGATGGTGGCGACGCGCTGTCCCGCCTTCAACAAGGCCACGGCAATATGCAGCGCGGTCGTGGACTTGCCCGACCCGCCCTTCTCATTGCCGAGCACGATCACATGGGCCGTGCCGGACTGCTGCGCGCTTTGCATCAACATCGATGGAATCCTTGGCCTCACCATCAAAGCAGAGCCGATCGAGGGTCAAGGAAAATGCAAACCGCCGGCCGCGAAAGCCGTCATCGCAGCATTTCATGATGAATCCGCCGATCGATTGCGGCATCGGGACACCGCAGGAGAGGCTTGGCGCGAACGCGTCGGCTTTGCTAAGCAGGCGCAGACATACCGCTGCCAATGATAACGAGCCAACATGCCCCCTCGCCCACCGCAAGTCGCCCGCACCCTTGTCGCCCTTCGTCGCGCAACGGATGCACTCCGCGCGCGCAAGGCGACCATCGGCCTGGTGCCGACCATGGGCGCGCTGCATGACGGCCATATCTCGCTGGTCCGCCTCGCTCAGCGCCGCTGCGACAAGGTCGTGGTCTCGATCTTCGTGAACCCCACGCAGTTCGCACCGACCGAGGATTTCGGCTCTTACCCGCGGACCTGGAAGAGCGATCTCGCCAAACTGACCGAGGCCGGCGCGGATCTCGTCTGGAACCCGGATGCGAAGGTGATGTATCCCGACGGCTTCGCGACGAAGATTGTCACCGAAGGTCCGGCCACCGCCGATCTCGAGGATCGCTTCCGCCCGCATTTCTTCGGCGGCGTCGCCACCGTGGTCGGCAAGCTGTTCACGCAGGTGCGGCCGGACATGGCCTTCTTCGGCGAGAAGGATTTTCAGCAGCTGAAAGTGGTGACGCGGATGGCGCGGGATCTCGATCTCGGCGTCAAGGTGGTCGGCGCCGCCACCGTGCGCGAGCGCGACGGCCTCGCGATGTCGTCGCGCAATGTGTATCTCTCGCCCGAAGATCGCGCGACGGCGCCGGTGCTCTACAGGGCGATGAAGGAAACGGCAAAGCGATTGAAGGCCGGCGACGACATGGAGACGGCGCTCGCCGGCGGTGCTGCGATGATCACCGCGGCTGGTTTCGTGCTGGATTATTTTGAAGCACGCCACAGCGAGACGCTGGCGAAGGTGTCGTCGATGAAGGACGGGCCGGTGCGGCTGATCGTGGCGGCGAAGCTTGGGAAGACGAGGCTGATCGATAATATCGGGGTGTGATGCTCAGGCGCCGATGACCTCCCTCCCCGGAGCGAAGCGAATGGGGAGGGTCCGCCGATAGGCGGGGGTGGGGTCTCTCCCCACGTGACGTCGGAGTTTGTGGAAGCACCCCACCCGTCTCGAACGCTCCGCGTTCGATCCACCCTCCCCACGGCGCGGCTGCGCCGCTTGGGGGAGGGAAAGAAACGTCATTCCGCTGCGATCTGCCGTGGCACCGGCGGCGGGTTGACGAGATCCGCGCCAAGCTGCGCATAGCGCGTCTTCGCCGCCTCCACCGCAGCTTCCTTCACCGGGCCATAGCCACGGATCGTATCCGGCAGGGACAGCAGCTCGACTGCGATCTCCACATTCGCCGGCGACAGCAGCCCCAGCACCGTCGCGATATCCTTCTCATAGCCCGCGATCAGGTCTCGCTCCATCTTGCGGTCGGCGTTGTAGCCGAACACGTCGAGCGGCGTGCCACGCAAACCGCGCGCGCCCGCGAGCAGCTTGAACAGCGGCATCATCCACGCACCGAAGGCACGCTTCTTCGGCCGGCCGGACGCGTCCACGCCCGGCAGCATCGGCGGCGCCAGGTTGAAGTGGATCTTGAAGTCGCCTTCGAACTGCTCACGCAACTGCTTCTCGAAGCGGCCATCGGTATAGAGCCGCGCCACTTCATATTCGTCCTTGTAGGCGAGCAGTTTTGCATAATTGATCGCCACCGCCCGCGGCAGCGCTTCATCATAGCCACCGCGCATTGCGGCTTCCCGCACCTGCCCCACCGTCGCGCGATAGGTGTCAGCGAGCTTGGCATTCTGATAGTCGGTCAGCAACGCGCTGCGATGGGCGATGATCTCGTCCAGCGTCATCTCATCCTGGGTCTTCGGCGCCGCGACACCGTCGCTGCCCTTCAGCATCGATGCCAGGCGCTCCGGATCGGCCGCCGCCAGACGCCCGAGCTGGAAGGCCAGCATGTTCATCTTGATCGAGACGCCATTCAGCTCGATCGCCTGTTCGATGGAGGCGCGCTGCACCGGCAGCAGGCCCTTCTGATAGGCATAGCCCATCATCATCATGTTGGTGGCGATGCTGTCGCCAAGCAGGCCTTCCGCCGCCTTGGTGAAATCGAGGAAGGTCGACGTCTTGCGCAGCGCCATCGACAGCACGTCATTGACGCGACCGCGCTGGAAATTGAAATCGCGATTGCGGACGAAATCCGCGATCGGAATGAGATGCGTGTTGACGATGCCGGTGGTGCGCTCGCCCTCGCAAAGCGAGATCGTCTCCTTGGCGATCGCCACCACCTCGTCAGCCGCGATCAGGAGATCGGCGGTGCCGGTCACGATGCGCGAACAGGTCACCTCGGCCGTGTCGTTCGACAGCCGCACATGGCTCAGCACCGCGCCGCCCTTCTGCGCGAGGCCGGACATGTCGAGGATCATCGAGGCCTTTCCCTCGATATGCGCAGCCATGCCGAGCAGCGCGCCGATGGTCAGCACGCCGGTGCCGCCGACTCCGCCCACCGCAATATTGTAGGGACGGTCCAGCGTCGGCCGCGAGGCCGGCTCAGGGATGTCGCCGATATTACCGATCTCCACCGGCGCCTTGCGCTTCAACTTGCCACCATCGACGGTGACGAAGGACGGGCAAAAGCCCTTGAGGCAGGAATAGTCCTTGTTGCAGCTCGACTGGTTGATGGTGCGCTTGCGGCCGAGTTCGGTCTCCAGCGGCTCCACCGAGATGCAGTTCGACTGCACCGAACAATCGCCGCAGCCTTCGCACACCGCGGGATTGATGATCACGCGGCGCTGCGGATCTTCCAGGATGCCCTTCTTGCGGCGGCGGCGCTTCTCCGCGGCGCAGGTCTGCACGAAGACGATGGCCGAACAGCCTTCGATCTCGCGGCATTCCTTCATCACGCGATCGAGTTCGTCGCGATGCGCGAGTTTTGTGCCCGGCGCGATGCTGCTGGCCGGATAGGTGTCCGGATTTTCCGAGACGAGATAAATCGCCCGGATGCCTTCGGAGTGCAGCTGGAAAGTGATCTGCTGCGGCGAGAGCTCGCCGTCATGCTTCTGGCCGCCGGTCATGGCGACCGCGTCGTTGTAGAGGATCTTGTAGGTGATGTTCGCCTTGGAGGCGATGGACTGCCGGATCGCCAGCGAGCCGGAATGGAAATAAGTGCCGTCGCCGAGATTGGCGAAGATGTGCTTCTCCTTCGTGAAGGGCGCGATGCCGGTCCATGGCACGCCCTCGCCGCCCATATGGGTGAAGGTCTCGGTGGAGCGATCCATCCACAGCGACATGAAGTGGCAGCCGATGCCGGCCATGGCGCGCGAACCTTCCGGCACTTTCGTCGATGTGTTGTGCGGGCAGCCCGAGCAGAAATACGGCGTGCGCGTGATCGGCACGACATTCTGCACCTGCGATGCCTCGCGGCCGTGAAACCAGTCGGCCTTGGCGCGCAGCAAGGCCGCGATCTCCGGATCGATCTCCATCGCCAGCAGGCGATCGACCATGGAGGTCGCGAGCTTCGCGACGCTCAGCTCTTCCGCGAATGGCAGGAAACGCTGGTCATGGGAGTCCATCTTGCCGACGATGCGCGGGCGCACATCGTCGCGCCAGTTGAACAGCTCCTGCTTGACCTGGTTCTCGACGATCTCGCGGCGTTCCTCGACGATGAAGATCTCCTCGAGACCCACCGCGAATTTCCGCACGCCCTCCGGCTCCAGCGGCCACGGCATGCCGATCTTGTAGAGGCGCAGACCGATCTTGGCGGCGACCTGTTCGGTGATCCCGAGTTCGCGCAGCGCCTGACGCACGTCTTCATAGCTCTTGCCGGAGGCCATGATGCCGAAGCGGGCATTCGGGCTGTCGATGGTGACGCGGTTGATGTTGTTGGCGCGGGCAAAGGCGATCGCGGCAAAGCCCTTGTAGTCCTGCAGGCGGCGATCCTGCGCATACCGGTCATCGGGCCAGCGCAGATTGAGGCCGCCTTCCGGCATCACGAAATCGGTCGGGATCTTGAACGGCGTCATCTCGTCATTGAGATTGATCTCCGCCGTGGTCTCCACCGTTTCGGTGATCACCTTCATGCCGACCCAGCAGCCGGAATAGCGCGACATGGCGATGCCCAGGAGGCCCATGTCGATGATCTCGTGGATCGACGACGGATAGAGATAGGGCATCAGCGCCGAGATGAAGGCATGGTCGGACTGGTGCGGCACCGTCGATGATTTTGCGCCATGATCATCGCCGGCGAGACACAGTACGCCACCATGTTTGGCCGAGCCTGCCGCGTTGCCGTGGCGGAACACGTCGCCGCAGCGATCGACGCCCGGCCCCTTGCCGTACCAGATGCCGGTGATGCCATCGTAACTGGCGCCGGGCGAGAGATTGAGCTGCTGCGTGCCCCAGATCGCGGTGGCCGCAAGATCCTCGTTCACGCCGGGCTGAAACTTGATCCCGTATTGATCGAGATGTTTTCGCGCCGCCATCAGCTGCTGGTCATAGCCGCCGAGCGGCGAGCCGCGATAGCCGGTGACGAAGGCGGAGGTGTTGAGCCCTGCCGCGCGATCCCGGCGGACCTGCGCCATGGGCAGCCGGACCAGCGCCTGGATGCCGGTGAGAAAGATATGACCGGAGCCTTGCGTGTATTTCTGATCGAGACTGATCGGGCCCTGATTGATTCCCATTCCACCCTCAGTTCTGCCGCCCGCATCATTTCCGGCGGGCTTGCTTGCGCAATCTTATGTGGGGTCGTTCGACTCCCTTAGAAATAGTCTATGTTGAATTGGAAACCGGGCGCAGCACAAATGTGCACGGCGCGCGACTGCCATCCAAAAACGCAACTTCATGATGCGGAAGGGCTATCTGCTCGCCACGTTATGTCGTGACGATGGCCTGCGGCGAAAGGACGTAACGCGCGCTGTGCACTGCAACAAAGGGGGGGGGTCGTAGGATGGGTAGAGCGAAGCGAAACCCATCGGCCGAGCTTGCCGCTACGACAGGATGATGGGTTTCGCTCCGGCGCTGCCGCGCCTCCGCTCTACCCATCCTACGGCCTCGGTATTTACTCCGGAAACATCTCGCCGATGATCTTCATCAGATCGGCTTCCCGGAACGGCTTGCGCAGATACGCGTGGAAGCGGCCGGCCCGATCCTTCACGACATTCTCCAGCAGCGATGTCATCACCACCACCGGGATGTTGCGCAGCCGCTCATCCTCGCGCATGGCTGCGATCAACCCTGCCCCGTCGATGAAGGGCATCATGAAGTCGGTCAGCACGAGATCGGGTGTCTCGCGATGCAGGATGTCGAGCGCCTCGCGGCCATTGCCGGCGACCAGCACATTGAAGGCGCTCTCGCTGAGCAGCACTTCCAGCCAGTCGGCGATCGCCCATTCGTCCTCGACTATCAGGACAGTCCGCACCACTAATCTCCGGTCAATTTGAGGTCTGCCGCTGGCGTCGGCTGCGGCCCCTGACTGGAGATGTCGCGAAGGATGCGTTCGGCCCTTTCAAAATTCTCGTCGAGCACAATGCCGCCCTCGTGGATTTCAAAGCGGCGCATCCGCATATCGGTCCGACGGTCGCGCGATTTCAAAATCGTCATCAGGCGATGGTTTTCCGAACGCAGCGCAGCGAGATGCAGCGCGATGATGTTTTCAGCCACCGCCGAGAGACCGGTCTGGTTGACGCCCTTGAGCGGCTGCCCGGGGGTCATGCCGGCGTGGTCGGTCTCGGCCGTTGCCAGTGTGGTAACACCGAGCGCGCGCAACTCGTTGCACAGCGCCGCCAAAAAAGACCCGATGCGATGCTTCTCGTCGGTCAGCTTGGAAAAGCCCTCGATGCCGTCGATGACCAGCCGTCGAATGCCGCTCTGACGAAGCGTGCCGAGCAGCTCGGTGGCGACCTCGTCGAGCACGGCCTCGGTCTGCGGGCGCCACATCAGCGTGATATTGTCCGGCAGCGCCAGCTTCAGGCTCTTCGCCTTCACGCGCAGCGCCATCGGATTTTCGTGGAAGCCGAAGAACAGCGCCGGCTCGCCTTTCGGTCCGCCGGTCAGGAACTGCAATCCCGCCGTGGTCTTGCCCGAACCCGACGGGCCGAGCACCACCGTCACCGAATGGGTGTCGATGCCGCCGCCGAACATCTTGTCGAGGCCGGGAATGCCCACCGGCACGATCGGTCCGTCTGCGCTGTCCCAGACACTCGGCGTCTCCAGCAGCGCCTCGATGCGGGGATAGATCGCATGGCCGTTATCGGTGATGCGATAGGCGTGCTTGCCGCCCATGAACCAGCCGCCGCGCAATTTGTGAATCTGGATCGAGCGCTCCGAGCGACGACCATGCAGCTGCGACTGCAGCTCGATCAGGCCATCCACCATCGTGTGTTCGGGCGGATGCGCATCGGCGTCAAAGGCGCTGGTGAGCAGGAACATGGTGCAGTTGCTGAATCCGGCCTGGGTCTGCAGCTCGTGGATGAACTTCTTCAGTTCAAGCTCCGAGCGCGCCTTTTCATGCACGGTGATGAGGCCATCGAGCACCAGGATGCTGGCCTTGCGGGTGCGCACCTCACGACGAACCACGTCGAGCAGCCCGCGCAGCCCGTCATCTTCCAGCGTCTTGAAGGCGCCGACATAGGACATGCGATCCGGAACGGCTTCCTCGTCGAAGAAGTTCATGCGCCGCATGTGCCCGATCATGCGCGCATGGCTCTCCGCCAGCAGCGTGATGTACAGCGCGTTACGGCCCTGCGCGGCTTGCGCAAAGCAGATCTGGTTGCCGAGAATGGTCTTTCCAGCGCCGGGCGCGCCCTGAATGATGTAGATGCCGCCGTCGAAAACGCCCCCACCCAGAATCGTATCCAGACCAGAAATGCCGGTCGCGACCCGGCCGTTATCAGCACTCATCCCACTACTGCCCCTGAAGCGTCACCTAGAACGGTGAGATGCGAAAACGCATCAGGACGCAATCGGTTCCATAGCTTTTGCAGAAATATTTCGACACGGGAGACGGACCGCGGCAGCACAGCCGGCATGCATCGCAAAATTGGAACATCCGCACGCCGCCAAGCCTTGGGACTGCGGCTGACAGATTGACGCAAGGAGGATGGAATGGCCCAGCTTTCCCAGGTCCAGATGGCCCGCGCGGGTTTTTCCGATCGCAGGATGGCGGCATCGTCGCCGGAGAAATATCACCCGCGCTGCGGCGACCAGCATCCGCGCTGCGGCGACCAGCATCGCCACAAGCCTGCCAAGGCGTTGATTGGAATTGGCTTACTGATCGTGCTCAGCATGCTGCTCTACGGAATCACCGGCAAGGCAAGCGAGCCACCCACCAGCGCGCCACACCATATGGGCGCCGGCAGCCGATAGCCTTAGGCCTCGGCCTTGGCGATCCCGGGGGCATCGACATCGACCGGCGGCAACACCATCCGGAACTGAACGCCGTGCAGCTCGATCGACGGGACAATGCCAAAATGATCGGTGCCGAACACTTCGGCCCGATGCTTCAGCTCTTCCGGCGAGATCGTCAGCGGAATATTGCAGATACTCTCATAGGCCTTCCGGGAGTGGCGGTTGCTGCCCCAGCGCACGGCGCGCTCGATCAGCGGTGATGACTGCGTCGCGAGCACGCGCGCCATGCGCCAGAACATCTGCACGAGCCGCGTATAGGCCATCTCTTCCAGCCCGCTGACGCTCACGCCCGGCGGAATGTCGAACACCTCGATCTCGACGATCGGTCCGGCATCCACGCGCTCGATCATGCGATGCATGGTGCAGCCGAAATCGCCGGCGCGCTCATAGAGCGCGAAGTGGGCCGGCGCCCAGCCGGGATAGCTCGGCGGTCCCGGATGGAAATTGTAGGCGCCGTAGCCGAGTTGATCGAGGATCGCACCTGGCACGATGACCTCGGTGGTGAAGGAGATCAGGCGCGCGCGGCGCAGCCAGTCCGGTTCGATGGCAGCGAGATCGGCCGCGGTGAAAACCGGCACCACATTGAGCGACGGATTGTGCCCGCGAAGAAGCGTCGTGAAGACCGAATGTTCGGCGGGGCCCGTGAGAAGGATGATGGTGTCGAACATGCAAGGTGCCACGGCTGCGAATCGAAGATGACGCAGACTCGCAGTCGAATCTTAACGAGTGATGATCGCGCTGCCCGGCCGCAATCGCTGCGATGCAGCAGCCCCACGGCGCAGCAATCCTCGCCTGCACCGGAACATGCGCCCTGCCCGTGGGTTGTTTCTGCGTCTACGTATAGGAGGACTCGACATGGCAAATTTCTCGTCTCCGAACGATCCCTATCGTCCGGACGCCGGCACGGACAATCCCGACACGCCGCGCCTCGACAGGGAGTTGCAGGCCGATCCGGAGTTGACGGAAGGCCGGTCATCCGGCGGTCGCATGATGGCCTATGGCGCCGCCATCCTCGTGCTGCTCGGTGTCGTCTTCTACGGGCTGAACAGCGGCTCGATGAATCCGAGCGAAGCGACGAAGACGGCCACGCAGTCGACACCGGCAACGCAGGACACCGCACCGAAGGCACCGGCGCCGACCAACAATATCGCCGACTCCAACACCAAGCCTCCGGTGGCGCCGGGAGTGCGCGATGTCACGCCGACCAAGGACAATCCGGGTGTAACGACCGGCTCCGCGCCGGCACGCTCGCAGGGGCCGCAATCCGGCCCGACCGGCACCGAGGTCGATAGCTCGAAGGGCGGCGCAGCCAAATAATCCTGCGCATGGGCAGGCAAAGCAGCGGGCATGATCGTGTCCGCTGCATTGCCGTGCCTGCATCTTGCCGCTCGGCAGATCGTGATGGCGATGTGATTTTACTTCCAGCACCCCATCAGCGAGACCGAACCGACGCTTCGCTTGAAAGGACCTATTGATGAAATCCCTGCTGCTCGCCTCGCTCGCCGCCCTGTCCCTGATATCGAGCGACGCAGCGCGTGCAGCAGAGCGCGAGCCCTATGGCATCGGCCTTGAAGGCTTTGCGTATCCCTACCCTGTCCAGATGCTGCCGGTGAGCAATGATGGCGAACAGTTGCGCATGGCCTATATGGATGTGGCGTCGCAGAAGCCGAACGGCCGCATCGTGGTCCTGCTGCACGGGCGCAACTTTCCCTCCAGCTATTGGAGACCGGTGATCCAGACGCTGACCGACGCCGGTTACCGCGTGATCGTTCCCGACCAGGTCGGCTTCGGCAAATCATCGAAACCAACGGGCGAATTGCATTTCGACACCCTCGCCCGCAACACCATCACGCTGATGGATCACCTCGGCATCACCAAATTCGATGTGGTGGCCCATTCGCTCGGCGGCATGCTGAGCGTCCGCATTGCCCGCGCCTTCCCGGATCGCGTCGATCATCTGCTGCTGGTAGCCCCCATCGGCCTCGAAGACTATCGCCTCTATGTGCCACCGACGCCAACCGAGAAGATCATCGAGACCGAGGACAAACTCACCGCCGACGGCTATCGCAAACAGCTCGAGATCAATTATGCGCTCAAGCTGCCGGCCGACCAGGTGACGCCGTTCATCGACGCCCGCTTCAACATCAAGGGCGCATCGGACTATCCGCGCTGGCTGCGCGCCTTCGTCAGTTCCGCGCAGATGATCTATCGCGAGCCCGTGGCGCACGAAATTCCTTTGATCAAGCAGCCGACGCTGTTCATCATGGGTGCCGACGACCACAACGCGCCGGGCAAGCCCAATGCGCCGGAAGCCCTGCGGCCCAGGATGGGCCAGAATGCCGAGCTGGCGAAGGCATTGGCTGCGAAGATGACCAACGCGACGGCAGAGGTGCTGCCCGATGCCGGGCATCTGGTTTTCCTCGAAGCCCCTGCGCGCTTCAACGAACTGATGCTGGACTTTCTCGCAAAGAGACAATGACACCGTCAGCCTCGCGCAAGGTCCAGCAAAACATTCATGCTCCATTCAGGCAGAATCCGGTGATCTCGCATTGTGAGACGACAGTTCGTCGCAACATTTTCGCTGTTACGGCGTTATGTCGCGGGGACGCGATGTCACCGTTTCCTGCGCCGCATCGCGGCACCATCAATGGGAGTGTTTCATGAAGAAGATTCTCGCAGCGGCTCTGTTTGCCGCGACCGTCGCTGGTTTCGGGACCGCGGCAAATGCCGCGATGCCAATCGCGCCGCTGAGTGCCGCCGACACCGCCGGCGTGATTCAGGTCGCCCAGGGCTGCGGCCCCGGCTATGCACGCGGTCCGCGCGGCTTCTGCCGCCCGATGTATCGCGCAGGCCCGGTCATTCGGTCGTGCCCTCCCGGCTGGTTCCGCAATCCGTATGGCCGCTGCATCCGCCGCTGGTGATCAGCGTAACAGCGACGAAGAAAAGCCCCGCGTCATGCGGGGTTTTTTGTTGCCTTTGCCGGCCAGCAATATTCGTCACAGATCCGTGCCAGAATAGCCGTCCATCACATGGAGACAGCTGTGTCGCGCACCCTACGTCGCCTCATTCTCGCAGGACTGCTCGGGATCCTTCCCTCATCGACACTGGCCCAGACACTGCCCTTGCCCGCTGAGCCGCAACTCGGCCCACGGCCTTTCTATCTCGTCGACACGATGAAGGACGGCGCACTGAAGACGCAGCTGAATGCCTGCACCGGCCCGTTCCGCAAAAGCAATTTCTCCATCGCCCATCGCGGCGCACCGCTGCAGTTCCCCGAGCACAGCCGGGAATCCTATCTTGCCGCAGCGCGCATGGGCGCCGGCGTGATCGAATGCGACGTGACCTTCACCAAGGATCGCCAGCTCGTGTGCCGGCATTCGCAATGCGACCTGCACACGACCACCAACATCCTCTCGGTGCCGGCGCTGGCCGCGAAATGCACGCAGCCCTTCAGCCCAGCCGATCCTGCCACCGGCAGGAAAGCCTCGGCAAAATGCTGCACCAGTGACATCACGCTGGCCGAGTTCAAGACGCTCACCGCCAAGATGGATGCCGCCAACACATCGGCCACCAATGTGACCGACTACCAGAACGGCACGCCGCGCTGGCGCACGGATCTCTATGCCAGCCCGGGCACGCTGATGACACATGCCGAGAGCATCGCCTTGATCAAGAGCCTCGGCGCCAAATTCACACCGGAGCTGAAGGCAGCCGAAGTGCCGATGCCGTTTGACGGCGACTACAGCCAGGAGAAATACGCCACGCAGATGCTCGATGAATATCGCGCCGCCGGAATTCCAGCGGCTGACGTATTTCCGCAGAGCTTTGACCTCAACGACATCAAGTTCTGGCTCCGCACCGCGCCGGATTTCGGCGCACAGGCTGTCTATTTGGACGGACGATACGCAGCACCCGGCTTCGATCATCTGCGCTCCGAAACATGGGCGCCTTCCATGCCGGAACTGAAAGCCGCCGGCCTGCGGATTCTCGCGCCGCCGATCTACATGCTGCTGACGCTCGATGGCAGCGGCCGCATCGTGCCCTCGCCTTACGCGCGCGTGGCGCGTGAAGCAGGCCTCGATCTGATCACTTGGTCGCTGGAACGCGATGGTCCGCTGACCAGGGGTGGCGCTTTCTTCCACCGCTCGATCAAACCGGCCATCGACCGCGAGGGCGACACGATGACGGTGCTCGACGTGCTCGCGAAGGATGTCGGCGTGCGCGGGGTATTTTCCGATTGGCCGGCGACGACGACCTTCTATGCGAGTTGCACGGGGATGCAGTAATCGTAGGGCGGATGAGCGAAGCGTCATCCGCCCTTGTTCGCCTCACGCAATTGACCGGCGGATTACGCCTTCGGCTCATCCGCCCTACGCGTTCGAACCGTGCGCCTGCTACTTCGTCTCGCTGTCATAGACGAATTTCGGCATTTCCCATTTCAGCCGGATCGCCAGCAGGCGGAATGTGAGACCGACGACAAAGGCCGCGGCGATGACGACATCCGGGCTGAGCCCGTATGTGATGCCACCGATATAGAGCAGTCCGGTGACGATCGACACGCTGGCATAGAGTTCGGCACGGAACAGCAGCGGCACGTCGTTGCAGAGCACGTCGCGAATGACACCGCCGACGCAACCGGTGATCATCCCGGCCACGACGACAATCAGCAGTGGCTGGTTCATGCTCATGGCGACATTGGCGCCCATGATCGTGAACACCACGAGACCGATGGCATCGAGGATGAGGAAGATCGTGTGGAAGCGATGCACGAATTGCGCGATCGCGATGGTGGCCAGCGCTGCGCCGCCTGTCAGCAGCAGCAGATACGGGCTTTGCACCCACCACAGCGGATAATGCCCGAGCAGCATGTCGCGCACCGAGCCGCCACCGAGCGCGGTGATGCAGCCGAGCATGGCCACGCCGAGCCAGTCCATGTTGCGCCGGCCGGCCGCCAGCGCCGCCGTCATCGCTTCGGCAACCAGCGCAATCATCGCAAGGGGAAACAGCAGGGCTTCGGTATGGGGCATGAATCAGCAGCGTTCGAGGACCATGCCGCTGTCTAGCATGGATCGCAGGCCACGATGGCGTTGCCCGCCGACCTCCCTTGACAACATTCCTAAAGGACCATATACCTGTCCCGTCCTGTTCACGAGGGGCGCTTCTCGAGGGCGTCTAGTGGTGGAGCAGGATACGGCGCCCGCGGCCTTGCCTCGCAAGCAGGACTCGGGAGGCCGGGGGCCACCGTCCACCCCCACTATGAGGGGTTGCCGATAGTTCGGCTGCGACGGCACAGGCGAACGGCGGGAAACCGCCGGGATCAACGGCTCGGAAACTTGCTACGGCAAGGAGTAAGGGACGTGCCGGTGTGCGACAGAACGGTCCTCCAGCCCAAAATCGCCGTGATGGCGCGCCGAGAGGCGTTGCGATGGGCGAAGGCTGACGCTTCAGCCGGAGCGCATCGCATGGACTACCCAAATTGCGCCTCTTGGCGCGTCATCCCCCTCATCGTTGAGGGGGAAACCAGGGAAGTCCAATTCGCGCGGTCGCGCGGCAAGGACGGCGCGTGCGCACGAGAAAGTTTTCAGGACGTGGCTGTTTGACAGGTTAATCCGATATCAGGCGCCGAGCCCGCTATCACCAATAGCGGCGACGCCGCCACTGCACCTGCTCCGGCTGCAAGCGATCAACATCGTCCTGCGACGCCACCGCCGGCTGCGGCTCGTTGTCCTGTTTGCGATCACCCACCGGCCCGACAGGCAGCAGCGGCGCGGCTTCCGCCGTGGTCAGCGTCTTCGCAACCAGCACACCACTCGCTGCGAAAGCGAGCCCGAGCTTCAGAAAATGACGGCGCTCCATCGCGATCCCTCCTGAGACATGTGAGGAGAAGCTTCGCGTTGGGGGGATGAATGGGCGCTGAATGGAAAAGTATCGACTATCGCGAGTGTTTGCCCTTCAACATACCGGCGATACTCAGATCCTCATCAAGATCAGGCCAATGAATTCCCATCGCCATGATCTCGAAATTTTCCCGCTGGACTGAGCTGGCGTTCATGAGGCGCGGATACCATTCAAGCGGTGTCGCGATGCGTCGGCCATCGAGCAGCGTCACGACGAGCTCGGTCTCGGTGAATGCCACCGAGCGCGCGCGAAGATCTCCGACATCAATTTCCAAAGTGCTCATGCCATGCCGCCACTAGTTCATCGCGGTTGGAGCGCAGATGTCGGATGATATCGTTGATTTCGTGGAACGGAAAGCCGGCGTTTGCGGCGACGGAAAGATCGTGAAGCCAGAATTTCGCTTCACGATCCTCGCGTTTGACATGGACATGAGCAGGCTCGTTTCTTTCGTTAGAATAGAAGAAAGCCCGATATGGTCCCCATCTCAAGACTGTCGGCATTCCCACCTCCAGTCCGTCATATGAGATGACCGAGGACGGAGAGCGTTCGCTCTTCCGCCCTGTATTTTATCACAGCGGCATGTTGTCGTGCTTCTTCATCGGCACTTCGACATGCTTGTCCTTCAGCATCGCCAGCGCGCGGGCGATGCGCTTGCGGGTGGAGTGCGGCATGATCACGTCATCGATATAGCCACGCTCCGCCGCCACGAAAGGCGACAGGAATCGGTCTTCATATTCCTTGGTGCGCGCGGCGATCTTCTCGGCGTCGCCAATGTCCTGGCGGAAGATGATTTCCACCGCGCCCTTCGCGCCCATGACGGCGATCTGGGCGGTCGGCCAGGCATAGTTCATGTCGGCACCGATTTCCTTCGAGGCCATCACGTCGAACGCGCCGCCATAAGCCTTGCGCGTGATCACGGTGACCAGCGGCACGGTGCACTGGCTGTAGGCGAACAGCAGCTTGGCACCATGCTTGATGAGGCCACCATATTCCTGCGCGGTGCCCGGCAGGAAGCCCGGCACGTCGACGAAGGTGACGATCGGAATGTTGAAGGCATCGCAGAAGCGCACGAAGCGCGCAGCTTTCCGAGACGCGTCGCTGTCGAGCACGCCGGCCAGCACCATCGGCTGGTTGGCGACGAAGCCCACGGTCTTGCCGGCGATGCGGCCGAAGCCGGTGACAATGTTCTTGGCAAAGGTATCCGCGAGTTCGAAGAAATCCCCCTCGTCCACGACCTTCAGGATGAGTTCCTTGATGTCATAGGGTTTGTTCGGATTGTCGGGGATCAGCGTGTCGAGCGAGTCGTCGGTGCGTTCGATGTCGTCGAAGCTCGGCCATTCCGGCGCGCCTGCGGTGTTGTTCGACGGCAGGAAGTCGATCAGGCGGCGCATCTGCAAGAGCGTCTCGACATCGTTCTCGAAGGCGCCATCGGCGATCGATGACTTCGTCGCATGCACGCTGGCGCCGCCGAGTTCTTCGGCGGTGACGACCTCGTTGGTGACGGTCTTCACCACGTCCGGGCCAGTGACGAACATGTAGCTGGTGTTCTTCACCATGAAGATGAAATCGGTCATGGCCGGCGAATAGACGTCACCGCCGGCGCAAGGGCCCATGATGACGGAAATCTGCGGGATCACGCCTGAGGCCTGCACATTGCGGCGGAACACGTAGGAATAACCCGCCAGCGCCGCGACGCCTTCCTGGATGCGCGCGCCGCCGGCGTCATAGAGGCCGATGATCGGCGCCCGCGCCTTCATGGCCATGTCCTGGATCTTGGTGATCTTCAGTGCATGGGTCTCGGACAAAGAGCCGCCGAACACGGTAAAATCCTTGGCGAAGACGAAGATCTTGCGGCCATTGACGGTGCCCCAGCCGGTGACGACGCCGTCGCCGGGAATCCTGGACTTGTCCATGCCGAATTCCACGGAACGGTGTTCGACGAACATGTCGAACTCCTCGAAGGACCCCTTGTCCAGCAGCAGCTCGATGCGCTCGCGGGCGGTCAGCTTGCCCTTTGAGTGCTGCGACTCGATGCGCTTCTCGCCACCGCCGAGTTTTGCGCCGGCGCGGCGCGCTTCGAGGGTATCCAGGATCTCTTTCATGTGCTCCAGCCCGTCAAATTCGCGTGTTTTCGCCCGCTTTGGCGGCGGGATTTGACGGTCGTTCTAGCATGCGGTTTTCGGGTCTGGAAACGCCCATCCGCATGGCTGGAAAGCGTTGAATTTGCATGGCAACGGCCATCGCGCTGCCTATATCCCGATCAGTCAGGGAGGCCGGCATGGCGAATATTCCGATCAACGAAAACAGCGGCGCGGCCACCGGCGGCGTGCGCGATCTGCTCCGCTGGGAAGGCGTCACCCTGTTTGTCGGCATGACGCTGTTCTACTGGATCTCCGGCGCGTCCTGGCTGCATTACGCGCTGGTGTTCTTCCTCCCCGATCTGGCGTTCCTGGCCTATCACTTTGCTCCCGACCGAGTTGGCAACTGCCGGTGAGACGGCATTCACTTAGCAATTACCCGAATTCGGCGATACTTACCGAGCTTAGTAGTTGTGAGCGCGCGGGCAACTCAGCCGGCTCGGCGCTTCTTCGCGGCGCGTGCGGGCTGCGGCGGTGGTGGGGGCGCGCCTTCGACCATGGTCAGGCGACCGGCCGTAAACGTGTAGATGCCGGCGCGGGGACCACGCAAATAGGTCATCGTGGTGACGCGATCGCCGCGCGGATTGCCGCCGATATTGACGCTGTCGGGCGCACCGGCACCACGGGCGACGTCACATTCCGTATGGCCGAGCGCGACCACGCCCGTTGCCGGCGCCACCGCGGCGGCGCCATCGGCAAGCGCGCTGGCGTCCCGCGGCGGCATGCCCGGACATGCGCCATCGGCGCTGATCAGGTCCTGCGGCGACACTGCCTGATCCGGCGTCAACGGCGGAGTTTCGATCGAAACATTCTTGATCATCGTACGGCCCGACCGGGAGAACCAGTCGGCGTCCTTGGACAACAGGTCCGACTTGAACATGTCACCCGCGCTCATACCCGAACAGCCGCCAAGCAGCGGTGCGAGGAGAACCACGGCCAAACCCGTTCGATGAAGCATTTTGCTGTTCACGATCAACGCAATCCCACACGGCGACGAAGCGCCCGTCTCATCACTCGTTTGCGGCGTGACCGTGACAGGGGCCACACGGCGTTCCAGAAAGGCGCAATTAGCATCAAATACGGTTAATCGCTAATTGCGTTTCTGCCAGCGACCACGCTCATCGGCCTGCCAGTAGGTCGCGGCCAGTCCCCGCGCCTTGCAGTCGACCCAGGCGCTACGGGCCGCCGCGAGCGCCTCATCGTCATCGCCATTGAAGACGAGGACCATGCGCTCATAGCCCGCCGTTTCGGCCGGAAGTCCCGCATTGTCAACGAGGAACCGGACCTGTGCACCGTTCGGATTGCTCTCCTCCAGCACCAGCAGGATCGGCTGTTCCGCCGCATCCGCCGCGCGCCAGGTGGCATGCGGCAGAAAACTATCGTCCCGATAGGTCCATAGATGCGCGTCGAGCGCATCGGCCCGTTCTTCCGAGGTGGACTGGACAACACACCGCCAGCCGCGCTCGAGGGATTTCTCGAGCAACGGCGGCAGCACGTTTTCCAGTGCCATGTTCTGCAGGTGGTAGAACAGAACCTCGGTCATGTCCGCTTACTTCTTGCCCTCGTAATAGTCCGCCACGAGGCGATCGAGCAGGCGCACGCCGTAGCCGGAGCCCCAGCTCTGGTTAATTTCGGTCTTCGGCGCCCCCATGGCGGTGCCGGCGATATCGAGATGCGCCCATGGGGTGCCATCGACGAAACGCTGCAGGAACTGGGCGGCAGTGATCGAGCCACCGTAACGGCCGCCGGTGTTCTTCATGTCGGCGAATTGCGAGTCGATCAGCTTGTCGTAGTCGGGGCTGAGCGGCATGCGCCAGACGCGCTCGCCGGTGGCCTGCCCCACAGTGGCTAGGCGCAGTGCGAGTTCGTCATTGTTGGAGAACAGGCCGGCATGATCGGTGCCGAGCGCCACCATGATGGCACCGGTGAGCGTCGCCAGATCGATCATGAATTTCGGCTTGTGCTTCTTCGCCACGTACCAGAGCACGTCGGCCAGCACGAGGCGGCCTTCGGCATCTGTATTGATGATTTCGATGGTCTGGCCGGACATCGAAGTGACGATATCACCGGGGCGCTGCGCATTGCCGTCCGGCATGTTCTCGACGAGGCCGATGGCGCCGATGACATTCGCCTTGGCCTTGCGGCCGGCGAGCGCATGCATCAGACCGACCACACAGGCCGCACCGCCCATGTCGCCCTTCATCTCTTCCATGCTGCCGGCGGGCTTGATGGAAATGCCGCCGGTATCGAAGGTGACGCCCTTGCCGATGAAGGCGACGGGCGCGTCGCCCTTCTTGCCGCCGTTCCAGCGCATCACCACGATGCGCGCCGGATTGGCCGAGCCCTGGGCGACGCCGAGCAGTGCGCCCATGCCGAGCTTCTGCATCGCCTTGACGTCGAGCACCTCGATGACAACGCCGAGTTTCTTCAACTCGCTCGCACGACGCGCGAACTCCACGGGGAACAGCACATTCGGCGGCTCATTGACGAGATCGCGCGCGATCACGACGCCGTTCACGACGGAGTTATCGGATGCAAACGCCTTCTTGGCTGCAGCGACGTCGCTCACCGCCAGCGACACACTGACGGTCCCGCGCTTTTCCTCGCCGTCTTTCTTCTTTGTCTTGTAGCGATCGAATTTATAGGCGCGCAGCAGCACGCCGGATGCAACCGACGCGGCCTGCTCCGCCGTCATGTCGGCAGACGGCAACTCCGCGACAACGGTGATCGCATCGGCGGATGCGCCGAGCTTGCCGGCGAGCACGCCGCCGAATTTTAGCAGGTCGGTTTCCTTGAGTTCATCGGCCTTGCCGGTGCCGATCACCAGCAAGCGGTCCGCCTTCATGCCTTCCGGCGCGAGGATGTCGAGGGTCGATCCGTTCTTGCCCTTGAATTTTCCGGTGGCGGCGGCGCGCTTCACCAGCGCGGCAGCGGCACCCAGCGCCTTGGTCGTGGCCTTGCCCAGTTTCAATGTATCGTCGCTGAACACCACGAGAGTGCCGCGGGCCGCCTGGGACAATGGGACGAAGCCGACCTTGACGGTGTCGGACATGGGCAAGACCTCCAGAATATCGAGTGAGGCGCATCGGACCGCGGGCGGCGACGCGAGTGAAAGGATGTTGTTGTCCCCGAAGCCGGAGCCGTCAAGCCGTGCGGTGGAATCGCAGCCTCGGCTCTGCTGATTCCATGTCCGAATGTGTCCGACCGCAGCGGCGTGCACAGCCCGCACAAAGCCGGGCCATCTCACTTACCGA
Organism: Tardiphaga sp.; assembly: GCF_044340795.1. GTDB lineage: Bacteria > Pseudomonadota > Alphaproteobacteria > Rhizobiales > Xanthobacteraceae > Tardiphaga. The sequence goes on from NZ_JBIISY010000089.1 coordinate 22,681, forward strand.
TGAAGACAGCCCTCCGGCCTTGTTTTCAGTGTCCCAAGGGCCACATCGCAGACTAAATTAACCACATCTCGGACCAGCCATCGCCCGGCCATTTTGTTGACCGATCAATGGGATGGTAAGTATGACGATCAGGTTTGGAGCCGCTGCGTCGCCCTCGGGGATTCCCTATCGGGGATGGGCACGCAGCAGGTTTCCGGGCCATTACGGGGACCGATGGGGTCGATCGACAGATATATCTTCAAGATGGTGCTGGCATCCTTCGGCATCGTGCTTGTCAGCTTGACCGGCGTGATCTGGATCACCCAGGCGCTGCGCGGCATCGACTTGATGACAAGCCAGGGCCAGACCATCCTGACCTTTCTCGGTTTCACGAGTCTGGCGATCCCGGTGCTGGTGCTGATCATCGCGCCGATCGCGCTGATGATCGCCGTCTCGCACACCCTGACCAAGCTCGCGACCGATTCCGAGGTGATCGTGATGAATGCCGCCGGACTGTCGCCCATGCGGCTGTTCAGGCCTTTTCTCTACGCCACGCTGGTCGTATCGCTGATCGTGGCTTTCATCGCTTCCTACATGGCGCCGGATGGCATGCGGCGCCTGAAGCGCTGGGACGCCGAGATCACAGCCGACGTGCTGACCAACATCCTGCAGCCTGGCCGCTTTGCCCAGCTCGATACGAATCTCACGGTGCGGATCAAGGAACGCCAGCCCGGCGGCCTGCTGGTTGGCATTTTCGTCGATGACCGCCGCGACCCCAAGGAACGCATCACCATCATCGCCGATCACGGCACGGTGCTGAAGAATGCCGACGGCTCGTTCCTGGTGCTCGAAGACGGCAATCTGCAGCGCTTCGAGACCGGCAAGACCGATCCCGCCATGGTGGCCTTTGCGCGCTATGCCTTCGACATGTCGAAATTCTCCAATCGCAGCCAGGATGTCACCTACGGCATTCGCGAGCGCTATCTGTGGGAGTTGTTCGCGCCGCCGGCCAACGATCCGATGTATCAGCAGATGCCCGGCGCCTTCAGCGCCGAACTGCATGACCGCCTGATGGCGCCGCTCTATCCATTCGCTTTCGCGGCTCTCACCTTCGCGTTTCTTGGCCAGCCGCGTACCACGCGCCAGAGCCGCAATTTTTCCATGGGCAACGCCATCGGCGCCGTGTTCGCCTTGCGTATGGCCGGCTTCGCCTGTTCGGTGGCTGCGGCGAAATCCGACTGGGCTGCACCGCTGCAATATTTCCTGCTATTCGCGACGATCTTCGGCAGCCTGGCGATCATCAAGCTCGGCATCGTGATCG
>NZ_JBIISY010000090.1:0-23927 GCF_044340795.1 Tardiphaga sp.
CGCCATGTCGATGGCTTCGACATTGCCCACGCCTTCATACAGCGTATAGATCGCTTCATTGATCATCGGCAGAAGAATACGATTGACGATGAAGGCCGGGAAATCCTCGGAGACGGCGATCTGCTTGCCGAGCTTGCTGACGAACTCCTTCGAGGCATCGAAGGTCGCGTCATCTGTGGCGATGCCGCGGATCAATTCGACCAGCTCCATCACCGGCACCGGGTTCATGAAGTGAATGCCGATGAATTTTTCCGGACGATCCGTCGAGGCCGCAAGGCGGGTGATCGAGATCGACGAGGTGTTCGAGGCGACAATCGTTTCCGGCTTCAGCACCGCGCAGAGATCCGAGAAGATCTTGCGCTTGGTCTCTTCCTTCTCCACCGCGGATTCGATCACGAGGTCGCAGCTGCCGAGTTCTTCCAGCGTATCGACCAGCGAGATGCGCTCCAGCGCGCCCTTCTTGGCGTCTTCGGTGATCAGCTTCTTGGAGACCTGACGGGTCAGGTTGCCGGTGATGGTGGCCATCGCAGACTTCAGGCGATCGGCCGAGACGTCGTTCAGCACCACATCGAAGCCGCCCAATGCTGCGACATGCGCGATGCCGTTGCCCATCTGGCCCGAGCCGATCACGCCGACTTTCTTGATCATAACCGCCATCTTGTCTGTATCTGTGGAACCGTGGACCGCATAGCACGGCCCGAAGCGCGCATCATGCCATAAAAAACCGGCCGGAGTCAGGTACTCCGGCCGATGTCGTTAATTTGTGCGTTGTGTGGCACCGAAACTCTCCTTGTCGTCGCCCGACTTGATCGGGCGATCCAGTAAACACCGCAACTTCGGAGGTTACTGGGTCACCCGGTCCTAGCGCGCAACTGCGCGCATGGCCGGGTGACGACAGCTCGAGTTTGAGCGCTTTACTTCAGCGCGTCAGTCAGTTCCGGCACCGCCTGGTAGAGGTCGGCGACCAGGCCGTAATCGGCGACCTGGAAGATCGGCGCGTCTTCGTCCTTGTTGATCGCAACGATCACCTTGGAGTCCTTCATGCCGGCGAGATGCTGGATGGCGCCGGAAATGCCGATGGCGACATAGAGCTCCGGAGCGACCACCTTGCCGGTCTGGCCAACCTGCCAGTCATTCGGCGCATAGCCAGCATCCACCGCGGCGCGCGAAGCACCGACGCCGGCACCGAGCTTGTCGGCGAGCGGCTCGATGTACTTCGTGAAGTTCTCGCGGCTCTGCATGGCACGGCCACCGGAGACGATGATCTTCGCCGAGGTCAGTTCCGGACGATCGCTCTTGGCCATGTCCTCGCTGACGAAGGTCGACAGGCCGGGATTCTCGGCCGCCGCGGTGTCTTCCACCGAAGCGCTGCCACCTTCGCCGGCTGCGGCAAAAGTGGAGGTGCGAACGGTGATGACCTTCTTGGCGTCCTTCGACTTCACGGTCTGGATCGCGTTGCCGGCATAGATCGGACGCTCGAACGTGTCGGGCGCGACGACCTTGGTGATCTCCGACACCTGCATCACATCGAGCAGAGCTGCGACGCGCGGCATGGTGTTCTTCGACCGCGTGGTGGCGGCAGCGATGATGACGTCATAGGCCGGGGCCAGCTTTACGATCAGCGCAGCCAGCGGCTCGGCGAGATCATGGGCATAGGCTTCGTTGTCGGCGAGCAGAACCTTTGCGACGCCGTTCAGCTTCGCAGCGGCTTCCGCAGCAGCCTTGGCATTCTGGCCGGCAACGAGGACATGCACCTCACCACCGATTTCGGTGGCAGCGGTCAGCACCTTGTTGGTGGAGTCCTTCAGCGAGGCGTTGTCGTGATCAGCGAGAAGGAGAATAGCCATTAGAGCACCCCGGCTTCGGTCTTGAGCTTCGACACCAGTTCAGCGACGTCCTTGACTTTGACGCCGGCCTTACGGCCTGCCGGTTCGGAGGTCTTGACGATTTCGAGACGCGGCGCGACGTCGACGCCAAGCGCGTCGGCAGTCTTTTCATCGATCGGCTTCTTCTTCGCCTTCATGATGTTCGGCAGCGAGGCATAGCGCGGCTCGTTGAGGCGAAGATCGGTGGTGACGATCGCAGGCGACTTGATCTTCACGGTCTGCAGGCCGCCGTCGACTTCACGCGTCACGGTGACATCGTCGCCCTCGACCACGAGCTTGTTGGCGAAGGTCGCCTGTGCCCAGCCGAGCAGCGCGGCCAGCATCTGGCCGGTCTGGTTGGAATCGTCGTCGATCGCCTGCTTGCCGAGAATGACGAGACCCGGCTTCTCTTCTTCCGCGACCTTCTTGAGGATCTTGGCAACGGCGAGCGGCTCAACGGTGCCGTCGACCTTCACCAGGATGCCGCGATCGGCGCCCATGGCGAGACCGGTGCGCAGCGTCTCGGTGGCCTGCTGCGGTCCGATGGAGACGACGACAACTTCGGTCGCCTTGCCGGCTTCCTTGAGACGCAGGGCTTCCTCGACGGCGATTTCGTCGAACGGATTCATCGACATCTTCACGTTGGCGAGTTCGACGCCCGATCCGTCGCCCTTGACGCGAACCTTGACGTTGTAATCGACCACCCGCTTGACCGGTACCAGAACCTTCATCGATCCTCTTTCGGTTGAATTTTGATCTTGTGCAGCTTCTCAGCTGACTTGGCGCGGAACCTAGAGCCACCGCCCCACCGGGTCAACGCGCCAGACCTGAAAATCGAAGGTCTCTAGGCGCGGTATTTTTACCTGTTTGCTCCGGGTACCCAGAGCACGTCATTGGCGCCATTGCCGTTCTCCGAACGGCTGGCAACAAACAGGAAATCCGACAGCCGGTTCATATACTGGATACCAGCGTCGGAGACCGGTTCGTCAGGATTAGATGCGAGTTCCACCATCATGCGTTCCGCGCGGCGGCACACCGTGCGCGCCACATGGAGATGCGCGGCAGCCGGAGTTCCCCCAGGCAGGATGAACGAAGTCAGTTCCGCCAGCGGCGCATTCAGCGTGTCGATATCCCGCTCCAGCCTTTCGACCTGGCTGGCCAGCAGCCGCAGCCGCTCCGCCTTGCCCTCGCGCTGGGGAACCGCGAGATCGGCGCCGAGATCGAACAGATCGTTCTGGATCAGGCCGAGCATGCGATCGAGCTCCGGCGCGTGCGCAAGATGCAGGCGGACCACGCCGAGCGCGGCATTGGTTTCGTCCACCGTGCCATAGGCGGAGACGCGCAGATCGTATTTCGGCCGCCGCTCGCCGGTGCCGAGGGCGGTGGTGCCGTCATCGCCGGTGCGGGTGTAGATCTTGTTGAGAACGACCATCAGTGAATTCCGGTTCTATCGGCCGAGAAAGAACAGCGTCGCCATCGTCAACACGATGGCGGCGAATTGCAGCAGAACGCGCCACCGCATCAATTGCTGCGAGCGGTTCGGCGAACCGCCGCGCATCATGTTGGCGAGGCCAAGCAGCAGCACCAGCGCCACGGCGCCGAGTGCGATCGGAAGGATGAATGTCTGAAGGAATGATCCCATGGGTTGCTAGATAGCATCGCGGGTTGGGGGATGCCATCCCTGCAGAAAAGACCGGATCTCACGCCTCCTTCCGGTAGCGCTCCAGATTGTCCTGCAGCATCGCCAACACGTTGTCCCGCATCGGATCGCGCGTGCCGCGGATCCATGCGGCGGCCAGCGGCAGGCGGTTCATACCGGAGACCTTCAACGGCACATAGCAGACGCCGCGCGCCGCCATGCGCTGCGTCCAGCGCGGCACGATGGCGATGCCGATCTCGGCAGCCACGAGATTGACGATGGTCTGCTTCTCATCGGCGATCTGCACGACATTGGCGTCGAGCCCGGCTTCCGCGAACAGCTTCATGGTCAGGTCATGGCTATGCGGCCGCGAGCGCCGCTCCGGCACGATCAACGGTTCTTCCGCGATATCGGCAATCATCAGCCGCTTTCGCTGACTGAATGGATGCCGCTCCGACATTGCCACCACTGCGGTCTCGTGAAACAGCGGCATGAAGTCGATGCGCTTGTCCGCACTCACCGGCGGCCGCACGACAGCGAGATCGAGCCGGCCGGACAGCAACTGCGGCAGCAGGCGGATCGTCTTGTCCTCCACCAGTTTCACCGTGACGTCGGGATGGCGTTCGCGCAGATCATGCAGGAGCGCCGGCAGCAACCCCGCAGCAGCGCTGTCGATGGCACCGACACGGATGGTCGCAGCGCGGGCGCGCACGCGGTCACGAAATGACGTTGCGAGCCGATCGGCACGATCCAGCAGATCGCGTGCCTGTTTCAGGAAGGTCGTGCCATCCTCGGTCAGTGCGACGCTGCGGGTGGTTCGTGTCAGCAAGCGGGTGCCGAGATCGTCCTCGAGCAGGCGGATATGCCGGCCGAGCGCCGACGGCATCATCTCCAGCCGCTGTGCCGCGCGGCCGAAATGCAGCTCGTCGGCGGCGGTGATGAAACAACGGAGCTGGTGAAGGTCCATAGACACTCCCGTAGGGCGGATGAGCGAAGCGTAATCCGCCGGCCGAACTCAAAATTGAAACGCCGCGGCGGATTACGGCTCCGCCTCATCCGCCCTACGATTTCATTATCTCATTTATTTGTATAATCCAATGCGATTGAGCCGAACGGGGACCGGCGGCAGGGTGGCCCATCCATCGTCCACCAGCAGAGACCCGACCATGCGTGAATATTCCATCGCGGCCATTCCGGCCGACGGGATTGGCCCCGAAGTGATCGCCTCCGGCACCCGCGTTCTGGAAGCCCTGCAGAAGCGCATCGGCGACATCGCATTCAACGTCACCACCTTTGACTGGGGCTCGGACTATTACCGCAAGCACGGCGTGATGATGCCGGCCGACGGCCCGGCGCAGCTCAAGAAATTCGACGCTATCTATTTCGGCGCGGTCGGCGCGCCCGACGTGCCCGATCACATCACGCTGTGGGGCCTGCGCCTGCCGATCTGCCAGGGTTTCGACCAATACGCCAATGTGCGCCCCACGAAGATCCTGCCGGGCATCACCTCGCCGCTGCGCGGCGTCGAAGCGGGCGATCTCGACTGGGTGATCGTGCGCGAGAACTCGGAAGGTGAATATGCGGGCTGCGGCGGCCGCGTGCATCGCGGACTACCGGAGGAAGTCGGCACCGAAGTCTCGGTGTTCACCCGGGTCGGCGTCCAGCGCATCATGCGCTACGCCTTCAAGCTGGCGCAGTCACGCCCGCGCAAACTGCTCACCGTGGTCACCAAGTCGAACGCCCAGCGCCACGGCATGGTGATGTGGGACGAGATCGCCGATGAGGTGTCGAAGGAATTCCCGGATGTGACCTGGGACAAGATGCTGGTCGACGCCATGACCGTACGCATGACGTTGAAGCCACAGAGCCTCGACACCATCGTCGCGACCAATCTCCACGCCGACATTCTCTCCGATCTCGCTGGCGCTCTCGCCGGGAGCCTCGGCGTCGCGCCCACCGCCAATATCGATCCGGAGCGCCGCTTCCCCTCGATGTTCGAGCCGATCCATGGCTCGGCCTTCGACATCACCGGCAAGGGCATCGCCAATCCCGTCGCCAGTTTCTGGACCGCAGCACAGATGCTCGAACACCTCGGGGAGCCCGATGCGGCCGTGCGGCTGATGCGGGCGGTGGAGAAGGTCTGCGAAGCCGGCATCATCACGCCGGATGTCGGCGGCAAGGCTACGACCAAAGAAGTGACAGACGCTGTGGTCGACGCGATCTACAGTTCGAACGTCTGATTTATTCCGATCGCCCCGGTGAGGCCGGGGCGATCGTTCTTCATAAAACAAAACCAATAGTCCGGGAGGATGATATGAAAACCACCGTCACAGTTGCATTCGCGCTCACGATGGCGAGCACCGCCGCCTTCGCGCAGGGCTATCCCAACAAACCCATCACCATGCTGGTGCCATTCGCGGCCGGCGGCCCTACCGACACGGTGGCGCGCGTCACCGCGCAGAGCATGGGCAAGGCGCTCGGCCAGACCATCATCGTGGAAAACGCCACCGGCGCCGGCGGCACCATCGCCACCGCGCGCGCAGCCCGTGCCGAGCCGGACGGCTACACCATCCTGATCCATCACATCGGCATTTCCACCGCGGCGACGCTGTATCGCAAGCTGCCCTATGACACCAAAACCGCCTTCGCGCCGATCGGCCTGATCACCAATGCGCCAATGACTATCATCTCGCGGAAAGACCTGCCACCGAACACGCTGGCGGAGCTGGTCACCTATATCAAGGCCAACGGCGACAAGATGACCTTCGGCAATGCCGGCCTCGGCGCAGCTTCCCATCTGTGCGGCATGCTGTTCATGACAGCGATGGACAAGCAGGTTCAGACCATCCCCTACAAGGGCAACGGCCCTGTCATGAACGATCTGATGTCCGGCCAGATCGACCTCACCTGCGACCAGACAACCAACACCACCGGCCCGATCGGCAACAAGCTGGTGAAGGGCTATGCGGTCACCACCAAGGCGCGGCTGTCGTCGATGCCCGACCTGCCCACCGCGGATGAAGCCGGCCTGAAGGGGTTTGAAGTCGGTGCCTGGCACGGCATCTATGCGCCGAAGGGCACGCCGGACGAGGTCGTGCAGAAGCTCGCAAAGGCGCTGCAGGACTCTCTGCGCGATCCCGATCTCGTCAAGCGCTTCACCGACATCAACACCGATGTCGTACCGCAGGACCAGGCCACCCCGGCCGCGCTGAAGGCGAAACTCGACAGCGAGATCGATCGCTGGGCGCCGATCATCAAGGCCGCTGGGCAGTTCGCGGACTAGTGGCTGCCAGCTCATGGTTCGAGACGCGCGCCGACAGGCGCGCTCCTCACCATGAGGGACGGCGTGGGCGTCGCCACATACACTCCCCTCACCCTGAGGAGCTCGCCAAAGGCGAGCGTCTCGAAGGGTGGCCACACGTGACGTTCACGCACGGGTGTCATGACATTCCCGCATCGGGAAATTGATTTATAACATTCCCCGCGCGGCCGCTTCGGCCCGATCCTCCGGGGGACTTCCATGTCGATAACAACCACCTTCGCGCGCGTGGTCGCGCTGATCGGCGCAGGCGCGGTGCTGTGGCGCCGTGCCCAGGGCGAAACGCCGACGGCAGCCTGGGGCAGCGCGCCCGCCATCCCCGAAGCCAAGCCGCAAGGCGCCATCCCGACCTTGAAGATGCCCACCGCCCGCGGCTGGGATGCCGGCCAGAAACCGACCACAGCCCCCGGTCTCAAGGTCAATGCCTTTGCCACCGGCCTCGAGCATCCGCGCTGGATCAATGTGCTGCCCAATGGCGACGTGCTGATCGCCGAGTCCTCACAGGTCGCGAGCCGTATCGGCAGCCTGTTCAGCTATGCCATGCAGGCGACCATGCGCCGCGCCAAGGCGCTGGGCGAAAGCGCCAACCGCATCACCCTGCTGCGCGACCGCGATGGCGACGGCATCGCCGAAGTGCAGCAGGTGTTCATGGAGAATCTCAACCAGCCCTTCGGCATGGCGCTGGTCGGCGAGACTTTCTATGTCGGCAATGTCGATGGCGTCGTTGCATTCCCCTACGTGCAGGGCGCCGACAGGATCACCGCACAGGGCAAGAAGCTCACGACATTTGGCACCGGCGGCCACTGGACCCGCAGCATCCTGCCGAGCCCGGATGGCACAAAACTCTATATCGGCGTCGGCTCGCTCTCCAACATTGCCGAGAGCGGCATGGAGATCGAGAAAGGCCGCGCGGCTGTTTACGAGCTCGATATCACAACGGGTGACTATCGCATTTTCGGCGCCGGCCTGCGTAATCCCGTCGGCCTCGCATGGGAGCCGACCACGAACGCGCTGTGGACTGTGGTCAACGAGCGCGACGGCATCGGCGACGAAACGCCGCCGGACTATCTCACCTCGGTCAGGGACGGTGGCTTCTATGGCTGGCCGTATTGCTACTGGGGCCAGACCGTGGACAACCGCGTGCCGCAGGACCCGGCATTGGTCGCCACCGCCATCAAGCCGGATTATGCGTTGGGCGGCCACACCGCGTCGCTGGGCCTGTGCTGGATGCCTGCCGGCACCCTGCCCGGCTTCGGCGACGGCATGGTGATCGGCCAGCACGGCTCGTGGAATCGCAGCAAGCTGTCCGGCTACAAGGTCGTGTTCATCCCGTTCGAGAACGGCCTGCCGTCAGGCCCGCCGCGCGATATTCTCTCCGGCTTCCTGGCACCGGACGAGAAGGTGTCTTACGGGCGTCCGGTCGGCGTGACCCTCGGGCCCGATGGCTCGCTGCTGGTGGCAGATGACGTCGGTGATGTCATCTGGCGCGTGACGGGCGCGTAAGCGCGCCTACACGCCCTCGACCGCCACGACCTCGACATGCGCGGCGCCAGCGCGCGCCGCGCGGGCTTTGACATAACCAGGTGAATGGAAATAGGCGCAGGCCGCGTCGAAGTCCGGAAACTCGATCACGACGTTGCGCGACCGCGCCTCCCCTTCCAGGGCCTCGAAGCGTCCGCCGCGCGACAATACCTTGCCGCCAAAGGCCGCGATGGCCGCCGTCGCGAGCGGGACATAGGCAGCGTAGCGTTCCGCATCCAGAACATCGATGCGACCAACGATATAGCCTTTGGGCATTGCGAACTCCGTTTCGGGAAAGAGGCGCGCCCGCCTGATTGGCGGGCGCGCGAACTGTTATTTGGCGAGCAGCGGGCAGGCGCTGTCGGCCGCCGGCCGGAACGCCTGTTCGCCCGGCACGGTCGCGCCGATCTCGAAGAAATCCCAGTCCGCCTTGGACTCCGCCGGGGTCTTTACCCTGGCAAGACGAACGTCACGCATCAGGCGACCATCGGCCCGGATCTTGGCCTGCTTGGTCATCAGGTCATCCACCGGCGTTTCCTTCATCTTCTTCAGCACGGCCTGCGTCTCGGTCGAGCCCGCGGCCTTCACGGCCTTCAGATAGTGCATCACGCCGCTATAGTTCATCGCCTGCGCCTCGCTCGGCGGACGCTGCATGCGGGCGCGGAAACGCTTGGCGAATTCGCGCGTCGCATCGTCCTGATCCCAATAGAACACGGTGCTGATCGAGGTGCCCTGCGTCGCCTGCAGGCCGACGCTCTTCACATCGACGAGTAGCAGCGCCATGGCGGACGGCACCTGCTTCTTGCCGAAGATCTGGAATTCCTGACCCTGCTTCAACGCATTCTGCAGATCGCCCACCGCGCTGGCGATGGCGATCACCTTGGCGCCCGAGCCCTGTGCCTGCAGCAGGAAGGAGCTGAAATCCTGGGTGTTGATCGGATGGCGCACCGAGCCGAGCACCTTGCCGCCAGCGGCCTCCACCACCTTGCGGGTGTCGTTTTCGAGCGCATAGCCAAAGGCATAATCGGCGGTGACGAAGAACCAGGTATCGAGCCCGGCCTTCACCATCTGCGCAGGCGCGGCGCCAGAGAACTGGTAGCTATCATAACCCCAGTGGAAGCTGTTGGGCGAGCAGGCCTTGCCGGTCAGCTCCGACGTAGCCGCACCGGTGGCGATGGTGATGCGGTCCTTGTCCTTGGCGATGCCCTGGGTGGCGAGGCCCACCGACGAGTTGCCGAGATCGACGATCAGCCGGACATCCTCGGTGTCGAACCAGCGGCGCGCGATGGTGGCGCCGATGTCGGCCTTGTTCTGATGGTCGGCATGCACCAGCTCGATCTTGCGGCCGAGCACGGTGCCGCCAAAGTCCTCGATCGCGAGACGCGCGCCTTCTACCGAGCCCATGCCCTGGGTATCGCTCAGCGAGCTCGACATATCGGTCAGCACGCCGATCTTCACCGGACCGTCCTGCGCCTGCGCATGGTCGACTGCCGCAATCAATGCGAGGCCGGCGGCCATTCCCTTCAACATCATCTTTCCTCCTCCTTTGTTGTTGTTTTGTTGTTCGTCAGGCCGTCAGGCCGCCATCCACCGGCAGATGCGCGCCGGTGATGAAGGACGCCTCGTCCGACAGCAGGAACAGGGCGGCATAGCCAACCTCTTCCGGCCGGCCGGCGCGCCCCATCGCCGTGGACGAGCCGAATTTCTGCACCAGCGCCTCGCGGTCCTGTCCCTTGGTCGCAGGCTGGTCCTTGCGATCAACGAAGTCGCGCGCCATTGGAGTATCAAACGGGCCGGGGCAGACGGCGTTCACGCGAATGCCTTCCTTGGCGTAACGTTTGGCGAGACCGCGGACGAGACCGATCACGCCCGCTTTCATGCCGGAATAGACCGGGCTGAACTGCGATGCGGACATGCCCGAGGTCGACGCCGTGAAGAGCACCGAGCCACCGCCCCGCGCGCGCAGATGCGGCAGCGCAGCAATCGTCGTCGCGAGCTGGGAGCGGATATTGAGATCCACGGCAATATCGAAATCCTGCCAGTCGAGATCCTCGATGGCGGCGGGGCCGGGATGGCCAAGATGATTCCAGAGGTAGTCCATCGCGCCGAATTCAGCGACTGTGCGTGCGACGATCTCGGTCGCAGCCTTGCCGTCACGCAGATCGGCGCCGATCGCGAAAGCCGTGCCGCCGGCATCGCGGATTTCCCTGGCTACGGCCTCGGCACCGGCGGCATCGCGATCAACGATGCAGACCTTCGCACCTTCACGCGCGAGCAGGAGCGCTCCGGCGCGGCCCATGCCGGATGCCGCAGCCGTCACCAGGCCGGATTTGTCTTTCATTCTCATTTGCTAGAGCCTTTCCTCGTTCGTTCTTGATTGTTTGCCTGCAGAATCGATCGTGCCGATGTCCGGAGTGTTACGGAGGGGATCGCCATCCGCATCTGCGACATCCTGGCGGATGAGAGAGCGCGGCCACGACCGGGGTGGCGATCAACGAGATGGTGACTGCGAAGCATGGCGTGCCCGCCCCGATTGCGCACGGGACGCTCGGAGATCGCATGATCGATCCGACGGCGCTTCCTCACTGTCTCCCCCCGACACTTTTTTGCTCATGGAGGTGTAGCGAGCCGCCACCCAGCGATCTAATATCGATATGAGAATTATTTATACGGATTTCATATCAATGGAATTGCGCCAGTTGCGCCAGTTCGTGGTGCTCGCTGAGACGATGAATTTCCGGCGCGCTGCGGAGCGCCTCAATATGGCGCAGCCACCGCTGTCGGTGTCGATCCGCAAGCTCGAAGACGCATTGCACACGACGCTGTTTGAGCGCTCGACCCGCGAGATGCGCCTGACGGCGTTTGGCAAATTGTTTCTCGACCATGCGCGCCGGACGCTGTTCGAGGCCGACCAGGCGCTGCGCGCGGCGCAATCCGCCGCCATGGGCGAGGCGGGCTCGCTATCGATCGGCTTTGTCGGTACCGCCACATATGCCGCATTGCCCCGCCTGATCCCGGCGCATCGCGCGGCCTATCCGCATGTGCAGCTTCAACTCAGGGAATCCACTTCGGGCGAAATCCTCGCGCAGATCGAACAAGGCAGCATGGATCTCGGCATTGTCCGCGCGCCCGTGGCGCGCGCCACGGACTGCGTGTTGCAGACCATCGAGGACGATCACCTCGTCCTGGCCCTGCATCGCGACCATCCGCTGGCTGCACGCTCATCCCTGTCGCTCGTGGATCTACAGGACGAACCTTTTGTCACTTATGCCTCCACCGCCGTGCCGAGCCTGCACGCCATTCTGTCTTTCGCCTGCCAGAACGCTGGCTTCGTGCCGCGCATATCGCAGGAGGCGGTGCAGGTGCAGACGGTGATCAGCCTCGTGGACAGTGGCCTCGGCGTTGCGCTCGTGCCCGCGGTTGCCACCCGCAATCAGCCCTGCAACGTCCTTTTCCGCGAATTGTCCGATCTGGAAGCCATGGCACCGATCTCGCTCGCCATCGCCCACGCGCCGAAATGGGAAACCGCCGCGTCACGCAATTTCCGCGCACTTGCGGCCAGGCACCGGATGCCGCGTTTCGGCGCGAACGCGCCGACCGCAGGGGTCATGCCGGCGAGGTGACCTGGTTCCTGCGGACTGCGAATTACTGCATGTAAACCGAAGCCGAAAAGCTCCAGACCCAGCGCTTCGCAGCCAGTTTGCAATCGCCGATCGGACGGTCGTCCGTGCAGCTGCCCTTTGGCGGCTCTTTCGCGAGCGAATAGACGACGCGCTTCTCATCCTTCGCGAAGACTTTCGTCGTGGCGAGCGGGCCATCAGCATCATAGGCGCCGTCATGGGCCCAGCCCTTCAGTCCCTTCAGCGCAGCGTCGATCCTGCTCTCGGCCTTTTCGAACGGAACGGTCAGGCCGGTGGCGCTTGCACTCATCCGGCACGCCTTGCCGCGCAAGCCGTCGGGATAAGTCGGCGCATCCTGTTCGCTGCCATCGAGCTTCATACCGCTGGCCTTGCCGAGTAGCACTGCGAACTTCTGGCATTCGAACGGCGGCACCGGCTTTATGGCCGTCTCGGCCACTGCGGGTACGGCAAGAACGCTCAACAGGAAGCCGCAAAAGGGCGTGCGTGACCTCGACATGGCGACTTGCTCCGAACGGATATGCGGGCACAGGCCTAACGAGACTGTGTAAAGATACCGTAGCCCGCGTAACGGCAGCGACCTTATGCCGCCCGCACCCGCTGCAGGAACGCTCCCACTTCGACCTTCAGCCGCCCGCTGTCCCCTGACAGCGATTGCGCTGCGGACAACACATGACCTGACGCGGCACCCGTGTCGCTGGCGCTGCGCTCGACCTGCGCGATATTCGCACTGACCTCGATCACGGCCTGGGCGGCGTGCTGGACATTGCGCGAAATCTCCTGCGTGGAGGCGCTCTGCTCTTCCACCGCCGAGGCGATCGACGAGGCGATTTCCGACATGCGGTTGATGGTGCCGCCGATCGCTGCAATGGCGCCGACGGAATCCTGCGTTGCCGACTGGATGTCGAAGATCTGCTTTGAAATTTCGTCGGTCGCCTTCGATGTCTGCGCCGCCAGCGCCTTCACCTCGGACGCCACCACCGCAAAACCGCGGCCGGCGTCGCCCGCGCGCGCCGCTTCGATGGTGGCATTCAGCGCCAGCAAATTGGTCTGCGACGCGATGCTCGAGATGAACTGCACGACATTGCCGATCTTCGTGGCCGCGGCAGCCAGCAGCGCCACCCGGTCGTCCATCATCCGCGCCTGCTCCACCGCCTCGCCGGCGATCTGCGACGAGGCCTGCACCTGGCGGCCGATCTCCACCACCGATGCGGCCATCTGCTCGCTGGCCGACGCCACCGACTGCACGCTGGAGGATGTTTCTTCCGACGCCTGCGCCACCTTTACCGACAGATCCTGCGCAGTGCTGGCGGTCTGCGACATCGAACCGGCTTCGGCTTCCAGTTCATGCGACGCCGTCGCCACCAGTTCGATGATACGGCCGACCTCGCGCTCGAACTGATCCGCGACTTGCTCCATATCAGCGCGCCGGTTTTCGGCGGCATCAGCCACCTCGCGCATCTTGGTGCGAGTCTCCTCCTCGGCCTTCTCACGCGCCACCAGCTTGAAATTCTCCACCGCCCGCGCCATGGCGCCGATCTCGTCGCCACGGTTGAGGCCGGGCAGCACCACCGTGAAATCACCCTTGGCAAGTTCCTGCATGGCGCGCGTCATGCCGGCCACGGCATTGGCGATGCGCTGGCCGAAAATGGCGGCGAGCAGTCCAATCAACAGCGTCGCGCCGGCAATCGCCCAGGTCATCATCTGACGCACCTCGGCCGCGCGTGCGCCAGCGGTGGCGTAACGCTCATCCGCGGTCTTGATCAGTGCGTCGAGGCCCGGACGGTTGCGCTGGAACACGGTGGCGAAATCGGCGATCTCGTCATTCAGCAGGCTCTGGGTCACCTGATAACCGGCAAAACTCTGGCTGTAGGCTTTCATCGCGGTTTCAATCTCGTCCTGCACGGCTTTCGGCAGCGCCGATTCAGGCAGCGCCTTGGCGAATTGCTCCTGCCGCTTGTCAAAGTCCTCGCCATACTTGTCGCCGCCGCGAAGCATGAAGTCCTTCTCGTGCCGGCGCATCATCAGCATCAATTGAGTGAGGCGCGGCACATCATGTGCGGCAAGCTTCGTCTCCGCCTCATGCACGGCATTGCGTAGCCGGCCCTGCAGGCCCTCGCTCTCCTTCAGTCCCAACTGGCGCTGCATGGAGACGATGTTGTTGAAACGCGTGCGATAGATGCTGAGGCCCGACCGCAGTGCGCTGTCGCTCTTGGCGTCGTCGCCATCAACCGACTGCTTCATCACGGTTTCGATGCTGGCGAGGCCTGCCAGAAGCGTTTCCACGATCTGCTCGTGCCGCGCGACATTGCCCTCCTCCCGCGTGCGCATGAAGGCATTGGCAACCTGGCCGGCTTCGAGATAGCCCGTGGCAAGAGCCGCCACTTCATGACGCAGTTTCAGCGCATGATCGGACTCCGCTTGTGCCCGTGCATCGAAGTGGAGACCCGCAAGGCAGATCGCACCGATCGCAACCACGCTGAGCAATCCGAGCGACGCAATCTGCACGCGCAGACCGACGCGCGGCATCAAGGTGCGGAAGGATTTTCGAGGGGAAGTGATGTGTTTTGACATGCGATCCGATGCAACGATTGGAATTTCGCGCACCGGATAATTCGTCGCTTCTAACAAGAGCTAAACATCCACGGCGCAATGCCATGGATGTGAGATGTTTATTTCCGTCGGATTCGGTGATGTGACATCGTCACGTCATCAACGCGTCACGAGCGCTTATAGCTTCGCCATAGGTGGCACGCGCGTGTGCCAGTCGGTGGCCGCTTCATGCGCGCGGCCGATCCGCAATGCGAGAGCCTCCTGATACGGACGGCAGACGATCTGCAGCGACGTTGGCAACGTCTTCGAGGTGAATCCGATCGGGATTGCAAGCCCGCAGAAGCCGATCTGGTTGACGAAACGCGTCAGCGTCGCCGGCGTGGTGGCTTCATCCACCTCAGCGAGTGGTATTGGCGGCACCTGCGAGGTCGGCGCCAGCAATGCATCCGCTGCGCCGAACGCCTGCAGCATCGCCTGCCTGTCCGCCTGCGCGCGCCAGCGGGCCTCGATATAGGCTTTCGCATCGATCTTGCCGGCAAGCACGCGGGTGCGCACGCCATCATCCATCGGTGACGACGGATCATCCGCCACCGCGCCATGGATCGCATAGGCTTCACCCATCATGATCTCCGCCGCGCGCGAAAACTCCGGCAGCGGCTTTGGCAGATCGATGGTGACAATAGTGGCGCCGAGCGAGCGATAGACCTCGATAGCCGCATCATAGGCCTTGAGGAGCTCCGGATCGACCGCCTTGCGCTCGCGCGCATCGATCACCGCGAGCGTCAGGCCCTTCACGCCGTCTTCCAGTTCGGCAAACGGATCGATGGGCGTGACATCCAGCGTGGTGGGGTCGCGCACATCCGGCCCCTGCATCGCCTGGAACAGCAGCGCCGCATCATGCACCGAGCGCGCCAGCGGCCCCACCGTGTCGAGCGACGGCGACAGCGGCACGATGCCATGCAGGCTGATGCGCCCCGATGTCGTCTTCAGACCGAACAGATTGTTGAAGCCGGCCGGCCCGCGCACGGAGCCGCCGGTATCGGTGCCGATGGCGATGGTCGCCAGCCGCGCCGCCACGGCCGCCGCAGAGCCATTACTGGAGCCGCCGGCCGTATGCGGCACCTCGGCATTCCACGGATTGCGGGGCGCACCGAGATGCTGATTGGTGCCCCAGCCGCCGAGTGCGAATTCCACCGTATGCACCTTGCCGAGCACGATGGCGCCCCGCGCCTCGAGTTTCTTGACGATGGTCGCCGTCTGCTCCGCCACGCGGCCCTTTCGCGTCGCCGAGCCCGCGGTGCAGACCTTGCCATCAATCTCGATCAGGTCCTTGACGCCGACAGGCACGCCATCAAGCGCGCCGAAGGGCTTGCCGTCCCGGTAGCGTTGCGTCGATTGCGCCGCGGCTGCGCGGGCCTCGTCGGCATAGACATCGATAAAGGCGTGAACCGCGCCGTTCAGCGCAGCAATGCGCGCGAGATGGGATTCGACCACGTCGCTCGGCGTGAACGTGCCTGCCTTGTATCCCGCGACGAGCTCGCCGGCGTTGAGAAAGCTCAGTTGATCGCGATCCGACATGTCGTCATTCCCCATCTGTCTTACAGCCCCATGCTGCCCCGATCTCGGCGTGGGTCAAGACCGCGCAGAGCGGACCCCGCATGACGGAATGCAGCCGCTGCGGTTGACGCCGGCCACCGTCCCCGACACAACCATCTGCATGAAGATGCCGGCCCGCGACCGGCAGAAAACCGACACAGAAACGACCGAGGACACCGCCACGATGACCGAGCGCGCCCAGGCGATCGCCGCCAGGATCGAGACCTTCATCCGCAACGAGGTGATCCCTTACGAGAAGGACCCGCGCTGCGGCAGTCACGGCCCGAGCGACGAACTGGTGCAGGAGCTGCGCGACAAGGCGCGGAAGGCCGGCGTGCTGACGCCGCATATCCTGCCGGACGGTTCGCATTTCACCCAGCGCGAGACGGCGATTGCGCTGATCAAGACCGGCCTGTCGCCGCTCGGCCCGCTCGCCTGCAACACCATGGCGCCGGACGAAGGCAACATGTATCTGCTCGGCAAGGTCGGCACCAAGGAGCAGAAGCAGCGCTTCCTCGACCAGCTCGTCTCCGGCGCCTCCCGTTCAGCCTTCTTCATGACCGAACCCGCCGGCGACAACGGCGCCGGCTCCGACCCGTCGATGATGCTGACCACCTGCAAGCTCGACGGCAATCACTGGGTCATCAATGGCCGCAAGACCTTCATCACGGGCGCGGATGGCGCCAAGGTCGGCATCGTGATGGCGAAGTCCGATGACGGCGCCTGCCTGTTCCTGGTCAACTTGCCCGATCCCGCCATCCGCATCGTCCGCGTGCTGGAGACCATCGACAGTTCGATGCCCGGCGGCCACGCCGAAATCGAGATCGACAATCTCCGCGTCCCGGCCGACCAGATGCTCGGCGCCTCCGGCGAGGGCTTCAAATATGCGCAGATCCGGCTCTCGCCGGCGCGGCTGTCGCATTGCATGCGCTGGCTCGGCCTGTGCATGCGCGCCAACGAAATCGCATCCGACTATGCCTGCCGTCGCAACGCGTTCGGCAAGCCGCTGGTGGATCACGAAGGCGTCGGCTTCATGCTGGCGGAGAACTTGATCGACATCAAGCAATGTGAGCTGATGATCGACTGGTGCGCCAGCGTGCTTGATGGCGGTTCGCTTGGCACCAATGAAAGCTCGATGGCGAAGGTCGCCGTTTCCGAAGCGCTGATGCGCATCGCCGATCGCTGCGTACAGGTGATGGGCGGCATGGGTGTCTCCGGCGACAGCATCGTCGAACAGGCCTTCCGTGAAGTCCGTGCCTTCCGCATTTATGACGGCCCGACCGAGGTGCACAAATGGTCGCTCGCCAAGAAGATCAAACGCGACTGGAAAGCCGCGCAGCACTGAGACGACACACGATGAGAAAGCCGCCGATTTCGGCGGCTTTCTTTTTTGCACGGGATCACATCACGCCTGCGATGCAGGCCGGGCAATGCGATGGGCCCAGGGCTGCACCTGCTCGATCTGCGCCGAGGCCTGCAGCACCAGATCTTCGCGCCCGAAGCGGCCGACGAACTGAATGGCGACTGGCAGGCCGCTCTCCGTCCACAGTGCAGGCAGGCTCGCCGCCGGCTGTCCGGTGGCGTTAAAGATCGCCGCAAACGTTCCGTAACGCGCGATCTTGCGCCGGAAATCGAGATAGGTGCCTTCCCGCATGCTGAGATAGCCGAGCTTGGGCGGCAGTTGCGTCAAAGCCGGCGTCAGCAGCAGGTCGTAGTCCTGCATATAGGCGTCGAGGATGCGGCCCACGGCATGGAAGCGACCAACGGCGCCGATATATTGCGAGGTCGAGATCGTCTTGCCGTAGTCGTAGCCGTTGCGCATCACCGGCTCGAGATCGTCGTCCTGCAGGGCCTTGCCGGTCAGGCCGAGGCGCGTATCCACGCTGACGACGATATTGGCGGACAGCATGTCCGCATGTGACTGAACCAGCGCATCGTAATCCAGCTCGGGCGGAGCGCTGTCGATCAGCTCATGACCGGCAGCGCGCAGCAATTCCACCGCATGGTCGACAGCTGCCACGCACTCTGCAGCGACCGGAATGTCGTTCCATGCCTGACGCCACACCGCGATGCGCAGAGGTCCGGGCGCGCGCTTGATGAGATCGAGATACGAGTCCGGCGCAGGCGGCGCGGCATAAGGTGAACCCGGCTCATAGCCGCAGGTCGCATCAAGCGCTGCCGCCGTGTCCCGTACGCTGCGCGACAGGACGCCGTCGCTGGCGAGGCCGCCCCAGCCTTCGCCGCGGAATGGCCCCATCGGCAGGCGCCCGCGCGAAACCTTCAGACCATAGACGCCGCAGGCGGCAGCCGGAATGCGGATCGAACCGCCGCCATCGCTGCCATGCGCGACCGGCACGATGCCGCAGGCTACGGCCGCTGCCGCACCGCCGCTCGAGCCGCCGGGCGAGCGCGTTGGGTCCCACGGATTAAGCGTCGGCCCGCCATTGCACGCAGCCTCGGTGGTCGCGGCCATGCAGAATTCCGGCACGGTGGTGCGCGCGAAGGGAATCAGGCCGGCGCTCTCGAAGCGATCGGCTAGTGTAGCGTTGCGCGCATAGGTGGTGTCGCGGAGCAGACGAGAGCCCGAGCTCGTCGGCAGGCGCACATGCGCTACGGCCGTATCCTTGAGCAGGAACGGAATGCCACCGAACGGCCCGCGCGGAGTCCACGTCCTGGCGATGACGAGCGATTCATCATAGCGCTCATAGCTGATTGCATTGAGGGCCGCGCCCCTGCTGCGGGCGAGATCGATGGCACACGTCATCAGTTCTGCGGAGCTGACTTCCTTCCGCGCCAGGAGGTCCGCCAGCGCGAGGCCATCAAGTTTCTCGTAGTCCACGTTACGCATTGCAGGTCTTTCACTGTTTGTCGGGCTCGTGCCCTCGCATGCATAAAGCCAATCGGGCTTGCGCCGCGCAATGGCGTGGCCGGAATGGAACCTCCCACAATTCCGAATGCCGCCGGTTGCAGCGCTTTCCAGGAGGAACGGATCACATCCTCACGGATTGCCTGCTTGTCTGGACAGTAAAAGCGCGCACCTGCACTTGCTGTTCGTAATGAGCGGGAACCAGCGAGGGTCGCATGCTTCCTGAAGAACAATCCGCGGGACACACACCATCCGAGGCCAAGACGCTGTCACTCGGCCTGCTGGTCTGGATCTTCTTCGGCGCGCTGGTCGTGCTGGCGCTATTTGCCTATTTCCGGATGTAGCTCAAGATATCAGTACATCAGCTACCGCATGAGGGAGCAAGCCATGCCTTACGCCCTGTTCGAAGACAAGACGAAGCTGAGCCGCGATTATCCGACCTATGAGGACGCGTGGCGCCACGCAGAAGAAGCTGGCCTCACCGACATGGTCGGCGACAAGCAGATCCTGGCGGATGGTTATGTGATCGAACCGTGCGCTGGCGAGAGTGCCAATACGCAGACGGCTTCGCAATGGACACTACCGTCGCGCGTCAACTAGAGGCGGCGCAGCAACCTTTCCCGATGTCGCTTGTTGCAATCGTCTCAATCCCAACGAGGACATTGCGATGGATACGTCGAACATCAAGGAACACATGGACGTCATCTCGGCCGACCGGAAAACCGTCGGCAAGGTCGATCATCTCGAAGGCTCTGACCAGATCAAGCTGACGAAATCGAGTTCGCCGGATGGCGCGCATCATCACTTCATTCCGCTCGACTGGGTCGATCATGTCGATACCCACGTGCATCTCAACAAGCCTGCCGCGGAAGTGACCGCACATTGGGCCGGCTGATTGCGGATCGGCCGTCCGGCATCGCCGGACGGCCCTTCATCGAAGGAGCACATCATGCCCGACGATTACACGGACAAGCGCAACGGCGCATATGATGCGGTGACGCCAGTCGGAAAGGAGCCCTATTTCAGGGCCGACGAGGATGGTCATCTGCAACAGGTCTGGGAGAATCCGGTCCCTCTCCGGCTGGAGCGCGAGGCATCGCCGCCGCTCAATCCGCGTACTGGACGCAACCCGACGGGCTAGCGTCGCGCGGAACCCGCCCGAAAACACAGCGTTGAGTGTTCCCGACTCTGTAGGGAACCGCGATGGGCAGCTCGAAGCATCACGACAAATCAGGCCCCGCCGACAGACTGTTCGGCAAGATCGCCAATGTTACATCGCAAGCCGCCGGTCGCGCGACGACTTTCATCATCGCTGCCGGCGTCGTCATTGTCTGGGCAATCACCGGCCCGATCTTCAATTACTCCGATACATGGCAACTGATCATCAATACTGGCACGACGATCGTGACCTTCCTGATGGTCTTCCTGATCCAGAATTCCCAGAACCGCGACAGTGCTGCAATTCAGGTGAAGCTGGATGAGCTGATCCGCACCAGCGCCGCCCGCAATTCGCTGGTCGGCATCGAGCATCTGACTGACGAAGAACTGGAAGACATCCGCGCCAAATGCGAGCAGCGCGCCAAGGCCGAGAAAGCTGGCGACAAAAGTGTCGAGCGCATGGGCGACCGCGCCAGGACGGCTGCCGACAAGGCCGTGAGTTAAGCCGCCACGCTGCGCCTCGCGATCGGAACGATGCAGGCAATCCCGGTTTGTCGACACGACTGACCGGCAGAACAGCATGACTAAACCAATTTCAACTGATCGCGTCGCGCGCCTGTTGACGCGTCGCGCCTTTGCGCAGGCCGGTGCCGGCATGGTGAGCCTGGCCGCGATCGCGACACCCGCCGCCGCAACCGTGAAGCAATCAATGACATCCCCGTCGATGGACGACCCGCGCGGCAAGTACCCGAAGCCGCCCTTCAAACAACAGACGCAGCCGTGGCCGGGCCTTGCACGCGACATGAATCCCCCACCGGATCACGGCGAACAGAGCTATCGCGGCTCCGGCCGGCTGCTAGGCCGCAAGGCACTGATTACGGGCGGCGACTCCGGCATGGGCCGCGCCGCCGCGATCGCCTTTGCGCGCGAGGGCGCCGATGTGATGATCAACTATCTGCCAGCCGAACAGCCCGACGCCAACGACGTCATCAAGCTGATCAAGGCCGAAGGCCGTGTCGGCATCGGCGTGCCCGGTGATCTCAAGGACGAAACCTTCTGCCGCAGCCTCGTGGCGCGCGCGGTGCAGGAGCTCGGCGGCCTCGACATCCTCGTTAGCAATGCAGCGCGCCAGCAGACGCGGGAATCCATCATGGATGTGTCGTCGCAGGATTTCGACGACACCATGAAGACCAATGTCTATGCGCCGTTCTGGATCATCAAGGCGGCCCTGCCGCATCTGAAGCCGGGCTCGGCGATCATCGGCACGTCTTCGGTACAGGCCGTCGATCCCTCACCCGAACTTTACGATTATGCGCAGACCAAAGCTGCGACGACGAGCTATGTGAAGTCACTGGCCAAGCAGCTCGCGCCCCGTGGCATTCGCGTCAATGCCGTCGCGCCGGGTCCGATCTGGACGCCGTTGCAGGTCTCCGGCGGCGCCACCATGGAGAAGCTGGAGCAATTCGGCAGCATGACGCCGCTGGGCCGGCCGGGCCAGCCCGCAGAGCTTGGCTCCATCTATGTGCAGCTTGCAGCGGCCGATGCCAGTTATGCGACAGGCCAAGTCTACGGCGCAGCAGGCGGCTCCGGCCAGCCGTGACGCGTGCTTGGCGATGACATTAGCAGAGGCCCCCATGACCCTTACCGCCATCGCGTTGAACTGCACATTGAAGCCGGGCAGCGAACCGTCATCGACGGACAAACTGCTCACAGAAATGCTGCGCGAGCTCGCCACGCATGACGTCCGTGGTGAAAGCCTGCGGATGACGGAATTCAACATCAAGCCCGGGGTGACGTCCGATGAAGGCGATGGCGACGACTGGCCAGAAATTCGCTCGCGCATCATCGCCGCCGACATCCTGGTCATCGGCACGCCGATCTGGCTGGGCCAGCCGTCGAGCGTTGCCAAGCGCGTGCTCGAACGCCTGGATGCTTTTCTCGGCGAGACCGACGACAAGGGCCGGATGCCGTCTTTCGGCAAGGTCGCCATCGTCGCCGTGGTCGGCAACGAGGATGGCGCGCATCATTGCCATGCAGAGATTTTTCAGGCGCTGAACGATGTCGGCTTCACGGTGCCGTCCTGTGGCGGGACCTATTGGGTCGGCGAGGCGATGGGTTCGGTCGATTACAAGGATCTCAAGGCGCCATTCAAGGCGACCGAACAGGCAACCCAGATGCTCGCAGCCAATGCTGCGCATCTGGCCCGCCTGTTGAAGACCTCCAGCTATCCGGGCGTTGCCTCATAGGCAGGAAAGGACCACAGCCATGATCATCGGAGATTTCTACCGATCACTGAAAGCCGAATTGCTTGGCCTGTCCGTGGACAAGACTGAACTGGACGAGAACGATGCATCACGGCCCGAGCCAAGTACCGCATGGCCGCACGACGACCGCCGGTATCATCCGGACGAACCGCCGCCGCGTTCCTGATCGTGATGGATTTTCTCCGGAACTGCGGGCGAGAAGTTGATCACGCCTTCCGATCAGGCGGAACAAGGCATCATGTCCTTTATTGAGCCCGCGTGCCCCCAACAGGAATCATGCATATGAACAAGCTTGTTATCGCAACTGCCATCGTCGCCCTTTCGGCCTCCGCTTCCTTCGCCCAGTCCGGCGCCAATCCGAGCGCCCCGCAGCCCGGCTCCACGGGCGCCGGCGTCAATCAGCCTGGTACCACGAGCACCGGTACTGCCGTTGATCGCCCGGATTCAGCGAAGATGAAGAAGGACAACAACATGATGAAGAAGGACGACATGATGAAAAAGGACGGCATGAAGAAATAACTGTCGTCCTTTTCGTTATTCCCATCAGACAGACCGCGCGGCGCTCCAAACCGCGCGGTCTGTCGCGTCAAGCATTCGCCAGTCACTTCGCAAAGGGAGCATTGCCATGGACGACGTACAGATCTCAGCCCTGCTCGGACGGGCGGCATTGAAGATATGGACAGATCTTCCTCCCGGCGCGCAAGAGATTTTGTTCAAGGCCGCGATCGACGATGGCGTCATCGCCAATGCGCTCGCCACCTATCTGCACGATCATCATCCGCGCACGGCGCATCCGCCCAAGCCGACCGCGGTCGCCTGATTGCCCGCATCACGATCGGCTCTCCTGCAGATCGATGAGCGCGATGCCGAGATCGTCGCGCTTCCTGCGCCGCAGACATGCCGGCGTTTCGGTGAGGATGACCTCCAGCGTCGGCCGCACGATGCCCTTGACGAAATGCCCGCCACGCACCGATCCGTCCGCCAGGCCGAGCACTGCATGTAGATGCAGGCTGGCCTTGCCGTCATCGCCCACGGCCACGTCGCCGAGCAGGCTCAGCACCTCGGACGCTTCGGTGACCGGAATATCCTTGTAGGACTTCGTCTCGTATTCATAGAACGCCACTGTCGCCTGCTTGAAGGCCCCGATCGCCGTGAGCGATGCTGCAGCGATCCCGGCGTCGTTGACGTATCTGGTCAGCGCCTCGAATGCTTCCTCGCCGGTCTCCAGCACGACCACATGGGTCTTCACGCCATCATCCGCAGAAACGAGTTTGCCCTTCATCCATCCATCTCCGTTGTCATTCGCAGACGGTGAACGATGCGGACCCGGCGCCGTTCCGGGCCCGGACATCATGCCGCTTGGAGCGGA
Source organism: Tardiphaga sp. (assembly GCF_044340795.1). Lineage (GTDB taxonomy): Bacteria > Pseudomonadota > Alphaproteobacteria > Rhizobiales > Xanthobacteraceae > Tardiphaga. The sequence continues at coordinate 23,789 of NZ_JBIISY010000090.1, forward strand.
AAAGAGGACAGATCCAACGGAAAAAGCCGCCGAAGACGGCGGCTTTTCGAAACAGCTCATAACTGTCTGACGTGGAATGATCAGGAATGTTTGGTTGCGGGGATAGGATTTGAACCTATGACCTTCAGGTTATGAGCCT
>NZ_JBIISY010000091.1:0-23899 GCF_044340795.1 Tardiphaga sp.
GGTCGCGGTGCTGCGTCTGGCCGACCCGGGTTCGCCGACGCTGGTGCAGGACAAGGACAACAAGGGCGCCTTGTATGTGCTGATGCCGATGCGGGTGTGATTACCGTGAACGTGACTGTCATCGCCGGGCCGTGCGCGCAATGGCGCGCTAGGACCGGGCGACCCAGTAAACTCAGACATTCCAGCGAAACATAGCTGCCAGCGTTTACTGGATCCCCGCTTACGCGGGGATGACAGCAGAGTTTGCAGGGACTAGCTGTGTCCCCCATGACCGCCTCCCGTATCCATCGCCTGTCGCTGACCAATTTCCGCTCCTATCGGACGGCGTCCTTGGAGACGTCGGCAGACATGGTCGCGCTCGTCGGGCCGAACGGTGCCGGCAAGACCAATTGCATCGAGGCAATCTCATTCCTGTCTCCCGGCCGCGGCCTGCGCCGCGCCACGCTGGACGATGTCGCCAATAATGAAGGCGACGGTTCCTGGGCCGTCTCGGCCACCGTCGAGGGCGAGGTCGGCCTTGCTACGCTCGGCACCGGCATCGATCCACCGATCGAAGGCGCATCGATCTCGCGCCGCTGCCGTATCGATCGCGAGCCGGTCGGCTCGGCCGCGGCGTTCGGCGATCACCTGCGCATGGTGTGGCTGACGCCGGCAATGGACCAGCTCTTCATGGGCGCGGCCTCGGAACGGCGACGCTTCTTCGATCGGTTGGTGCTGGCCATCGACAAGGATCACAATGGCCGCGTTTCCGCACTGGAACGCAGCCTGCGCTCGCGCAACCGCCTGCTGGAAGAGCGCAGCAGCGACAGCCATTGGCTGGATGCCGTGGAACGCGAGACGGCGGAACTCGCCGTGGCGGTCGCCGCCATGCGCAGCGAGACGGTCACGCGATTGGCTGCCATGCTGCATGCCCGCGGCGCGGCGTCCGCTTTTCCCTCAGCACTCATTGCCCTCGACGGCTGGATGGAACAGGCGCTGACCAGCGAGCCTGCCACCGCCGTGGAAGACCGCTACCGCGCGATCCTGCGCGATAACCGCCCGCGCGACGCTGCCGCCGGCCGCACGCTGGATGGCCCGCATCTCACCGATCTGCAGGTAATCTACGCACCCAAGAACATGCCGGCACGCGATGCCTCCACCGGCGAGCAAAAGGCCCTGCTGATCGGCCTGATCCTCGCCCACGCGACGCTGGTCGCCGAGATGACCGGCATTACGCCCCTTCTCCTGCTCGACGAGATCGTGGCGCATCTCGACCCGGACCGTCGCAGGTCTCTGTTTGGCGAACTCGGCAAGCTCGGCGCGCAGGTCTGGATGACCGGCGCCGACCCCGCGGCCTTCTTCGATATCGGTCCGAGCGGCGAGCTGTTCGACGTGGTGCAGGGCAAGATAGCGCGGCGGCCCCTTTCGCCCGCGTGAGCGCCGTAACATGCGGAAAATCGCGCTCGAAATGGCGCCGTTTCCGGGCTGGGATCAGCGCTGAAATCGCATCGCCAAAACAGCCTTCAAACGGCTTGAAAAGCCGCCAAAAAATCCCATTTATTCAATAACTTGGAGCGCAAGACTTTGCGCTAGTTTCGATGCCGGATTCATGGCACAAAGTGCGGGATTCAGACGACGTTTCCCGCGCTGATTCGGCATCATCTTCGAAGGCATTCCATGACTGAACCAGCCCGGCAGCCCATCGCCGAAACCGAACACGTCATTCCGGCAGAATATGGCGCGGAATCGATCCGGGTCCTGAAGGGACTCGATGCGGTCCGCAAGCGCCCGGGCATGTATATCGGTGACACGGACGACGGATCCGGCCTTCATCACATGGTCTATGAAGTCGTCGATAATGCCATCGACGAAGCGCTGGCAGGCCATGCGAGCGCGGTCGAAGTTGTGCTCAATGCCGATGGTTCGGTGACCGTGCGCGACGACGGTCGCGGCATTCCCGTCGATATCCATAAAGGCGAAGGCATTTCGGCGGCCGAGGTCATCATGACCCAGCTCCATGCCGGCGGCAAATTCGACCAGAACTCCTACAAGGTCTCCGGCGGTCTGCACGGCGTCGGCGTGTCCGTCGTCAATGCGCTGTCTAGCAAGCTGATCCTGCGGGTGTGGCGCAACGACAAGGAACACATCATCGAATTCGCCCATGGCGAAGCCGTCGCCCCGCTCGCCGTCGTCGGCGATGCCAATGGCAAGCGCGGCACCGAGGTGACCTTCTATGCTTCAGCCGAAACCTTCACCATGGTGGAGTATGACTTCGCCACGCTGGAGCACCGCCTGCGCGAACTCGCTTTCCTGAATTCCGGCGTCAACATCCTGCTCTCCGATCTCCGCCATCCCGAGGAGAAGCATGAGAGGATGATGTATGACGGCGGCGTCGAGGAATTCGTCAAATATCTCGACCGCAACAAGAAGGCGATGGTGCCGGCCCCGATCGTGATGCGCTCGGAGCAGAACGGCATCTCGGTGGAAGTCGCCATGTGGTGGAACGACAGCTACCACGAGAACGTGCTGTGCTTCACCAACAACATCCCGCAGCGTGACGGCGGCACCCATCTGGCCGGTTTCCGCGGCGCGCTAACGCGCCAGGTCAACGGCTATGCCGAGAGCATCGCCAAGAAGGAAAAGATTTCGCTGACCGGCGACGATTGCCGCGAAGGCCTCACGGCCGTGCTGTCGGTGAAAGTGCCGGATCCAAAATTCTCGTCGCAGACCAAGGACAAGCTGGTGTCCTCGGAAGTGCGCCCGGTGGTCGAAAACGGCATCAACGAAGCGTTGGCTGCCTGGTTCGAGGAACATCCGACCGAAGCCAAGACCATCGTCAACAAGGTGATCGAAGCTGGCGCTGCGCGCGAAGCCGCCCGCAAGGCGCGCGAACTGACGCGCCGCAAGGGCGCGCTGGATATCGCCTCGCTGCCCGGCAAGCTTGCCGACTGCCAGGAGCGCGATCCCTCCAAGTCAGAACTGTTCATCGTCGAGGGTGACTCGGCAGGCGGCTCGGCAAAGCAGGGACGCAACCGCGAATTCCAGGCCGTGCTGCCGCTGCGCGGCAAGATCCTCAATGTGGAACGCGCGCGTTTCGACAAGATGCTGTCGTCGGAGCAGATCGGCACGCTGATCACCGCGCTCGGCACCGGCATCGGCCGCGAAGACTTCGACCTGTCGAAGCTGCGCTATCACAAGATCATCCTGATGACGGACGCCGACGTCGACGGCGCCCATATCCGCACGCTGTTGCTGACCTTCTTCTTCCGCCAGATGCCGACATTGATCGAAGGCGGCTATCTCTATATCGCCCAGCCGCCGCTCTATAAGGTGACGCGCGGCAAGTCGGAGCAGTATCTGAAGGACGAGCGGGCGCTGGAAGACTATCTGATCGAGACCGGTCTCGACGACTGCCTGTTCCGTACCTCCTCCGGCGAGGAGCGGACCGGTCGCGATCTGCTGTCGCTGGTGGAAGATGCCCGCGTCATCCGCTCGACGCTGAACAATCTGCATTCGCGCTACAATCGCGACGTGGTCGAGCAAGCGGCGATTGCCGGCGTCCTGAATGTCGAGGTGACGCGCGATCTCGCCGTCGCCAACGAAGCTGCGAGCTATATCGCTCGGCGCATGGATGCGCTGGCCGACGAAGTCGAGCGCGGCTGGACCGGCGCTTTCCGCGAAGGCGAAGGCTTCTTCTTCGAGCGCACCATCCGCGGCGTGAAGGATGTCGCCTTCATCGATGATGCGCTGCTCGGCTCTGCCGATGCCCGCAAGCTCGACGAATATGCGCAGCGCCTGCAGGACGCCTATCCGAAATCCGGCACCCTTCGCCGCAAGGACATGGAATTTGCGATCCACGGCCCGGTCTCGCTGTTCGAATCCGTGACCGATGCCGGCCGCAAGGGCCTCGCCCTGCAGCGTTACAAAGGTCTGGGCGAAATGAACCCGGGCCAGTTGTGGGAAACCACGCTGGACACCAATGTCCGCTCGCTGCTGCAGGTGAAGGTCAAGGAGGTCGACGAAGCCGACGACATCTTCACCAAGCTGATGGGCGACGTGGTGGAGCCTCGCCGCGAATTCATTCAGGACAATTCACTCAGCGCGAATGTGGACGTCTAACAGGACCAGCCATGCGCGCCCCATTAAAAATGCCGGCGTTCAATCGAACGCCGGCATTTTTCTTTTCATCAAGTGCGAACCAAGGACTGTGAGTCCAACCCTCGGACCAGAAATCAGTTCGAGATCTTCGCCTTGGCGCGCTTGACGATGTCTTCCATCCGCGCCGAGTCCTTGGTGATCGTCGCCTGGAATTCAGCCGGCTTGTCGGCAATCACCGTCAATCCAAGGCCTTCCATGCGTGCGGCCACAGTCGGATCACGGAGCGCTTCGACGATCGATGCATTGAGCTTTTCGATCACATCTTTCGGGGTCGCGGCCGGTGCAATGAAGCCATACCAGTTGCCGGCAAGCAGATCAGGCGACCCTGCCTGCGGCGCAGTCGGAACGTTCGGCAGCTGCTTGCTGGCGGCCGGATCGGTCACGACGATCGGCCGTAGCGCACCGCTCTGGACCTGCTGAACCGTATTCGAGAGATTGTCGCACATCATCGAGACCTGACCGCCGATGACGTCCTGAAGCGCAGGAGCTGCGCCCTGATAGGGGATGTGAACGGCATCAACGCCTTCGAGCACTTTCAGCGTCTCGCCGCACAGGTGGCTGGTGCTGCCGATGCCTGCCGATGCGAAAGTGAGTTTGCCCGGCTGTGCCTTGGCCAAAGCGATCAACTCTTTCAGCGAATTCGCCTTGACCGAAGGATTGACGACGAGAATGTTCGGCGTCGAAGCACCATTGGTGATCGGCGTGAAGTCCTTCTGGGCATTGTAGGCGGGCTTCTCGTAGATCCACGGATTGATCGCCATCATGCCCGTGGTCGCGAGCAGGATCGTATAACCATCTGCCGGCGACGCCGCCACGCGCGCCGCACCGATCGATCCGTTCGCGCCGCCGCGATTCTCGATGATGACATTGACGCCGAGCGACTTCTGCATCAACGGCGCGACCAGACGCGGAATCGCGTCAGCCGTGCTGCCGGCAGGATATGGCACCACGATCGTGATCATCTTTTCCGGAAAGGCGGCCATGACCGTCCCCACCGAGAGAGGCGCCATGAGCGCCGCGAGAATGAACGTCTTCCACTTCATCGAAAAACCCTTGTTTCGCATTCTGAACATCCTGCATGAAATCTTGAGAACCACGGCCTTGGCACCTCCACTCACGCAATTCTTGTTCAGCCGGCGGTCGCTTGCCGCCGGTCGTCGTCTCAGAATGTGACGGCGATCAGGCCGGCACATCCACATGCAATGCGCTCGCCCGCTCGAGCGAATCCAGCATCGCAATCCGGCGGAGCAAGGCGCGGCCCTTTTCGGGATCGGCTGCCGCCGCGCGGATGTCGTCGCGGAAGCGAGCACGATCAGCCTCGTCCTTCGCTTCGAGATTCTTCTTGTTGCGGATCGTGTCGCCCTGGATGGCCTGCATCGTAACCGTGCGGCGCTGTAGGTCGTAATCGGCGAGAATGCTTGCGCCATCCTTGCCGTTGATCACGGCACCGAGCTTTGAAGTCAGGTTCAGCGCATCATGAATGCCGCCATTCATGCCCATGCCACCGAGCGGGTTGTTGATATGAGCGGCATCGCCAGCGAGGAAAGAACGGCCCTTCTGGAAATTGGCGGCCACACGCTGATGCACGCGGTAGAGCGTGGTGTGGGTGATCGGCGCATCCACATCGCTTGGCACGACGCGCCGGATCGACGAGGTCACGTAGCCTTCGGACAATGCTTCTTCATCGGACATCTCTCCTGGGACCGGCATCATCACGCGCCAGGCGCCGATGATGCGGAGCAGGAAATACCAGCGCTCGGGATCAGCCACATAGCTGACCGACGACACACCCGGGCGCAGCGCGGTGAAGTCCACCGGCGTCGTCATCACGAGGAAGCGCTCCGGCCAGGTGAAACCTTCGAACTCCATGTCCTGGCTGCGGCGAACGATGCTGTTGGCGCCATCGGCGCCGATCAGCCAGTCGCATTCATAGGTCTTGTCTTCGCCGCCGGCGGTCACTGCGAGCGTGACGGCATCGCTGGTCTGTGTCACCGATTTCACTTCGCAGCCGAACACGATGGAGAATAGCGGGTTGTCCTTCAGACCTGCGAGAATGATGCGGGTGAGCTTGAACTGCTCGGCCTGAAGGCGAAACGGATGCCGCACGAGATCCGAGATCGCACCGAAATCAAACGTGCCGAGCACGCCATCCGCCGACGACGAATATTGAACTGTGGGCGCCTTCAGGCCCTGCGCGATGAGTTCCTTGGCGAAGCCGAGATCATCAAGCATGTCGAGGGTCGGCGGGTGGAAGGTCGACGCGCGGGACTCGCCGCTCAGCGTGTCGTTCTTTTCCAGCACAAGGACCGGAATGTTCTGCCGCACCAGATCCGCCGCGGCGACCATGCCCACCGGCCCGGCGCCCGCGATGATGACAGGAAGCTTCGTCTCGCTCATTCGTCCACAACCTCGATTTATCAGCGAACCACCGCCCGGCACGGACGCGATCCGATCAACCAGCCACTGCAGAAAAATCCCGCTTGCAGCTGACTTTCGTCATGAGGCGGAAGCTAATTGCCTTGTGCTTAGGCATGCAAACAATTTAATCTGCGGACATCTTGCGTTTTTGGAATGAACTCATGCGCCGTAGAATTCCGAGCCTGGGCGCGCTGATGGCCTTCAGCGCGGCCGCCAAGCATCTCAGCGTCACCCGCGCCGCCGGTGAGCTTGCACTGACCGAGAGCGCGGTGTCACGCCAGATCGCGCAGCTCGAGACCCAGCTCGGCGTCAAGCTTTTCCACCGCATCAAGAAGCGCATCACGCTCACGCGTGCGGGCGAAGCCTACAGCACCCGAGTGGCACAGACGATCGAGCGGATCGAGCGCGATGCCCTGGAAATCATGGGTTATGAAGCCGATGGGACCGTGCTGGACGTGGCAGCATTGCCGACGGTTGGCACCCAGTGGCTGATCCCGCGCCTGCCGGACTTTTATGCGCGCCATCCTGGCGTGGCCGTCAATGTGAGTGCGCGCAATACGCGCTTTTTCTTCAGCGAGACCGCACTCGATGGCGCCCTCTATTTCGGCCAACCCGATTGGCCTGGCACGCAAGCCGACTATCTTTTCGATGAAGTCCTGCTGCCGGTCGGCTCGCCCGCGCTGATCGGCAAGCGCGGCGAATTGCCGCCGCACGAGGTTGCCGAACTGCGGCTGCTTCATCTGGTGACGCGACCGGACGCGTGGCGGCGCTGGTTCGACGCTGCGGACCTGGAAGGCACCAATGTGATCCGAGGGCCGCGCTTCGATATTCAATCGACCTTGATCAGCGCAGCGAGTTCTGGCCTTGGCGTCGCGCTGCTGCCGGAATTTCTGATCTCCGACCAGTTGAGATCCGGCAAGCTGCGCGTGCTGTCGAGCCTGACGCTGAAAAGCGTCGGCTCGTATTACTTCGCCTCCCCGGAGGAGAAAGCCGGGAATCCGCTGCTCCTGGCTTTCCGTGCATGGCTGCTGTCGCAAGCGGAGGGATCAGCCCCTCCGGACCTTACTTCTTGACCAGCGGACACCGCGACGCGGACAGCGGCTGGAAAGCCTGATCTGCGGGGATTGTCGCGAGCAGCTTGTAATAATCCCACGGCGCCTTGGACTCGGCGGGCTTTTTCACCTCGAACAGATACATGTCGTGGACCATGCGGCCATCTTCACGGATCTTGCCGTTCTTGTAGAACACGTCATCGACCGGCAGTTCGCGCATCTTCGTCATGACGGCTTCGGTCTCGTCGGTGCCGGCGGCCTGCACCGCTCTCAGATAATGCAGGACCGATGAATAGGTGCCGGTCTGCAGCATGTTCGGCATCGCGTTCACCTTGTCATAGAAACGCTTCGACCATTTCCGGGTATCGTCATTCATGTCCCAATAGGATGCTTCGGTGATGGTCAGCCCCTGTGCTTCCTTCAGCCCAAGCCCGTGAACGTCGTTGATGAAGCCGGCCAGTGCCGAGAGCTTCTGGCCACCGGACGTCAGGCCGAACTCGGCCGCCTGCTTGATCGAATTGATGGTGTCGCCACCGGCATTGGCAAGCGCCACCACCTTCGCCTTGGACGACTGCGCCTGCAGCAGGACCGAGGCGAAGTCCGCGGTGCCGACCGGATGCTTGGTCGCGCCGACAACCTTGCCGCCAGCCGCCTTGACCACATCACCGGTATCTTTCTCGAGACTTGCGCCAAACGCGTAATCGGCGACCACGAAATACCAGCTATCAAATCCTTGTCTGACCTGCGCCTTTCCGGTGCTGTTGGCGATCGCGAATGAATCATAGGCCCAGTGAACCACATAGGGGCCGCAGACTTCGTTGGTAATCCGGGTCGAGCCGGGCGAACTCAGCGTGATGATCTTCTTTTTCTCCTTGGCGATCTCAAGGACAGCCAGCGCCGGCGAAGAGGACGCAACGTCGAGGATCGCGTCGACCTTGTCGGTATCGAACCATTTTCGCGCGGTCGTCGCGGCGATGTCGGGCTTGTTCTGATGATCCGCGAAAACGACTTCGACCGGCATGCCGAGCACCTTGCCGCCGAAATCCTCGACGGCCATTTGCGCAGCCGTCACGGCGCCCTTGCCGGTGATGTCGGCATAGACGCCCGACATATCCTCGATGACGCCGACGCGGACGACACCGTCCGACACCTGCGCGGTCTGCGCATTGGCCGAAGCCGTGCAAAGGAACACGCCGACAAGCGCGGCACCCAGTTGACGCGGTCCAAAGTCGATCTGTCTCATGCTTCCCCCTTCTGTGTATCGATTGGCTCGATACATCTGTTGCAATATGGCCGTGTCCTTACTTCCCGCTTCTGTTGGCGAAGGCGGCGAGGCCGCGCTTCGCGTCTGCACTTGTGAAGGTGCGCTGGCCAAGTGCAGCCTCCTGGTGGAAAGCCTCGGCAAGCGGCAAGTCCTGCAATGTCAGCGCAGCTTCCTTGATGGTCTGGATCGCGGTCGGGCTCAGCGCCGCAATCTTCGCAGCGAGCTCGAAAGCAACAGGCTCGACCTGATCCACATCGACAACGCGATTGATGACGCCCTTGGCGTGCAGGTCATCCGCCGAGAAGCGCTCGGCCGTCAGCATGATTTCCATGGCATGGGCGTAGCCGATCTGTCGCACCAGCCGCACCAGCGTGCCGCCGGCCGGCACAAAGCCGTGCTTCGGCTCCGGCAACTGGAACACGGCATTGCGGGCAGCGACGCGGACGTCGGTCGCCAGCATGATCTCGAAGCCACCGCCTATGCACATGCCCTTGATGGCGCTGATCACCGGCTTGTAGAAGCCGGGAAACTTGATATGGGCCGGATCCCAGGCGGAGATGTCCATCCTGTCGGAGGCCAATGCCGGGATCGATTCCATCAGGTCGGCACCGACGCAGAACGCGCGATCGCCCGCACCGCCCAGAACAACCGCACGCACCGCATCATCATCCTTGATCTCGCGAAACGCGCGGCCGAGATCATCATACATCGCCAGCGTCAGCGCATTCATCTTGTCCGGCCGGTTGATGCGGACCGTGGCGACATGGCCGTCTTTGCTGAAATCGATCGACATCAAATGGCTCCCGATGCCTTGAGGCGCTCAAGCTCGTCCTGCGTTACGCCAATGAGCGATGCCAGTACCTCCGCATTGTGCTCGCCCGGCATCGGCGCTTTCTCAAAGGTGGATTGATCTGTCGCAGAGAGCTTGATCGGCAGACCGAACATGCCGATCAGCTTGCCGGCCACCGGCACATTGACGATCATGTTGCGGGCGGCGATATGCGGATCTTCCACCACTTCGGGAATGGTCTTGATGGCGCTCAGCGGCACCTGGTCGCCGGCCATCTCTTCCAGTTCGGCCTTGGTGTATTTGCTGAACCAGCGCTCGAGCAGCGGCTTGACCTTGGTCTCTGCCACAACCGGATCGAAACGCTTCTCCATCGTGTCGATGCCCGGCGCGCGCGCCATCTCCGGCTCGCCAAACAGGGCACAGGTGATGGCCCAGAACTTATCGGTGTAACCGCCGAAGAAGACATAGCCGTCCTTGCACGGAAACTGGCCGTAAGGCCGCACGAAGGGATGATCGTTACCGAGCGGCGTCGCGACGTCCTTTTCGACGGTGTAACGCACCACGGCATTCTCGGTGAGGGTCAGCACCGAATCCTGCTGCGAGACATCGACCACCTGGCCTTTGCCGCTGCGCTCCGCCTCGCGCAGTGCGGCGAGCGTGCCGATCGCGGCATAGAGCGACGCGGCAAGATCGCCGATGATGGTGCCCACACGCACAGGCGGCAGGTCGGGATAGCCGTTCATCGACCACAGGCCGCCCACGGCCTGCCCGGTATTGTCATAGGCCGGGCGAGACGAATTCGGACCGGTTCGACCAAAGCCGCTGATCGCTGTGTAGACGAGCTTCGGATTGATCTCGCGCAGGGTGTCATAGCTGAGGCCGAGCTTGTCCATGGTCCCCGGCCGAAAATTCTCGACGAGGATATCAGCCCGAGCGACGAGCTTCTTCAACAGCGCCTTGCCGTCCCCGGATTTGAGATTGAGCGTGATGCCCCGCTTGTTGCGGTTGAACTGGGTGAAAAAGGCGCTGAACTGATCGTCCCCCGCGCCGACGAAGGGCGGAAAGGTGCGCGCATAGTCGGGATCGCCGGGATGCTCCACCTTGATCACGGTGGCGCCGAGATCGGCGAACAGCATCGAGCAAAACGGGCCGGCCACCACGCGGGTGATATCGAGGACGATCACGCCCTGCAGCGGGCCGCTGCGCGCCCCGAGCCCGTCGGTGTCAGTCTTTGCGTTCACATTGGCCTCCCTTTTCGTGTCCTCGCCAGCTTTGGTGGCGAGGGGTCATTGTCGTACAACGGTGCGCGCGAAGACAGGTGTTCGCGCAGCACCTTTAAGCTCAGGAGCGCAGCTTCTCGAGCACTTCCTTGGCGCGATCGACGCGGACATCGTGATTGGCCGCAAGTGCAGCAGCGACCTTCTCGATCTCGTCGCCGGTGGCGCCGGCAACAATGGCAATGTTGCGGGCGTGCAGTGCCATGTGGCCCTTCTGAATGCCTTCGGTGGCCAGCGCACGCAGCGCGCCCATGTTCTGCGCGAGCCCGACCGCGACGGTAACCTCCGCAAGCTCCTGCGCGCTCTGGACGCCGAGGATCTTCAGCGCGGCCTGCGCGGCGGGATGGGTCTTGGTCGCGCCGCCGACGAGGCCCAGCGCCATCGGCATCTCGATGGTACCAACGAGATTGCCCTTGGTATCGATTTCCCAATTGGTCAGCGAAGTATAGCGGCCGGAGCGCGATGCCCAGACATGGGCGCCAGCCTCGATGGCGCGCCAGTCATTGCCGGTGGCGACCACGATGGGATCGATGCCGTTCATGATGCCCTTGTTGTGCGTGGCGGCACGATAGGGATCGACGATGGCGAAAGCACAAGCCTCGACGATACCCTGCGCAATGCGCTCGCCGGCATATTCGTCCGTCTTGAGCGCTTCCGGCGTCACCGAGACCGTGGCGCGGGCGAGACGCAGATCGGCATAATTGGACAAAATGCGCAAACGCACGGTGCCGCCGGTGATCTTCTCGATCAACGGCGCGACGGTTTCCGCCATGGTGTTGACGGTGTTGGCCCCCATGGCATCGCGCACATCGACGATCAGATGCACCGCCATCATTGCCCCGACCGGTGTGGTCTCGAAGACATGCACCTCGACGTCGCGGCAGCCACCACCGAGCGAAATCAGCACCTTGTCCTTGGCATTTGCCGCTTCGATGATCGCATCCCGCGCACGCAACACGCGGGCACGGGCGCCATGCACGTCAGTGACGCCCAGCACCTGCACCTGCGCGCGCATGATCGGGGCCGAACTCGACGTCTGGAAGCCACCGCATTTGCGCACGATACGCGCCATATAGGACGCGGCCGCCACCACCGACGGCTCCTCGACCGCCATCGGGATCAGATAGTCGCGGCCATTGACGGTGAAATTGGTGGCGATGCCGACCGGCAGCTCGAACGTGCCAATGACGTTCTCGATCATGCCATTGGCAAGCTCGATAGGCAGCGTGCCGGGGCTGAAGGCGGACCGCTCATTATCGCCGCGCGACGTCGCATCGATCACCTTGCCCAGCCGTTCGGCCGGCGACAGGTTACGGAGATTTTCCAAACGTGAATTGATGGTTTCGGACTGATTGCCCGACGTCGTAACGGCCATTGCGGCGCCTCCCATGCAAAGGGTGTTCTGTTGGCGCGCAGTTACGCACCGGGACCCAGCGCCCGGAAAGGGACAGTTTCCAAATTTTGTCCTGTACTGTACCCATCATGCAGTGATGCTGTGCGCCGGCATTACGAACTCATAGAGTCTGTGCAGTGCAGCATTTCATCGCTCGCAGCTTGGCAACATGCGACTGTCGGGCCGACATTCGCGCTGCCAGCAGGGGTACGATCTTGATCGATTGTTCGGCACTGTACCCGGGGACTTCGCATGGCGATCGCGCGTAAGCCGTCCGATCCAGGCACGACGCTTGCGGGCAATCTCGCCACTCGCCTACGCGCGCAAATCCTCTCCGGCGGGCTTCCCGAAGGCCATCGCCTGCCCTCCATCAGAAAAGCCGCCGGGGAATTCGGCGTGTCAAAGAACACCGTGGTCGAAGCCTATGAACGGCTGGTGCTCGGCAATCTCGTGGCAGCAAAAGCAGGCTCCGGATTCGTTGTGATCTATCGCGGCGATGACAGCGGACGACCGAAACATGTCAGCGAGGCCGTCGATATCGCGTCGCTGCTGAATGCCCAGCTCTCCCAGAATTTCGAGATCCGCGTCGGCGATGGGAGACCGCCTGCATCCTGGACGGAGCAATCGGAGATCAAGCGTCATCTCAGCGGCACCGGACGCATCATGCCAGTCGCCGCGGACGCCTATGGCTCCGCACTCGGCTTCCTGCCATTGCGGCAGCAGATCGCCTCGCGTCTGCAGGCGCAGCAGGTAGCGGTCAAGGAAGATGGCCTGTTACTCACCTTCGGCGCCAACCACGCGCTCGATCTGATCATCCGCGCAATGCTGTCACCTGGCGACACGGTTCTCGTCGACGAGCCGGGCTACTACCCGCTCTTCGCCAAGCTGACACTCGCGCAGGTGCGCATTGTCGGCGTGCGACGACTGGCGGATGGGCCTGACGTCGGGGATCTCGCCGCGAAGATCAGATCAGAACGACCAAAGCTGTTCTTCACCCAATCACTCGGCCACAATCCGACCGGCGGTTCAATCTCGCTGCCAGTGGCGCATGCGGTGCTGCAAACGGCAATGCGCGCCAATCTCGTGATTGTCGAAGACGATCCGTTTTCCGACCTGCCGACAGCCGCCAACAGCCGCCTCGCCACGCTCGATCAGCTCAACAATGTGATCTCGATCGGTACTTTCGCGAAGACGCTCTCCGCAAGCCTTCGCTCCGGCTTCATCGCAGCGCGCAGTGATCGTATTGCAACGCTGGCCGAGTTGAAGATGCTCACCTCCGTCAACAGCTCCGGCCACGTGGAGCGATTGCTACACCGGCTGCTCGCGGACGGGCATTACGATCGCCACCTGAAGCGGTTAGGACAACGCAGCGACGCCGCGATGAACCAGGTGCGTACGCAATTGCTGCGTGCTGGGCACCGCCTCTATGCCGATGCAAGGACGGGTTATTATCTCTATCTGATGCTGCCCGATGGCATTGACGACATGATGCTGGCGCGTGACGGCGCCAAGAGCAGCATCTTCATCGCACCCGGCAGCCTGTTCTGCATCGACAAGAACAGTCCACTGGCGAAAGCCATCCGTATCAATGTCTCGCGGGCCGATGACCCGAAGTTCTATGAATTCCTGCTACGCCGCCTGCAATAGGCGCGGCAGCCTCAGCGCGTTTCTTCCGCATAAGGCGCGAGCACATCGACGAGGTCACGGCCGCGGGCTGGACCCGGCTCGACCAGTGCCCGATTGGCCACCTCGCCGAGATGCGAGTGCATCAGTGCCATCGCCTGATCGGTATCGCCGTCCTGCAGCGCCTCGATGATGGCAATATGCTCGTTGATGCCGCATTCCGATGAATGCGGACGACTGAACAAGGACAATGTCAGGCAGCAACGATAGGCGATCTCGCTGACATAGCGGACCAGAACCGGGCTGCTGGTCATTGACGCCAGCAGGATATGAAATTCGGTCGCGAGCCGGATCGAAACTGCGTTCGGCCCGTCATGCGCTTCCTGCTCGGCCGCCACATGCGCCTTCAGGCGAGCGATCTGTGCAGGTTTCAGCTTGCCCGCGAGCTTGCGCACGATCAGGCGCTCCAGCTCCATCCGGATATCAAAGATGTCGCGCGCGTCCTGCCAGCTTGGCGTGACCACAACGGCGATCCGGTTGCGGCGGAGTTCGACCAGACCTTCGGACGCCAGTTGCCCGAGCGCGTGGCGTGCAATGGTGCGGCTCACGCCGAAGCGCTCGCCGAGGGAGTCCTCCGGCAGCTTGGTGCCCGGCTCCAGTGCCTGCTCGATGATCGCCCGCCGAAGGGCACGGCAGATCATCCCGACTTTGTCCTTTGGATTCGGCGTTTCTGGCATTCTGTCGAACCTGTATCACTCCCCGCATACAAGCGCTTGCGCGAAGTGCATGCACTTTGACGACGGCGCTGCCCAATAAATTCGCAGCGAGCGTTCGGTACCTGCAATTTGAGGAGGATTCGCGTCGGACTCAAGTGGCACCCCAATTGCATACACTTATCGTCATGATCAGTATGCAAGAGAATGGGGCTGTGGCCCAGAGCACGTCACGTATCGCGACCGCCATCGAGCTGTCGCGGACTTCGGTGACCTTCGGCCGCGGTGCTACCGCCACGCCGGCTTTGTCGGAAACCAACCTTATCATCCCCGACGGCGAATTCCTCGCCCTTGTCGGCCCCTCCGGCTGCGGCAAGTCGACGATCCTCAAACTGGTCAGCAATCTGATCCGCCCGACGACCGGCGTGGTCATCGTGGGCGGCCGCGAAGTTGCGGCCAAGGCGCTGCGGATTGGCATGGCGTTCCAGAACCCGACCATGCTGCCCTGGCTGACCATCGAGCAGAACGTCATGCTGCCGCTGAAAATCGTGCAGCCTTTCCGCGCCGAATATCGGCAGAAGCGCAAAACCGAGTTCCGCGACAAGGCCCATGCACTGCTGGCGCAGGTGGGTCTCAAGGATTTCGCCAGGAAGTATCCGTGGCAGCTCTCTGGCGGCATGCTGCAGCGAGCCAATCTCTGCCGCGCACTGATCCATGAACCGCGCATGTTGCTGCTCGACGAACCCTTCGGCGCCCTCGATCAGTTCACCAAGGAAGAGTTGTGGTCGATCCTGCAGGGCTTGTGGCTGCAGCACAAGCCGACCGTTCTGCTGGTAACTCATGATCTGCGCGAGGCCGGCTTCCTGGCCAGCCGCATCTGCGTGATGAGTGCCCGGCCAGGCCGCATTCTCGACGACAGCGCGGTGGATTTCCCGCGCCCGCGCACCATCCCGATGACATTCGAACCGGACTTCGTGGCGCTGAACCAGCGCTTGCGCGATCTCATCGTCAATGCGCGCAGCAGCGCGCCAGCACCGCAGGAGGCATAAATGAACCTCGGCCTCCGTCAAAAGCTCTGGTCGTTCGGACTGATCGTCGCCTTCTTCGCGGGATGGCAGCTCTTCTGCGTCGTTTCGGGCATGTCGGATCTCATCCTGCCGCGTCCGACCGACGTTCTCGCGACATTGATCGCGCGTTTCCCGGTGCTGTGGCCGCATATCGTGCAGACGCTGGTCACCACCATGACCGGCTTCGCGCTCGGCGTCGGCCTCGGCGTCATTCTCGGCGCGATCATCGGCGTGTCCAAAGTCGCCTATGACACCGCCTATCCGCTACTGGTCGGCTTCTCGTCGATCCCGAAAGTCGCCGTGGTGCCGATCTTCGTATTGTGGTTCGGATCGGGTTCGGTGCCGGCGATCCTCACCGCACTGTCGATCTGCTTCTTCCCCATCGTCGTGAACATCGCGACCGGCCTCGCAACCACGGAGCCCGAGCTCGAAGACGTGTTGAAGGCGCTGGGGGCGAGCAAGATGGATATTCTCTGGAATGTCGGCCTGCCGCGCACCATGCCGTTCTTCTTCGCCTCGCTGAAGGTCGCGGTGAGCTACGCCTTTGTCGGCGCGGTGCTCGCGGAGACCGTCGCGTCCAATCGCGGCATCGGCAACGTGATGATGAGTGCATCATCGAACTTCAACGTGCCGCTGGTCTTCGCCTGCCTGTTCATTCTCGCAGCCCTTGGCGTCGCCCTCTACGTCATTTTCTCCCTGATCGAAGCGCGTGTGACCGGATGGGCCACGCGCAAGACCGACGCCATCGCGACCTAATCACCACTCAACCAGGAGACCGTCATGTTGAAGAGATTGACTGCCCTCGCCTTTTCCAGCGTGTTGCTCATGAGCGCCGCTTCGGCGCAGGAAACCACGATCAAGTTCACGCTCGGCTGGAAGACCCAGGGCAGCGACGCCGCCTTCTTCTACGCCAAGGACAAAGGCTATTTCAAAGCTGAGGGCCTCAACGTCGTTATCGACCAGGGCGAAGGCTCCGGCGCGACCGTGACGCGCATCATGTCTGGCGCCTGGGATGCCGGCTTCGGTGACGTCAATGCCATCATCCAGAACTCGTCGACGCGTCCCGCCGATGCGCCGGTCATGGTCTATATGATGTGGAACCAGCCGCCCTTCTCGATCGTCACCAAGAATTCCAGCGGCATCAAGACCATCAAGGATTTCGAAGGCCGCACGCTGGGCGGCGCGCAGGGCACGCCGACCACGCGCCTGTTGCCGGTGTTCATCCAGAAGAACGGCCTCGCCGCCGACAAGATCAAGGTGTCGAACATGGCGCCGAACCTGCAGGAGCCGATGCTGATCAAGGGCGACATCGATGCAGCGCTCGTGTTCAACATCACCAGTTACTTCAACCTGGTCCTGAACCGTCAGGACCCGGACAAGGACTTCAAGTGGTTCTCGTTCGGTGAATTCGGCCTCGATCTCTACTCCAACGGCGTCATGGTTTCGCAGAAACTGCTGAAGGATAATCCGAAGGCAGTGGCTGGCCTCGTCCGCGCCATCAACAAGGCGAACATTGCCATCGCCAAGGATCAGAACGAAGCCATGAAGTCGGTCGTGGCTTACGACAACCTGGTCGATGTGCCCGTCGAGAAGCGCCGCATGCAATTCGCCTTCGAGAAGCTGATGGTCTCCCCGGAGATGAAGGAGATCGGCGTCGGCGACATCAAGGATGATCGCATGGCCCGCGCCATCGGTATGGTGGTGGAAGGCTATGAGCTGAAGCGCACCCCGACGCCGAAGGAGATCTTCTCGCGCGACTTCCTGCCGCCACGCGGCGAGCGCGATCTCGTCTATACTGCGAACTGATCGGCGCCATGACGGAGGTTCTGTCTGCGACCCATGCCTTCACCGGCACCGAACGGGGCCTCGTGCCTCAGGCCAGCATTGCCTATGCAAATGGCCTGATCACGGAAGTTTCGACTGGTACCGCGACAGGGTCGCAGACGAACCATCTCGTTATCCCCGCATTGGTCAATGCTCATGACCATGCGCGCCCGTCCATGACTTCCTTCGGCGCATCGGGTATGCCGCTGGAGTCATGGATCTTGCGCTCGGCATTTGGCACACCGCCGGACGCCTATCTCGCCGCCGCTGTCTCACTCGCCCGATCGGCACGCGCGGGCTGCGGTGGCGCGATGATTCATTACACACGCCCCAGCGGGAAGCTGCCGATCGTCGATGAAGCAATCGCCATTGCGAGGGCGGCACGTGATGTCGGCATCCGGATCGCATTTGCGCTCGCGGTGCGCGACCAGAACCCGCTGGTCTATGGCGACAGCGCCGATGTGCTGTCCGCTCTTTCCGATGAAAACCGCGCGACGATCCAGGATCTCTTCATTCGCCCCAGCCCGACACCGGCAGAGTATCTCAACCGTGTCGAAGCCATCCATACGGCAATCGCCGGGCCCACTATCGACGTGCAGTATGGGCCGGCCGGTGTGCAGTGGTGCTCGCCTGCACTTCTCGAAGCGATCGCAGAGCGCTCGGCCGCCACCGGCAGGCGCGTTCATATGCATCTGCTCGAGACCATCTATCAGCGCCAATGGGCCGACCGGGCGTTTCCCGGCGGCGTAGTCCGCTATCTGAAAGATATCGGACTGTTGTCAAAACGGCTCACCGTGGCCCATTGCATCCATGCGCGCCCGGATGAGCTCGACATGATCGCGGAATCCGGCGCAACCATCGTTACGAATTTCAGCTCCAACCTGCATCTGCATTCGGGTTTCCCGCCTATCGCCGACGCGCATCGCCGAGGCTGCAAGGTCGCGATTGGCATCGACGGCGTGGCACTCGACGAGGACGATGATGCCATCCGAGAAATGCGCCTTGTCCAGATGGCCCATGGCGGTCTCGGCTTCGAGCGCACATGGAGCCGCGCCGAGTTCCTGTCGCTCGCAGTCCGCAATGGTCGCAGGTCAATCGGCGCGCCGGGTACCGGCACACTTGCGGTTGGAGAAGCCGCTGATTTCGTCGTGCTGGACATTGGTCAGCTCGACCGCGACGCGATCATGCCCGTCGACTCCATCGACCTGCTATTCGCACGTGGCAATAGCAGCTGCGTGCGCGAGGTGATCGTCGATGGGCGCACGATCTACCGCAAGGGCAAGCTCACCGGCGTCGATCTCGATGCGATGGAATCAGAGATCCGCGCGATGTATCGGGCAAATGTGCCGCAATTCAAAGCGCTGGCGCAGGCATGGAAGCCGCTCGAAGGCGCGCTTGCCTACTGGTTCAGGCATCAGGGCTGTTGCTAGCCTCTGGCCTCGACATCAATTCACCTGACGCTTCTCGAGCTTTCTCGCCAGCGTCCGTCGATGCATGCCAAGGCGGCGGGCCGTTTCGGAAATGTTGAAATCACTCTCCACCAGCGTCTGATGGATGCGCTCCCATTCCAATGTCTTGATAGAGGTCGGCCGTTCGGTGAGCGCGACCTGCGTATCGCCGGCTGCCTTCTGGAACGCTTCCTCGATGTCATCGGTGTTCGATGGCTTGGCGAGATAGTGGCAGGCACCGAGCTTGACCGCCTCGACCGCGGTCGCAATGCTTGCATAGCCCGTGAGGACCACGATCAGCATATCCTCGCTCAGGGCATGCAGCGCCTCCACGCAGGTGAGACCGGACGCGCCGGCGAGCTTCAGGTCGACCACCGCATAACCTGGAATCTTGTCGCCGAGCACTTCGGTGAGTGTCTCAAAGCCTTCGGCATGCAGCACGCTGTAACCGCGCCGCTCGAACGAGCGCTTGAGCGTGCGGGCGAAACCTTCGTCGTCTTCGACGATGATCAAGAGACGTTCATCGGACATGTCGGTGCGCTCCTATTGCGAGGGCGGATAGCGGCAAGGACAGCGTGACGACGGCGCCGCCGACCGGCCGATTGTCCGCCGCCACAGAGCCGCCCAGCTTGCGGACGGCATTAACCACGAGGAACAGGCCGAGCCCACGGCCAGCGCGACCTTTGCTGGAATTGTAGGGTTTTCCGAGATTGGCCAGCATCTCCGGCGCGAATCCCGGCCCCATATCGCTGACCTTCAGAACAAGCTGATCGCCGTTGCGTTCGAGAGCGACGCGGATCCACAGCGGCGACACCTCATTGGCATTGTCGAGCACGTTGAAGATCGTCTGTTTCAACGCGGAGTCCGAGACGATCGGCATGTCCTCGCCAAATCGGTTCTCATAGACAAGCGTTCCGCTGGACCGCGCCATGCGCCAGTCATCAACCAGCTCGCCGAAAAAGTCATTGACCGAGGTCACCGCGGGCGCTTCGCCGCGCATGTCGCCTGCCGACATCAGGATGCCGGTCACGATCGACTTGCAGCGCTGCACGTCGGCCTGCATCTCGGCAATCTCTTCCATCAGCTCGGGATCACTGGCGAGCGTGGGCATCCGACGCCAGTCGCTGAGGATGACGGAGAGCGATGCCAGCGGCGTACCGAGTTCATGAGCGGCACCGGAGGCCAGCAGACCCATACGGACGATATGATCTTCCTCCGCGGCCTGCTGGCGCAAGGCGGCCAGCCCGTTGTCGCGATCGCGCAGATTGCGCGCGATCCGCGTCATGAAGACCACGATCAGCGCAGCATCGAGCACGAAGCAGATCAGCGTGCCGATGATGTGGATCTGGAAAAGATGATCGGCCATCTCCGGCGGCAAGGCCAGCGGACGATGGAATATGATCAGCCCCCCGAAGCACAGACTGGCGACGACTACGACTACCCAGGTGGAACGCGCGTTGAGCAGCATCGCGCCGAGGGTGACCTGCAGCAGATAGAGCGACACGAAAGGATTGGTTGCTCCGCCGCTTAGATAGAGCTGCGCCGTGAGAGCTGCGACGTCGAGCAGCAACAGCATCAGCAGCTCGCGATCACGCGCGTCGGTCTGCTTGCGCAGCCATTCCTGGCTGATGACATTGAGGAAGATCGAACCGCACAGCACCGAGATCATGGGCATCAGCGGCAGCTCGACGCCCATCACGATATGAACGAAGCCGATGGTCAGGACCTGGCCGACCACCGCGATCCAGCGTAGCTGGATCAGCAGGTTGATGTTCTTGACGTTGGTCGTTTCGTCGAGCGGCTGTACGACGGGAGCAATGGCAGCCGAACCGAACACATGCGGCACCGCGTCGGGCCCGACCCCGGCTCCGTCCGGTCCACCTGCGTTGCTAGAGAGTCCGATACCCGGCATTTCACACCGTCACGCTCGACGCACGCGACCTCACCCCGGCCGGCGCGACTTCGTCATGTCATACGCGAGATGGTGATTTTTTCCGAATCTTCCACTCGTGGCGCCCGACATACAGGGCCCCGGCAGCCAGCATGAGCGCAAGACCGAACCAGGTGAGCGCATAGACGGTGTGGTTGTTCGGAAAAGATACAACGGTCAGGCCGCCATGGGGCTGGCCCGGCGCATCGAGGGACTTGTCCGCATCGATGAAGTATGGCGCGACATCCTTGAGCTTTTGGCTTTCGGCGATCTCCGCAACATCACGTGAAAACCAGCGTCCGGCAGCGGGATCGTTGGTCCGTAAAAATCCGCCTTTGGGCTCGGAAATCCGGAGGAGGCCGGTCACCGTCACCGGTGACGTGGGGGCAGCAAAGGCGTCCGCCTTGCGCTCGTCGGGGCTGACAAAGCCGCGATTGACGAGAATGGTGAAGCCGGCATCGGTGCGTAACGGGGTCAACACCCAGAAGCCGGCACCGCGATCCGAGACGGCCTGCACCAGCACGTCCTTGCCCGGCATGAAACTGCCGGAGGCCGTGACGCGACGATATTCGTCATTGCTGCGAGAAATGGCCAGCCACGCCGCGGGCCCGGGTGCAGCGGCGGGCGCGGCGTGGCTGCGCTGATCGACACGTGCGATCAGATCGAGTTTCCAGGCGCGGCGCTCCACTTGCCATATGCCGAGCGCCGAGAAGCCTGCAATTCCAAGCAGCGCGAGAACAGCCAGCACGGTGAGCGTGGCAGTCCCGCGCGGCGCCCGATCGGCCTCGCCGGCCGATACAGGCGCGGTCACGCCCATCAGGGCATGTTCCGCATGTCGTGGACCGGCATCATGTTGACGTTCAGGTGGTACATCACCCAAAGCGAACCGGCGAGCGCGATGACCACCACGATGAGCGTGAAGATGAACGCCATCATGGTCCAGCCGCCATCCGACGTCGTGTTCATGTGCAGGAAGTAGATCATGTGGACCACGATCTGCACCACGGCGAAGGCCACGATGATCGCGATGGTCCAGTTCTTGTTCTCGATCGCGCCGGTCATCACCAGCCAGAACGGGATGACGGTGAGGATGACCGAGAGGATGAAGCCCGTGAGATAGGACTTGTACGAACCGTGGTCACGTCCATCGTCATGGCCGTGCGCGTGATCGTCGTGGCCGTGGGCCGCGTGACCGTGATTGGCGTGTGCGTCAGCGCTCATCGCACGACTCCCATCAGATAGACGAAGGTGAAGACGCCGATCCAGACGACGTCGAGGAAGTGCCAGAACATGCTCAGGCACATCAGGCGGCGCTGGTTGGCCTCGATGAGGCCGAACTTCGCCACCTGCACCATCAATACCACCAGCCAGATGATGCCGAAGGTGACGTGCAGACCGTGGGTACCGACCAGCGCGAAGAAGGACGACAGGAAGGCGCTACGCCACCAGCCAGCACCTTCATGGATCATATGGTGGAATTCGTAAAGTTCGATGCCAAGGAACGCGAGACCGAACAAGCCGGTGATCGCCAGCCACATCTGCGTCGAGCCGACTTTGCCCTTCATCATCGCCAGCATGGCGAAGCCATAGGTGATCGACGAGAACAGCAGCATCGCGGTGTTCAGCGCAACCAGCTTGAGGTCGAACAGGTCCTTCGGCCCGGGACCTGCGGCGTAGCTCGTGCCGAGCACGCCGAAAGTCGCGAACAGCATCGCGAAGATCAGGCAGTCGCTCATCAGATAGAGCCAGAAACCGAGCAACGTGCTCTGGCCGGCCGGATGATCGTGCTCGTCGGCGACGTAGAAGACCGGCGCCTCGCCGTTCATGGTTTGGGTCGATGCACTCATGATGCGGCCTGTGCTGCCAGGAGCTTGGTACGCTCGGCTTCCGTGTTGATGACCTGATCCACCGGAATGTGGAAGTCACGCTTGTAATTGAACGTGTGGTAGATCGCGCCCGCGATCAGCGCGATGAAGAACATCGCGGCAGCCAGCCACATATACCAGATCAGCGCGAAGCCGAGAGCGGTCGCAAGACCCGACAGAATGATGCCGGCACCGGTATTCTTCGGCATGTGGATCGGCTTGAAGCCCTGCAGCGGACGCTGATAGCCACGGTTCTTCATGTCGTACCAGGCATCATTGTCGTGCACGACCGGGGTGAAGGCGAAGTTGTAATCCGGCGGCGGCGACGAGGTCGCCCATTCCAACGTGCGGGCGTTCCACGGATCACCGGTGTGGTCGGCCAGTTCCTTGCGCTTCCAGACGCTGACCGCGATCTGCATCAGGAGGGCGCCGATGCCGGCCGCGATCATCGCAGCGCCGATGCCGGCGATGATGAACCAGATCTGCAGCGACGGATCTTCGAACACGCGCATGCGGCGGGTCACACCCATCAGGCCGAGCACATAGAGCGGCGCGAAGGCGACCCAGAAGCCGACGACCCAGAACCAGAACGACACCTTGCCCCAGAACTCATCGAGCTTGAAGCCGAACGCCTTCGGGAACCAGAAGTTGATCGCCGCGAACACGCCGAACACCACGCCGCCGATGATGACGTTGTGGAAGTGGGCGATCAGGAACAGCGAGTTGTGCAGCACGAAGTCGGCCGGCGGAATCGCCAGCATCACTCCGGTCATGCCGCCGATCACGAAGGTCAGCATGAAGGCGATGGTCCACATCATGGGCAGATCGAACCGGATGCGGCCACGATACATCGTGAACAGCCAGTTGAATATCTTCGCACCCGTGGGGATCGAGATGATCATCGTCGTGATTCCGAAGAAGGAATTCACGCTGGCGCCCGAGCCCATGGTGAAGAAGTGATGCAGCCACACGAGGTAGGACAGGATCGTGATGACGATGGTGGCGTAGACCATCGAGGTGTAGCCGAACAGCTTCTTGCCCGAGAAGGTCGAGGTCACTTCCGAGAACACGCCGAACAGCGGCAGGATCAGGATGTAG
>NZ_JBIISY010000325.1:0-5443 GCF_044340795.1 Tardiphaga sp.
GGCGACTTCTGCCGCTCGCCATTAACCCGGACCCTGCCACCCTCGACCAGCGCAGCTGCACTGGTGCGGGCTTTCACCACCCGCACATGCCACAGCCATTTGTCGAGACGCTGTCGGTCCAATCAGGCACCAGATCCGTAGCCCGGATGGAGCGCAGCGCAATCCGGGGATGTCGAAATAGCTGAAACGCCGGTTCCCGGATTTCGCTTCGCTCCATCCGGGCTACAGCAGAGCCTATTCCTTGCTGCCCAGCTGCTCCTTGAGCGCAGCGAGCTTGGCGAAAGGCGAATTCGGATCCATTGCGCCGCCACGATCCCGCGGCGAGGCGCTGGACGCGAATGGGCGCGTGGCACCGCCACGATCCCTGTCGCGGCCACCTTCGCGGCCCTTGTCGCCAAACTTGCCCTTGCCGCCGCCGAAGCGCTGATCGCGCGGCGGACGGCCGCCGCCCTTGTCGTTGCTGCGATCGCCACGCGCTTCGCGGTTCGGCGCACCACCGCCGGGCGCATCGTTGCGCGGGCGACGGAAATCCTTGTTGCCGCCACGATCACCATCGCGATCGCGACGACCACCATTGCGATCCCCGCGATTGCCGCGGCCACCTTCGTTGGTCGCACCTTCAGCCTGGCCGGCCGGAACAGCAGCCTGCCCGGCATTGTTGTCACGGCGGTGCTGATTGCGATTGCGATCATGGCGCGGCGGACGGCGTTCGTCGGAACGGCCACCAGGACGCCAGACCTCGACCATTTCTGGCTCGGCAGGCGCAGCTGCTTCCGCGGCAGGAGCATCAGCAGCAGCAGCCTCTGCAGGAGCAGCCTCGGCAACTGCGGCATCAACCTGAGCAGCTTCTTCCGTCGTCGCCTGCGCAGGCGCTTCAACCACGGGCTCGCTGGCGACCGGCGAGACTTCCGGCAGCAGCGATGCAGACGATGGAGCAGCAGTCTCTTCCACCGCAGGAGCTTCGGCAGTCTCGGTCGCCTCAACCTGCGCAACCGGCTCTGCAGCAACGGCTTCGCTGGTCGGCGCGGCTTCCGCAGCAACATCGGTCTGCGCAGCATCGGACGCAGGCGCATCCGTCGTCGCTTCCACCGTTGCATCGGCAGTCGCCGCTTCGATCGGCGTGGTCGCAGCCAGTGGCTTCGGCGGAGCGGGCGGCAGCGCCGGCTTCTTCTCCATGCGATAGCCGAGTGCACGCAGGATCGACGCAAAATCTTCGCCAGCCGAGCCGGTGAGCGAAGTCATCGCCTGGGTCACGGTGAAGCTGCGGCCATCATAGGCGCCCGCCGGCTTCTCGCCCGGCGAATTCTCGCGCCACGACAGAGCGGGACGAATGAGATCGGCAAGACGTTCGAGAATATCGACACGCACGGCACGCTCGCCGGCATGGCGATAGCCGAGCACGCGATAGGCATCGCGGCCGAGCACCTTGTCCACCGGGAACGAGGTGCGGCCCGAGCCTGCGAGATGCTGCGCGCTGGACAGCGCGGACATGTCGACATTGTCCTGCTTCAGCGCCCACAGCAGCGCGGCGAGCGAGCGCGCAGCCGGCTTCAGCAGGTTCGGGAAATAGATGTGATAGGCGCCGAAGCGCACGCCATACTTACGCAGCAGGGCGCGCGACGGCTGGTCGAGATCCTTCATCTCGGCGGCAATCTTCTGTCGCTCGAGCACGCCGAGCGCTTCATTGAGCTGGAAGGCGATGCCACGTGCGATGCCGGTGACGTCTTCAGCCTTTGCGAGTTCGAACAGCGGCGCGAGCAGCTTTTCGATATGCGTCTTCAGAAAGAGATCGAGGCGAGCCTGCACGGCATCGCGCGGCGCACCGGTGAGGCGCTCGTCAGCAATGATGCGGAGACGGGGCTGCAGAACATCATCAGCAGCCACAAGCTTCGCGACCGCGTCGCCGGTCCAGCGCAGCGTGCCATCGGAGGTGAGGACCAGCTGATCGTCCGGCGCATTGGAGAGTTTTTCCGCGCGCGCGTCGATCTCGCCGGCCAGCGCCTTCGAGGCAGCGGCCTGCAAGGCCTTCGCATCGGAGCCGGCTTCGGCCGCATCGGGCAAGAATGTAAAACCATCGAGCCGGCCAATGGTGTGGCCCTCGACAACAACTTCGCCCGTCTTACCAATTTCAGTATTCAGCATCGTGTTTTCCCGCAAGCGGCGCATCAATACACTGGTACGACGATCAACGAAACGCTCTGTAAGCCTCTCATGAAGGGCATCTGACAGTTTATTTTCCAATTCACGGGAGATTCCCTGCCAATGTTCGGCATCTGCGAGCCAATCAGGACGATTTGCCACAAAGGTCCAGGTCCGAATCTGCGCGATCCGGCCCGATAACGTGTCGATATCGCCGTCGGTGCGATCCGCCTGCGCGATCTGGGCGCCGAACCAGGCATCGGGAATGCGGCCGCGCTTCATCAGAAAGTCGAAGATCGTCGTCACCAGCTCCGCATGGGCGGCCGGCGCGATGCGGCGGTAATCGGGAATCTGGCAGGCGTCCCACAGTCTTTCGACGGCGTCCCGGCCCTGCGCCATGTCGCGTACATCGCCATCGCGCGCGGCGTGATCGAGCACGCGCAGGTCTTCCGCGATCGGCGCGCGCGTCAGTGCTTCATGCCGCGGAGACTCGGCGAGCGAGACCTGAAGGGCGGCAATGGACGCGAAATCGAGCCTGGAATTGCGCCATTGCAGCACTTTGACGGGATCGAAGATGTGGTTCTGCAGCTGATTGACGAGTTCGGGCTCGAACGGCTCGCAGCGGCCGGTGGTGCCGAAGGTGCCATTGCGCGTGGCGCGGCCGGCGCGGCCGGCGATTTGCGAGAATTCGGAAGGGGTTAGGCGGCGGAACTGGTAGCCGTCATATTTGCGATCAGAGGCGAAGGCGACGTGATCGACGTCGAGATTGAGGCCCATGCCGACCGCATCGGTGGCGACGAGATAGTCGACATCGCCGGATTGAAACAGCTCGACCTGGGCATTTCGCGTGCGCGGAGAAAGACTTCCGAGCACCACCGCGGCGCCGCCGTGCTGGCGCTTGATGAGTTCGGCGATGGCATAAACTTCATCGGCGGAAAACGCGACAATGGCGGTGCGGCGCGGCTGGCGGGTGATCTTGCGGTCGCCGGCGAATTCCAGCGTGGATAGCCGCGGGCGGGTTACCACGTTGATTCCAGGGAGTAATTTCTCGACGATCGGGCGCATCGTGGCGGCGCCGAGCAATAATGTTTCGTCGCGGCCGCGGCGATTCAGGATGCGGTCCGTGAACACATGTCCACGCTCGAGATCGGCGGCGATCTGGATTTCGTCCACGGCCAGGAACGACACATCAAGATCTCGTGGCATCGCCTCGACGGTGGATACCCAATATCGTGGTTTTGACGGTTTGATCTTTTCTTCGCCGGTAACCAGCGCAACGGCTTCCGGGCCGACGCGGGCGAGGATCTTGTTATACACCTCGCGGGCCAGCAGGCGGAGCGGAAGCCCAATGATTCCAGAGGGATGCGCCAGCATCCGCTCGATGGCGAGATGGGTCTTGCCGGTATTGGTGGGACCGAGGACGGCGGTGACGCCGGCGCCGGGCGCCCGGCCAGTACCGAGCGGGGAATGCGAAAAGGCCATGGTTTTCAAGTATTTCCGAGCGGCCTTCTGTCAAGGCAAGCGTGGTCTGGAACGACTCCGGAACGAAACCGGCCCGAATCGGTGACTCCGCACCGGCCGGGGCCGTTCACCCCCAAGATGTCGCGGCGAGCGCCCTTTGTCCTCACTAGATCAAGTTTGTGACAGGGCAACAAGGCCTGTAGATTCATGTGCATAACGTCGAGTCCGACGGACTCCGATTGGCCAAAGAGTCAACTGCGCTTCGGCGCCGCTGGAATGCCGCAAGCCGGCCGCCGGTCTGCCGCAGCAGCCACTGGTTTGCCGCAGGAATCCGCCGTCGAAAACCCGGTTTTCCCGAAAGTCTTGCGGCAATACAGAGGCAGCGCTCTTGCGCCCCTCAATTCGTCTTCGCCGCCGCCTTGGCCGGCGCGGCCGTGGTCACGAACTCGGTCGCTTCCAGCATCGCCTGGCCGAGCGGGGTCGGGATCGTCACGCGATAGGGCACCAGCACGCGGGTGCCGGCGACGGGGACCAGCCACGCCTCCATGTTGCGCTGGGCGGCGAGATATTTGATGGCGGCGCGGTCCGGCACATAGCCGGCGATGGGCGTGAAATAGACGGCGCAGACGATGGCCGGGCCGTGATAGCCCTTCTCGGCCTTCACCTGCTCCATCCGCTTGTAGTCGAGCTTGATGTCATAGCGCATGCGGCCGTCGAAGATCGCCGTGCCGGTGCGGCAGGAATCCGGCGCCAGCACATTGCCGGTGCCGGGCACCGTCAGCAGCGAGCCGGTCATCGGATCGATCACATTGCGGCGATGCGCATCGGTCACCGGGATGCGCTCGGGATCGGCCGGCGGCTCCGGCTCGATGGAGAATTCCTTCACATAGCCGAGCGCGATCTGCATCTTGATGGCTTCGGACTTCTTCGCCGAGGTGGTGGTGGCGGAATAATTGGTGGGGCCGAGCTGGCCCGCGACCACGCGGCCCTGCGCCTGGCCGAAGCCGGAGCCGCCGGAAAACGCCTTCAGCAAACCCGCGGTGCCGCCGGTCGCCGCCGCGCTGTATTGATCCTCGGTGATGTCGATGGCCCAGGTGCCCTTGCCCACCGGAATGCCGGCGAGGCTGGCTTCATATTTGGCTTCCACCTTGCCCTGCGCCGCAGCCGGCCGGGGATGGGCCAGCAGCACGGCGGCCAGAAGGCCGAGCGCGCCCGCCATCAGCAGGCGCCGCGCGCGCATCATCGGCCTGGTGCTGCGAGGCCCGGAGCGGAAATGGGGGAGGCCTTGATGGGGAAGACCTTGGCAGTCCACGTCGCGTCTCACCTTGCAGGATCCGGGCATGGTCACCGTGTCCGGCCGGAATACGTCGTTTATATGATGGGAACTGCGCCGCTTTCCAACGCCCATTCGGCATTTGCGGCCAGTTCCCTGTGGTATCCGCGATCGGGACCGGCTATGAGAGGGCCGCTGCCGCTGCACCCGCCTGACGGGCGGGCCGTGATCGAGCGCAAGTCCTGAAAGGCAGGCCGCCTGGCATGTCATTTCCGTGACTCGCCTTGACGTCGGCAGCTCAAAACCCTATACGTCCGCGGCTCCTGAAATGGACGTGATTTTTGAACCCCTGCCCGGCCTGATGGTCGCAGGCGGGGATGACAGAGGATTTTCGCCATGTCCCGGCGTTGTGAACTGACACTGAAGGGCCCGCAGGTCGGCCACAAGGTGAGCCATTCGAACATCAAGACCAAGCGCCGGTTTTTGCCGAACCTGGTCAACGTGACCTTCATCTCCGACACCCTCGGCCGCGGCATCCGCCTGCGCGTCTCGGCCAATGCCGTGAAGTCG
>NZ_JBIISY010000092.1:0-23598 GCF_044340795.1 Tardiphaga sp.
CATCACGCTGCTGTTCGCGCAGAAGGTCTATGTGGACGTGGCCGAGGCCTATTTGCGCGGCCTCGAAAAATTCGTAGCCGGTGGCGGTGATCCGTCGGGCATCGCCAGCGTGGCGTCGTTCTTCGTCAGCCGCATCGATACCCAGGCGGACAAGCAGCTCGACGAGAAGATCGCGCAGGCCAATGATCCTGCCGAGAAAGAGCGCCTGAAGGCGCTGAAGGGCAAGGTGGCGATCGCCAACGCCAAGCTCGCCTATCAGGAATATCTGAAGCTGTTCGCGGGCAGCCGCTGGGACAAGCTTAAGGCCAAGGGCGCGCAACCGCAGCGGCTGCTGTGGGCGTCCACGGGGGTGAAGAGCAAGGATTATCGCGACACCATGTATGTGGAGGAGCTGATCGGCAAGGACACGGTGAACACCGTGCCGCCAGCGACCCTCGACGCCTTCCGCGACCATGGCGAAGTGCGCGACAGCCTCGAAGAGAAGATCGACGACGCGAAGAAAGTGCTGGCGGATTTCGCCAGGACCGGCATTTCGCTGGACAAGATCACCACCGACCTTGTCGCCGACGGCGTCAAGCAATTCGCCGATGCCGCGGACAAGCTCTATGGCGCGGTGGCGCACAAGCGCGCGGCCTCGCTGGGCAAGGCCGTCGGCACGCAGTCGCTGGCGCTGGGCGACACGCTGAAGAAGACGGTCGAAAAATCCACCGAGGAATGGCGCGGATCGGCAAAGATCCGCCGGCTCTGGCACAAGGATGCGTCGGTCTGGACCAACAGTGACGAAGCCAAATGGCTGGGCTGGCTGAACAGCGCGTTTGCCGAGAAGGCCAAGCTTGCCGATTACAGCGATTTCGCCAAATGGGTGAAGGACCAGGGCTTTACCGATGCCGTCGTGCTCGGCATGGGCGGATCGAGCCTCGGGCCTGAAGTGCTGGCGGTGACCTTCCCGCATGTGTCGGGCTTCCCGAAACTGCATGTGCTGGATTCCACCGATCCAGCGCAGGTCGCGACCATGGCGAAGACCGTGAACATCGCCAAAGCGCTGTTCATCGTATCGAGCAAATCCGGCGGCACCACCGAGCCAAACGTGATGAAGAACTATTTCTTCGGCGAAGTGAGCAAGGCTGTCGGTGCTGACAAGGCGGGTTCGCATTTCGTCGCCGTCACCGATCCCGGCTCGTCGCTGGAGAAGGTGGCGAAGGAGCAGAAATTCGCGCGCATCTTCTTCGGCGATCCCGCGATCGGCGGCCGCTATTCCGTGCTGTCGCCGTTCGGTCTCGTGCCGGCGGCAGCGGCGGGTCTCGATCTGTCGAAATTGCTGGAGCATACGCTGTCGATGGTCCGCTCCTGCGGGCCGGATGTGCCGCCGGTGGAAAATCCCGGCGTGCAGCTCGGTCTGGCCATGGGCCATGCCGGCATCGATGGCCGTGACAAGGTCACCATTCTGTCCTCGACAAAGATTGCCGACTTCGGCGCCTGGGCCGAACAGCTCATCGCCGAATCCACCGGCAAGGACGGCAAGGGCCTGATCCCGATCGATGGCGAAGAGCTGGGCGCACCGACGGTCTATGGTGACGATCGCTTCTTCATCGACCTGCGCGTCGAGGGCGAGAACGACAAGGCGCATGATGACAAGCTCGCCGCGCTGGAGAAGGCCGGCCACATCGTCACGCGGATCGTGCTGCCGTCGATCGACCATCTCGGCCAGGAGTTCTTCCGTTTCGAGATCGCGACCGCCGTGGCCGGCGCCGTGCTCGGCATCAATCCGTTCAACCAGCCGGATGTGGAAGACGCCAAGATCAAGACGCGCGAGCTGACATCGGCTTTCGAGAAGACCGGCTCGCTACCGCCGGAGACACCGGTGGTGTCGTCCAAGGACGCCGATCTCTACACCGACGAGAGCAATGCCGAATTGCTGAAAAAGGCCGGCGCCAATGGCGACCTCGCCTCGTGGCTCAAGGCACACTTCCGCCGTGTCACGCCGGGTGACTACGTCGCCCTGCTCGCTTATGTCGAACGCGATACCGCGCATATCGATGCGCTGCAGGCGATGCGGATGGCGGTGCGCGACAAGAAGAAGGTGGCGACCTGCGCCGAATTCGGCCCGCGTTTCCTGCATTCGACGGGCCAGGCCTACAAGGGTGGACCGGACTCGGGCGTGTTCCTGCAGATCACCGCGGATGACGCCAAGGATCTGGCGATCCCCGATTACCGCGCATCATTCGGCGTCATCAAGGCGGCGCAGGCGCGTGGCGATTTCGAGGTGCTGACCGATCGCAGCCGGCGCGCTCTGCGCGTGCATCTGAAGGGCGACCTCAAAGCCGGCCTCGCCGCACTCGACAAGGCCATCACGGCCGCACTGAATTAAAACGACCCCACATGGCCCGGACATCGCTCCGGGCCATGTGCAATCAAGACAAGGACATCGCAAAATGCAGCTCGGCATGATCGGCCTCGGCCGAATGGGCGGAAATATTGTCCGCCGCCTGATGAAGAACGGCCACACCGCGGTGGTCTATGACAAGGACGCCAAGGCCGTCACCGGCCTCGCTGGTGAGGGCGCCGTCGGCGGATCGTCGCTGGAAGACTTCGTCAAGAAGCTCGACAAGCCGCGGCATGTCTGGGTGATGCTGCCGGCCGGCAAGATCACCGAAACCACCATCGACGAGCTGACAAAACTACTGGAGCCCGGTGACACCATCATCGATGGCGGCAACACCTTCTGGCAGGACGACGTCCGCCGCGGCCAGGCGCTGAAGAAGAAAAATCTGTTCTATATCGACGTCGGCACCTCGGGCGGTGTCTGGGGCATCGATCGCGGTTACTGCATGATGATCGGCGGCGAGAAGGAAGTGGTCGATCGCCTCGATCCGATCTTCAAGACGCTGGCGCCGGGCATCGGCGACATCCCGCGCACTCCCGGCCGCGATGGACGCGATCCGCGCATCGAGGAAGGCTATATCCATGCCGGCCCGGTCGGCGCCGGACATTTCGTCAAGATGATCCATAACGGCATCGAATATGGCCTGATGCAGGCCTATGCCGAGGGCTTCGACATTCTCAAGAACGCCAACATCGAGGCGCTGCCGGAAGCGCATCGCTACGATCTCAATCTGCCTGACATCGCCGAAGTCTGGCGCCGCGGCAGCGTCATTCCGTCATGGCTGCTCGACCTCACGGCATCGGCATTGGCCAAGAGCGGCGAGCTCAAGGAATATTCCGGCTTCGTCGAGGATTCCGGCGAAGGACGCTGGACGGTAAACGCTGCCATCGACGAAGCGGTGCCGGCCGAAGTGCTGACCGCCGCGTTGTTCGCGCGCTTCCGCTCGCGGCAAGACCATACATTTGCAGAGAAGATTCTATCCGCGATGCGCGCCGGTTTCGGCGGCCACAAAGAGCCCGAACAGCATCCGGACCCGAAGCGGCAGGACGCGCCGAACATCGTGAAATAAACGACGGAGTTGTCCGTGACTGCCAAGACCCCCGACAAGACCAAGAAGCCCGATCCCTGCGCCTTCGTGATTTTCGGCGTCACCGGCGATCTCGCGCATCGCCTCGTGATCGCGGCACTCTACAACCTCCAGGCATCGGATCTGCTGCCAGAGAAATTCTGCGTGGTCGGCATCGCCCGCAAGGGCATGACCGGCGACGCGCTCCGCGAGGACCTGCTGAAAGGCCTGAAGCAATATGCGACGCGCCCGGTCGACGATGCGATCGCGCAGAAGCTTCTCAACTGCGTCACCTGTATCGAGGCCGATCCGAGCGAGCCCGAGAGCTTCGACCGCATGAAGGATGAGCTCGACAAGCTCGAGCAGGCGCGCGGCACCGGCGGCAACCGGCTGTTCTATCTCGCCACGCCGCCATCCGCCTTCGCGCCGATCGCCGAACAGCTCGGCCGCACCGGCATGCTGAAGGAAAACGGCAATGACACCAATTCCTGGCGCCGCCTTGTGGTGGAGAAGCCGTTCGGCACCGATCTGGAATCGGCAAAGAAGCTGAATGCCAAACTGCTCAGCCTGATGAACGAGCAGCAGATCTACCGGATCGATCACTATCTCGGCAAGGAGACGGTGCAGAACATCCTCGTGCTGCGCTTTGCCAATGGCATCTTCGAGCCGATCTGGAATCGCCACCACATCGATCACGTGCAGATCACCGTGGACGAGAAGCTCGGCGTCGGCCACCGCGGTTCGTTCTACGACGCCACCGGCGCGCTGCGCGATATGGTGCCGAACCATCTGTTCCAGTTGCTGTCACTGGTCGCCATGGAGCCGCCGTCGCGCTTCGAGGCCAATGCGGTGCGCTCCGAAAAGGCCGAGGTGCTCGCCGCCGTCACGATCCAGACCGAGGCCGATGCGCTGAAGAATTCAGTGCGCGCGCAATATGTGGGCGGCCATGTCGGCGACAC
Organism: Tardiphaga sp.; assembly: GCF_044340795.1. Taxonomy (GTDB): domain Bacteria; phylum Pseudomonadota; class Alphaproteobacteria; order Rhizobiales; family Xanthobacteraceae; genus Tardiphaga. The sequence goes on from NZ_JBIISY010000092.1 coordinate 4,409, forward strand.
CGACATTGGCGACTATCTCAAGACAGACGACGTCAAGCCGGGCAGCACCACCGAGACCTATGCGGCCCTGAGGCTGATGATCGACAACTGGCGCTGGGCCGGCGTGCCGTTCTATCTGCGCACGGGCAAGGCGCTGGGCGTCAAGCGCACGGAAGTGGCGATCAAGTTCAAGCAGGCACCGTTCGCCATGTTCCGGGACATGTCGATGGAAAAGCTCGCCGAAAACTATCTCGTCATCGCGGTGGAGCCGAATGAAGGCATCTCGCTGAAGTTCAACACCAAGGTGCCCGGCCCTGCCGTGAACATCGACGGCGTCGAGATGAAGTTCCGTTACAAGGATTACTTCAATGCCTCGCCGGCCACTGGCTACGAGACACTGATTTATGACTGCATGATCGGCGACAATATCCTGTTCCAGCGCGCCGACAGCGTTGAAGCGGGCTGGCGCGCCGTGCAGCCATTCCTCGATGCCTGGAAGAAGGCGGGCAAGGACGGGCTCAAGACCTACAAGGCCGGCAGCGAAGGACCGGAGGAAGCCGACGAATTGCTCACCCGCGACGGCCGTAGCTGGCGCGTGCTGAGCTAGGCGACAGGAGCCACCATGGTCGAGCATCGCACCATCATCGAAGTGTCGGACGCAGCAGCGCTGGCTGCTGCGGCGGCCGAGCGACTGATCAAGCGGATCGAGGCCAGCAAGGACCGGCCGGCGATCTGCCTGACCGGCGGATCGAGCCCGAAGCGGTTATACGAGCTGCTTGCCACTGATGCCTATCGCAAACGCATCCCATGGGAGCGCGTGCACTGGTTCATCGGCGATGACCGTTTCGTCGCCGAGAGCGATCTGCTCAACAACATGGCGATGGCGAAGGGCGCGTTTCTGGACAAATGCGCACCTGCTGCAAATGTCCATGCGATCAAAACGGATGCGGCAAGCCCGGACGAAGCGGCATCGCTGTATATGCGAGACCTGCAGGATTTCTACGGCAGCGACAAGCTCGACGGCGGAAAGCCGTTGTTCGACCTCGTTCTGCTCGGCGTCGGGCCGGACGGCCATGTCGCGTCGCTATTCCCCGGCTATCCCGGTATCGAGATTACCGATCGCTGGGTGGTCGGCGTCCCGGAGGCCCATGTCAAACCATTCGTGCCACGCGTCAGCCTGACGCTGCCGCCGCTCGCCTCCTGCCATGAGATGCTGTTCCTGATGAGCGGCGAGGACAAGCGCGCCATTCTCGGCCGCGTACTGGCGGGCGAGGATCTGCCGGCCAATCGCGCGCGCTCGAATGGCGAAACAGTCTGGCTCTGTGATCGCGAAGCGCTGCCGGAGGGCGACAGTGTCTGATCCTGCTCCCAACGCGCTCATCGTGATGGGCGTGTCCAGCTCGGGCAAGAGTTCGATCGGAAAGGCACTGGCCGAGCGGCTGGGATGGCGCTTTGCCGATGGCGATGATTTTCATCCCCCCGCGAATGTCGAGAAGCAGCGGGCGGGACAAGCGCTCACCGACGAGGACCGCTGGCCCTGGTTGCAGAGCATCGCCGACGAGATCGACCGTGTCACCGCCGAGGGTGGCAAGCTGGTCGTGGCCTGCTCGGCGCTGAAGCGCGTCTATCGCGACCTGCTGGTGCATGGCCGGCACGATATTCGCATTGTCTATCTCGATGGCTCCCGGGAGCTGATCGCGAAACGGATGGCGGCACGGAAAAACCACTTCATGCCGCCGTCGCTGCTCGATAGCCAGTTCAAGACGCTGGAAATGCCGGGGACCGATGAGCGGGTGATCGCGGTGTCCATCGACGATGACATCGATGGCATCGTGGCCGCCATCGCCAAGCAACTGCCGACCTGAAGGATCGCATCATGACCAAGATCGCCCTCGTCGTTTCCGATGTGGACGGCACGCTGGTGACTCATGACAAGCGGCTGACCGACAAGGCCAAGGCCGCCGTGAAGAAGCTGGAAGACAACGGCATCGGCTTCACCATCACATCGAGCCGGCCGCCGGTCGGCATGCGCTTTCTCATCGATCCGCTCGGGATCACGCTGCCGATCGGCCCGTTCAATGGCAGTTCGATGGTGGATGGCGACCTGGTCCCTATCACACAGCACCTGATCGGCGAGGCTGCTGCCAAGAAGAGCATCGCGGTGCTCGACAAATACGATGTCGATGTCTGGATCTTCACCAATGACGACTGGGTCATCAAGCGCGACGACGGCAAATATGTGCCGCATGAGCGCGACACCATCCAGCACGCGCCGCTGATCGTGGACGATTTTGCGCCCTATCTGGCGAAGGCCTGCAAGATTGTCGGCGCGAGTTCCGACTTTCCGCTGCTGGAGCGCTGCGAGACGGAGATGCAGCGGGTGCTGGGCGACAGTGCCGTGGCCGTGCGGTCGCAGAATTATTATCTCGACGTGACGCCGCCGGCGCAGAGCAAGGGAACGTTTGTGAAAGCCATGGCGGAGCGGCTGGGGATTCCGCTGGAAGCGATCGCTGTCGTTGGGGATATGCGGAACGACCTGCCGATGTTCGAGGTCGCGGGCTTCTCGGTCGCCATGGGGAATGCGAGCGATTTCGTGAAAGGCAAGGCCAGCGCGGTGACAGGCTCCAATGAGGATGACGGATTTGCCGGGGCGGTGGAGATGATTTTGAAGAGGAATGCTGGGGCCTGATCCGCGCTCCATAGGCTCCCTCCCCCTTGCGGGGAGGGCTGGGGTGGGGGTCCACACGTGACGTCGGAGCTTCTGGAAGCACCCCACCCGTCTCGAAGCTCGCTGAACGCTCGCTTCTCACCACCCTCCCCACTGCGCGGCTCCGCCGCTTGGGGGAGGGAAAAGAAAGACGCTATTTCGCCCTCTCCTTTTTCTTCTCCTGCGGCTTCTTCGCGCCGGTCAGGTTATGCGCCACTGAAATCAGCGCGATATGCGTCAAGGCCTGCGGGAAATTGCCGGTCTGGCGCTTGACGCCGCTGTCATATTCTTCCGCCAGCAGGCCGACGTCATTGGCGACGGCGACCACGCGCTCGAACAGCTCCTCCGCCCTGGCGATATCGCCCATCTGGATATAGGCCTCGGCCAGCCAGAGCGTGCAGGCGAGGAACGCACCTTCCGCCGGCTGGATTTCGCCGGTGACCTCGCGCGGATCGTGACGCAGCACAAAGCCATCGCACATCAGATATTTCTCCACGGCAGCGACGGTGCCTTTCACGCGCGGATCGTCCACCGGCAGGAATCCCACCGCCGGCAGCAACAGGATCGCGCCATCGAGGACGTCGGAGCCATAGGATTCGACAAAAGTGTTTTCGCGGGGATCAAAGCCCTTCTCGCAGACGTCGCGATGGATCTCGTCGCGCAGTGCTTTCCATTTCTCCAGGGGCGCCTCGAGATCAAACATCTCGGCGCTCTTGATGGCGCGGTCGAAGGCGACCCAGCACATCACTTTCGACAGCACGTAATGCTTGCCGTTGCCGCGGCGCTCCCAGATGCCATGGTCGGGCCTGCTCCAGACCGAGGCGAGATGGTCGAGGATCTCGCCTTCCACCGCCCAGGTGCTGTCTTCGAGATCGAGCTTGGCCACGCGGGTCTGATGGAAACTGTCGATGAGCTCGCCATAGACGTCGAGCTGCAGTTGCGCATGCGCGGCATTGCCGATGCGCACCGGCAGCGCGCCGCCATAGCCGGGCAGCCAGTCGGCTTCCCATTCGAGCAGGCGACGCTGGCCCATGATGCCGTACATGATCTGCATTTCGGCGGGCGAGCCGGCGACAGCACGCAGCAGCCAGCGGTGCCAGGCGCGCGCTTCGTCGGTATAGCCGCTGTTCATCAGCACCAGCAGCGTGAAGGTGGCATCGCGCAGCCAGCAGAAGCGATAATCCCAGTTTCTGCTGCCACCGAGCTTCTCCGGCAACGACGTCGTCGGCGCCGCGACGATGCCGCCGGACGGCGCATAGATCAGCGCCTTCAGCGTGATCAGCGACCGCATCACGAGATCGCGGTGCTCGCCTTTATAAGTGCAGCGGCTGCTCCACTCGGCCCAGAATTCCTCGGTGTCCTTCAGCGCCGCATCGACATTGATCGGCTCCGGGACTTTCAGATGCGAGGGACCATAGGTGAGCACGAACGGGACACTGTCGCCGGCCTTGACCTCGAAACTCGCAACCGTGGTCAGGTTCTCACCGTGGGTCTCGATGGGCGTGTGCAACACCGTCATGTCGGGTCCACAAATTGCCAGTACCGCGCCGTCCTTGTCGCGCTTGACCCATGGGATGGCCGTGCCGAAACCAAAACGGATGATCATCTCCATCCGCATCTTGACCGTGCCGCGGTCGCCACGGACGATACGCACCACATCCGACGCGGTGCCGCGCGGCGGCATGAAATCGATCAGCGTGACGGCGCCGTCGTCGGTCTCGAGCGTGGTTTCCAGGACGAGCGAATCGCCGCGGTAGCGCCGCTTGCAGGACTTGATCGGACCGTCGGGCGTGATCTGCCAGCGACCGTGATCCTTGGTGCCGAGGAGCGCGGAGAAACAGGCATCGGAGTCGAAAGCCGGCCAGCATAGCCAGTCGATCGATCCGTTGCGGTTGACGAGTGCGGCGGTCTCACAATCGCCGATCAGGGCGTAGTCTTCGATGTTGCTGTACAATGTCTCTCCGCCACCTGACTGGATTTAGGTCACTGCGGACGCGCTCCTGTCCGCCGTTGCGATGTGCAGCGCGTCACGATCGATCGACGAGGCCATCGTTTCCATCGTGGCCGGCAGCCGCTGCCGCCAGTTCGGATGCTCATCAATGGTGCCGGGGATGTTCGGTTGATCGCTGACGCCAAGCAGATCTTCCAACGCAATCGCCTCGATGCGGGTTCGCGTCCGCGCGAGAAAGTGAGCGACGCCGAAGAAATCCATGCGGTCGATGCCATTCTGTCGCAGCGCCTGGTCGAGCATTTCGATGGCGTAACGCCGCGCATCGTCGCTTTCGCCGGGATCGATGCCGATCGAGCGCTTCAGATGCAGGTCATGGTAGCTGCGCCAGCCGTGATAGGTCGGCAGGTCGTGGGTGTTGAAGGTGACCAGCGCGTTCCGCTGGTAATAGTCGATGCCGCGGAAGGCATAGCGCTCGTCGCGCTCGAACATCATCACCAGATATGACCAGATACCCCATGCGGCCATATGGTCTCGAAAACCTTCAGGCACGGTGCCGAGGTCCTCGCCGATGACGACGCAGGTATTCTCGACGCTTTCCTGCGCGGTGACAGCAAGCAGGGCTTCCAGCGGCATTTTGACATAGGCGCCGTTGTCCGGCCGATAGCCGTGCGGCACCACATAGAGGCGATTGAGCCCGAGCACGTGATCAAGACGGATCGCGCCGGCATAGCGCATGGAGGCACGCAGCATGTCCTTGAACGGCGCAAAGCCCTGCACTTCGAGGCCCGCCGCGTTGAAGCCGGCAAGGCCCCAGTTCTGGCCGGCAGGCTGCAGCGCATCCGGCGGTGCGCCGACAGACAGATGCCGCGAGATGGCGACCTGTTCATTCCATGCATCGAAGCCACCGGCCTGCACACCAACGGCGACGTCGAGATAGAGGCCGACCGGCATTTTCAGTTCATTGGTGAGATCGAAGCAGGCTTTCAGCTGCAGATCGGCATTCCACTGCACATATTCGATGAAGGCGACTTCAGCGCCATCGGGGCCTGCGCACAGCTCGGCGCATCTGGCATCGTCCGGATGCTGCCATTCGCCCGGCCAGTCCCACCACGCGGTCTTGTAGCGATGGCGCAGCACCTCGAAACAGGCGAATCGCGTCAGCAACGGTGCGCGCTCCTTGCGGAACGCTGCCAGCGCCGCCTGACGCGGCGACTTGGGATCGGACTGGAATTGCGCGAAGGCCGCGCGCAGTGCGCGCCATTTGGCGGCGGCGACCGCCGGATAATCCACCAGTGCCGAGCGCCGCAGCGGTGCGAGTTCGCTATCGGCAGCACCGGTGAATTCGGGAAGCGCCTCCACGTCGATATAGAGCGGATTGAGAAACAGCCGGCTGTTCGGCGAATAGGGACTGCATTCGCTTGGACGATCGTCGAAGAGCGCATGGAGCGGATTGAGGCCGACACCGCCGGCGCCGAGGCTGGCGCCGACACGGATCAGGTTCTGCAGATCGGTGAAATCGCCGATGCCCCAGTTGCGCTCGGAGCGCAGGCCATAGAGCTGGACGGCAATGATCCAGCTGCGGTCGAATGTCCCGGCATAGGCCTTTCCCGGCGCCACGACCAGAGCGGTTTCCTCGGAATAGAGCGAGGCGTCTGCCAGCCGCAGCCGATGCACGCCGACCGGAAGGTCCGCCGGCCAGGCGATCTCTCGGCCATTGGCCGAGCCCTCGGCCATTAGTCGGTCACCGGCCCAGACTTCCCACTTCAGCGGGGATGTCGCCGCTTCGGTCAGCGTGGTGTGGCCACCCTCGCCCGCCCGCAGCGCCACGACATGATCGAGAAAACGGCGCGGGGCGCGCACCGGCAAGGCATTGAGGATGATCTCCAGAGCAGCGGCATTTGTGGTGTGCCACTGCCCCTGTCCATCGTGAAAACCGGTCTGAATGCCGAGTTCGGCGGCTTTGGCGAAGAGGTCCATTCGGCACGCTGTTTGCAAGGCAACAACCTTGAGGCAATCGCAGGTTGTCGCGAAATTTCATGAGGTTACGGAAGAGGATAGCCGACTTTCAACGCGATGACTTAAGCTCGGTTCCGACGGGAACCAAACCCCTGTCACGAAGCTTCTTATAGGATTGCAGTGCTCCCGTCTCACACGGGTCCTGACATCCCTCTTGTTGATGGCATCACCGTGAACAGAACATCCCAGACCACTCTCAGCTCCGCGATGAGCGGCGCGTTTCATATCGAGGACATCTACCCCATCATTGATGGCGGTCGGTTTCCGGTCAAACGCATTCACGGCGAGGCTATCGAGGTCTGGGCCGATATCTATCGCGACGGGCATGAGATCATCGATGCCGCCATCGTCTGGCGCCGCGAACAGGATCGCGAGTGGCAGCGTGCGCCGATGGTGATGGATGTCAACGACCGCTGGCATGGTACGTTCACGCCGAGCGAGATCGGCCGTTACGTCTATGCCATCGAGGCCTGGACCGATGAATTCGCCACTTGGCGCCACGGATTCGATCTGAAGCTGAAGGCCGGACAGGACGTGACGCTCGATGCGCTGGAAGGCGCCGGGCTGATGACCAAGGCCCAGAATGGCGGCGAAGAGGCGTCGGCCTTCATCGTCAAGCAATGCGAGGCCTATCTGCAGACCGGCGAGACCGAACCGCTGCGCTCGCCAAAACTGCGCGAAGCCATGGCCGAGGCGCAGCCGCGCCCGGATCTCACCCGCTCGGCCCTGCTGCCGCTGATGATCGACCGCGAGCGCGCCCGCAACGGCGCCTGGTACGAGATGATTCCGCGCAGCCAGAGCAAGGTGCCCGGCCAGCACGGCACGTTCCGCGATTGTATCGCACGCCTTCCCGAGATCGCGGCGATGGGCTTCGATGTGCTGTATTTCACGCCGATCCACCCCATCGGCGAGACCAACCGCAAGGGCAAGAACAATTCGCTCACGGCCGAGCCCGGCGATGTCGGCAGCCCCTATGCCATCGGCGGTAAGGAAGGCGGCCATGACGCCATCCATCCCGATCTCGGCACGCTGGAGGATTTCCACGCGGTGATTGCCGCGTGCAAGCAGCACGACATGGAAGTCGCCATCGACGTCGCGGTGCAATGCTCGCCGGACCATCCCTGGATCAAGGAGCATCCGGACTGGTTCAAGCGCAGGCCGGACGGCTCGATGAAATATGCCGAAAATCCACCGAAGAAGTACCAGGACATCCACAATCCCGATTTCAGCTGTGACGATGCCGGCTCGCTGTGGAATGCGCTGCGCGACATGCTGCTCTATTGGTGCGATCAGGGCGTCAAGATTTTCCGCATCGATAATCCGCACACAAAGCCGCTGCGGTTCTGGGAATGGGCGATCCACGAGGTGCAGCTGAAGCATCCCGATGCGCTGTTCCTGGCCGAGGCCTTCACCCGCCCGAAGCTGATGAAGGGTCTGGCGAAGCTCGGCTTCTCGCAGAGCTACACCTATTTCACCTGGCGCACCGCCAAGTGGGAGATCGAGCAATATCTCAACGAGCTGTGCTCCTATCCCGAGCGGGAATACTACCGACCGAATTTCTTCGTCAACACGCCGGACATCCTGCCCTATCACCTTCAATCGGGTGAGCAGTGGATGTTCAAGTCGCGCGTGGCCCTGGCTGCCGTGCTGTCGTCGGTCTACGGTGTCTATAACGGCTTCGAGCTGCTGGAGCACGAGGCCATTCCGGGCAAGGAAGAGTATCTCGACTCCGAGAAATACGAGATCAGGACCCGCGACTGGCACAAGCCAGGCAACATCATCTCCTATATCACCGCGTTGAATTTCGCCCGCCGCGCCAACCCGGCGCTGCAGCAGATCTCCAACCTGCGCTTCATGCCGGTGGAGAACGACAACATCATCGGCTTCGTCAAGACATCGGTGGACGGCACCAATGTCGTGGCCGGTGCCATCGCCATTTCGCGCGATCCCTACGAATTCTGGCTGCCGATCGACACACAGGTCCTCGTCGACGGCGAGAAGCGGAATGTCGCTGCCGTCGAGAATATCATCACGGGTGAACGCCACGGCGTCGAATGGGGCGGCATCCGCCTGCGCATCGACCCGCAACGCGACCCTGCCGCCCTCTTCCGCTGCCTCGCCTGAAAGCGCCCAGAATGAATGTGATGACCGACATCAAGTCCAAGACGGGCGTCGAACAGCCGAACAATGCGATCGATCCGCTCTGGTACAAGGACGCGATCATCTATCAGCTGCACGTGAAGACGTTTGCGGACAGCAACAATGACGGCATCGGCGATTTCGCCGGCCTCACCGACAAGCTCGATTATCTGCAGGAGCTCGGCATCACCACCATCTGGCTGATGCCATTCTATCCGTCGCCCGGCCGGGACGACGGCTACGACATCGCCGATTACGGGTCGGTTCATCCCGACTTCGGCACGATGAAGGACTTCAAGCGCTTCATTCACGAAGCCAAGCGCCGCGGCCTGCGCGTGATCACCGAGCTCGTCATCAATCATACCTCGGACCAGCACGACTGGTTCAAGCGCGCTCGGCGGAGCCCTGCCGGTTCGTCCGCACGCGACTGGTATGTATGGAGCGACACCGACCAGAAATATGACGGCACGCGCATCATCTTCACTGACACGGAGAAATCCAACTGGACCTGGGATCCGGAAGCCAAGGCCTATTATTGGCACCGCTTCTTCTCGCACCAGCCGGACCTGAACTTCGACAACCCGCGTGTGCTCTCGGCTGTCGTGCAGGTGATGAAGCGCTGGCTCGATGCCGGCGTGGACGGCTTCCGTCTCGACGCCATCCCCTACTTGATCGAGCGCGACGGCACAAATAACGAGAACCTGCCGGAGACCCACAAGGTCATCAAGCATCTGCGTGCCGAGCTCGACGCCTATGCGCCGGGCCGCCTGTTGCTCGCCGAGGCCAACCAGTGGCCGGAAGACGTGCAGGAATATTTCGGCGACAGCGACGAATGCCATATGGCGTATCACTTCCCGCTGATGCCGCGCATCTATATGGCGCTGGCGCAGGAAGACCGTTTCCCGATCACCGACATCATGCGGCAGACGCCGGATATTCCGGATAACTGCCAGTGGGCCATGTTCCTGCGCAATCACGACGAGCTGACCCTGGAAATGGTCACCGATGTCGAGCGCGACTACCTGTGGTCGACCTACGCCAATGATCCGCGCGCGCGCATCAATGTCGGCATTCGCCGCCGTCTTGCGCCGCTGATGGACAACGACCGCCGCAAGATCGAGTTGCTGGACTCACTGCTGCTGTCCTTCCCTGGCACGCCGATCATCTATTACGGCGACGAGATCGGTATGGGCGACAATATCTATCTCGGCGACCGCAATGGCGTGCGCACGCCGATGCAGTGGGCGCCGGACCGCAATGGCGGCTTCTCCCGCGCCGACCCCGCACGTCTCTATGCCCCGCCGATCATGGATCCGATCTACGGCTATGAATCGGTGAATGTGGAAGCGCAGTCGCGCAGCCTGTCGTCGCTGCTGTCGGCCACCAAACGGCTGATCGCCGTGCGCAAGTCGACGCTCGCCTTCGGTCGCGGCACCATGACCTTCATCCGCCCCGAGAACCGTTCGGTGCTGTGCTATGTGCGCCAGTATGGCGACGAGGTGATCCTCTGCGTGGCCAACCTGTCGCGTGCGGCGCAGGCGACCGAGCTTGATCTATCGCCGTGGAAAGAGCGCGTACCGCTCGAAATGCTCGGCCGCACCAAATTCCCGCCGATCGGCGACCTGCCTTACATGGTGACGCTGGCGCCCTACGGTTTCTACTGGTTCCAGCTCGAGAAGCGCGACGTCTCCGAACATTCGCAGCCAGCTGTGGTGCCGGAATTCGAAACGCTGGTGGTGCCGCTCGGCTCCACCTGGATGACGCTGGCGCGTACCCGCGGCGTGTTCGAGCATGATGTGCTGCCGGGCTTCCTGTCGCGCTCGCGCTGGTATCCGGAACGCAATGCCAAGGCGATCCAGCCGGCACTGACCTCGGCGACACCATTTTGCCTGGTCGGCGACAACCGGCCATGGCTGGTGTTCTTCGAGACCACCCAGCGCGGCGCAAAATCCCGCTACGTGCTGCCGATGCAGATCGACTGGGTGCGTTTCGATCGCGACCGCTATAATCCCAAGGCATTCGCCGCCGTGCGCCAGGGCGCGCGCGAAGGCACGCTGCTGGATGTCGCCACCGACGAGATTTTCATCTCGCTGCTGCTGTACAACTTGCGCAATGCGGTGACGGTCGAGGAAGTCGAGGGCATGAAGCTCGAATTCCGCCCGACCAAGAAACTCACCGACAAGCCGCAGCAGAAGCTGGAAAACATTCGCGCGGTGGAAACCGAGCAGTCGAATTCGACGGCACTGGTCGATAGCGACTATGTCGTAAAAATCTATCGCAAGCTGCAGACCGGCATCAATCCGGAGATCGAGGTCGGCCATTTCCTCACCGAGATTGCCGGCTTCGCCAACACCCCGGCCTTGCTCGGCAGCGTCGAGCTGATCGAGGGTGATCAGCGCAGCGCCGTCTCCATCGTCCATGCCTTTGTGCAGAACCAGGGCGACGCCTGGACGGTGTCGTCGGGTTATCTCGATCGTTTCGTCGAGCGCGAGCGCTTGATCGCAGCCGATGACCATCCCGAAATGCACGAGGACCAGGTTGCCTATCTGCGTTACATGACGCAGACCGGCCTGCGTGTCGCAGAAATGCAGATCGCGCTGGCAAGCCGCGACGACATCGCCGACTTCAAGCCGGAGCCCACCACGGACAACGACATCCGCGTGTGGACCGACGAAATCGTCACCCGCGCCGAGCCGGTGTTCAGCCTGCTGGCCCAGCGCCGCAACGCCGCCCGCGACGGCGATCGTGGCTTGATCGACGCCGTGCTGGCGTTGCGCAACAATCTGCGCGAGACGCTCAACGGCCTGCTGCCAGACAAGATCGACGGGCTGAAGATCCGCCATCACGGCGACTTCCATCTCGGCCAGATGCTGATCGTCAAGGACGACATCTTCATTATCGATTTCGAGGGCGAACCGCGCCGCTCCATCGAGGACCGTCGCCGCAAGGCGCCGGCCGCACGCGATGTCGCCGGCCTGATCCGCTCGATCGACTATTCTGCGACAGCGGCCCTTGAGCGCGCCGAGCAGGTTGCTCCCGACGAGAATGGCAAGCTCGCCAATGCGCTCACGTCGTGGCGTGACCGCGCCATCGATGCCTTCGTCGGGGCCTATCGCGACGCCATGACCGACAAGCGGTTGTGGCCGGCAGATGCAAAATCTGCTGACGACATGCTCAAATTCTTCCTGATCGAGAAAGCATTCTACGAGATCGAGTACGAGCTCGCGCATCGCCCGGATTGGCTGCGCGTGCCGCTGGCCGGTCTGTTGCGCATCCTGAACGGGGAGCCGAAGGAATCCGTATGACCAATCTTCCCGCTGAAGCCTATGCCATCATCGAAGGCCGTCATTCCGACCCGTTCCATTATCTCGGGCCGCACAAGGAGAACGACCGTACGGTGGTGCGCGCTTTCCTGCCTGATGCCGTCAAGGTTGACGCCATTGATGATCATGGCGCGACCACGCCGCTGGAGCGCGTGCATCAGTCCGGCCTGTTCGTCGGCGCGCTGGCCAATGGCTCGACCAGATACCAGTTGCGTGCAAAGTTCGGTGACAATGTCGTCGATCTCGAAGACCCCTATCGCTTCCCGCCGCTGCTGACCGATTTCGATCTCTATCTGCTCGGCGAAGGCACCGACCAGCGAATCTATGACAAGCTCGGCGCTCATCCGCGCGTGATCGACGGCATTGCCGGTGTCGCCTTTGTCGTGCTCGCGCCGAATGCGAAGCGCGTCAGCGTGGTCGGCGATTTCAATTTCTGGGATTCGCGCCGGCATCCGATGCGCGTGCGCGGTGTCGGCTACTGGGAGCTCTTCGTTCCCGGCGCCACCGCTGGCAGTCACTACAAGTTCGACATCATCGGCCCGCATGGCCAGGTGCCGCTGAAATCCGACCCGTTTGCGTTCTCGGCAGAAGTGCGTCCCTCAACGGCTTCGATCGTGCTGGATGAACAGAAGATTCCGCATCCGCGTTCGGCACCCGAGGGCATCAATGCCCTGGGCAAGCCGATGTCGATCTATGAGGTGCATCTCGGCTCATGGCGCCGCAAGGGCGACAATGAATGGCTGAGCTATCGCGATCTCGCCGAGACGCTGCCGAAATATGCCAAGGATCTCGGCTTTACCCATGTGGAATTCCTGCCGGTCAACGAGCATCCGTTCGACGGCTCCTGGGGCTATCAGCCGACGGGCATGTATGCCCCCACCAGCCGCTTCGGCTCGCCCGAGGATTTTGCGGCCCTAATCGATGCCTGCCACGCCGAAGGTCTCGCCGTGCTGCTCGACTGGGTGCCCGGGCATTTCCCCGACGATCCGCATGGCCTCGGCCACTTCGACGGCACCGCGCTCTACGAACATGCCAACCCGCTGCAGGGACGGCACATGGACTGGGGCACGCTGATCTACAATTACGGCCGTACGGAAATCGTCAATTTCCTCGTGTCCAACGCGCTGTTCTGGATGGACCGCTACAACATCGACGGTCTGCGCGTCGATGCCGTGGCCTCGATGCTCTATCTCGATTACAGCCGCGCAGAAGGCGCCTGGATTCCGAACAAATATGGTGGCCGCGAGAATATCGAGGCGATCGAATTCCTGCGCCGCTTCAATCGCGAAGTGTTCGGCAAATTCCCCAATGCCACGACCGCCGCTGAAGAATCCACCTCGTGGCCGCAGGTGTCGCGTCCCGTCGAGTTTGGCGGACTCGGCTTCGGCTACAAGTGGAATATGGGCTGGATGCATGACACGCTGAATTACATCAGCAAGGATCCGATCTATCGCCAGCACCAGCACAATGACATCCTGTTCGGCCTGCAATATGCGTTCTCGGAAAACTTCATCCTGCCGCTGTCGCATGACGAAGTCGTCCACGGCAAGCGTTCGATCCTCGGTCGCATGCCGGGCGATGACTGGCAGCGTTTTGCCAATCTGCGCGCCTATTACTCATTCATGTTCGGCCATCCCGGCAAGAAGCTGATGTTCATGGGCTGCGAATTCGCCCAGGAGCGCGAGTGGAATCACGATCATTCGCTGGACTGGCACCTGCTCGAACAGGACAAGCATGCCGGAATCCACTCGCTGATCCGCGACCTCAACACGCTGTATCGCGACACCCCGGCGCTGCACGAGCTTGATTGCGATCCGGCTGGTTTCGAATGGATGGTGACCGACGACGCCAGCAACAACGTGTTTGCCTGGATCCGCAAGGGCAACGCGCCACGATCGCAGTGCCTCGTCGTCGTGAACTTCTCGCCCAATGTCTATCATAACTACCGCGTCCGCGTGCCTTTCACCGGCAAATGGCGCGAGGCGCTCAATTCCGATGCCGCGCTTTACGGCGGCAGCAATGTCGGCAATTCCGGCGAGGTGACGGCCACCGGACTCGTACCCGAACTCAGCCTCACATTGCCGCCGCTCGCTGCGATCTTCCTCGTACCGGAAGCCTGATCGATGCGCCTGTCATCCGGAACGCCCTCCCGCCTCGGGGCCAGTTGGGACGGGCGGGGGACGAATTTTGCCCTGTTCTCGGCCAATGCCAGGAAGGTCGAGTTGTGCCTGTTCGACGGTCAGGGACGTCGCGAGCTCGAACGCATCGAGCTCCCCGAATACAACGAGCACGTCTTCCACGGCTATCTCAACGACGTTTCGCCAGGCCAGCTCTACGGCTATCGCGTGCACGGACCGTATGAGCCCGAGCATGGCCACCGTTTCAATGCGCACAAACTCTTGGTCGATCCCTATGCGAAGAAGCTGGCAGGCCGCCTGGTCTGGAGCGACGCGCATTTCGGCTATCGCACCGGCTCGTCGCGTGAAGACCTCTCCTTCGACCGCCGCGACAATGCCCGCGGCATGCCGAAGGCCGTGGTGGTCGACGAAAGCTTCAACTGGGGCCGTCGCGAAGCGCGGCCAAGCATTCCGTGGGAAGACACGATCTTCTACGAGGCCCATGTCAAAGGCTTGACCATGGGCCGCAAGGATGTTCCTGCGGGCTTGCGCGGCACCTATCGCGGCCTCGCCGCGCCGTCGATGATCGACCATCTCAAGCGGCTCGGCGTGACGTCCATCGAGCTACTGCCGGTGCATGCCTTCGTGGATGATCGCCGTCTCGTCGAGATGAAGCTGGTCAATTACTGGGGCTACAACACGCTGAGCTTCTTCGCGCCGGAAGCGCGCTATGGCGCCGACAATCCGCTCGATGCCTTCCGCACCACCGTCGCACGGCTGCACGATGCCGGCATCGAGGTGATCCTCGACGTCGTCTACAATCACACGGCCGAGGGCAACCATCTCGGCCCGACGCTCTCGTTCCGCGGCATCGACAACGCCTCCTATTACTGGCTGATGCCGGACAACAAGCGCTACTATGACGACTTCACCGGCTGCGGCTCATCGCTGAACCTCACCCATCCGCGCGTGCTGCAGATGGTGATGGATTCGCTGCGCTACTGGGTCGAGGTCTGCCATGTGGACGGCTTCCGTTTCGATCTCGCCACCGAACTGGCGCGCGGCCCGAACGGCTTCGATCGCAACAGCAATTTCCTGACGGCCATCCGGCAGGATCCGGTGCTCGCCAATGTCAAGATGATCGCCGAGCCATGGGATCTCGGCATGGGCGGCTATCAGGTTGGCGCCTATCCGTCGCAATGGTCGGAGTGGAACGACAAATATCGTAGCGCCATGCGCCGCTACTGGGCCGGTGAAGGTTCGCTGATCGGCGACGTGTCGCGCCGCATGACCGGCTCGTCCGACACGTTCAACCATGACGGCCGCAAGCAGCGTGCCGGCATCAACCATGTCACCGTGCATGACGGATTTCCGCTTGCCGACCTGTTCGCCTATAACGAGAAGCATAACGAGGCCAATGGCGAGGACAATCGCGATGGCTCGACCGACAATCACAGCAATAATTTCGGCGTCGAAGGCCCGACGGACGATCCTGCGATCAATGCGCTGCGCCGGCAGCTGCGCAAGAACCAGCTTGCCTGCCTGTATCTCGCTCAGGGCGTGCCGCTGCTGCTAGCCGGCGACGAGGTCGGTAACAGCCAGGGCGGCAACAACAACGCCTATTGCCAGGACAACGAGATCGGCTGGGTGGACTGGAACGGCCTCGGCAACAGGGACGACGACCTCACCGATTTCATCGGCCATATGGCGCAACTGCGCCAGCGCTTCCCCCAGATCACCGCGCAAAAATGGCTCGACGGCCGCCGAACCGATGGCAGCTATGGCGTACTGTGGCTGACCCCCTCTGCCGAAGAGATGACCGAGGCTGACTGGGCCTTCCCGGACGGCCGGTTCCTTTCTTACGTGCTCAGTTCGAACGAAAAGGGCGGCAATCCGTTGTTCATCGTCCTGAACGCAGCCCCGGAGGGCATTCCCTTCAAGCTGCCGAAACTCACCGAATTCAAGAGCTGGCGCCAAGTGCTGAACACTGCCGACGACAACCTCTCGATTGCCATCCTGCCCCCCGGCGCCGATGTGGATGCCCCACCGCGCTCGGTCATCGCATTCGCGGGGACACCCGCATGACAACGCGCAGCTTTGGGCCACGCCTGACCGACAAGGGCGCCACCTTCAAATTGTGGGCACCGGCAGCAGGCCGTGTCGATGTGATGCTCGATCAGCCGGTGGCGATGACGGCAGAGGACAATGGCTGGTATAGCGTGGATGTGCCGGGGATCGCCGCCGGCGCTACCTATCGCTTCCTCATCGATGGCAAGACGGAAGTGCCCGATCCCGGCTCGTCGTTCCAGCCCGAGGACGTCAGCGGCCCCAGCGAGATCGTCGATCACACCACCTATCAATGGCGCGCCGCTGACTGGCGCGGCCGGCCGTGGGATGAGACCGTGCTGCTGGAAACCCATGTCGGCACATTTACACAGGAGGGCACCTATCGTGCCATGATCGACAAGCTCGATCATCTCGTCAGAACCGGTTTCACCGCGCTTGAGCTGATGCCGCTTGCCGACTTCGCCGGCTCCCGTAACTGGGGCTATGACGGTGTTTTGCTCTATGCACCGGATCACGTCTATGGCCCCCCCGACGATCTCAAGGCGCTGATCGACGAAGCGCATTTGCGCGGGATCAGCGTGTTTCTCGACGTGGTCTATAACCATTTCGGTCCCGAGGGGAATTACATCGGCTCATACGCGCCGACCTTCTTCTGCGATACGCAGACGCCCTGGGGTTCGGCCATTGATTACCGCGTGCCCGAGGTTCGCGCCTATGCCATCGAGAATGCGCTGATGTGGTTGCGCGACTATCGCTTCGACGGCCTACGCCTCGACGCCGTGCATGCCATCACCGAGCCCGGCGAAGTGCCGATGCTGCACGAGCTGTCGCGCGAGGTCGGCAAGCTCGCCGCCGACACCGGCCGTCATATCCATCTCGTGCTGGAAAACGACGACAACCGCGCGACGCTGCTCGATCCCGTGACCAACCCCGCGCGTGGCAAATATCGCGCGCAGTGGAACGACGACTATCACCACGCCTGGCACGTGCTGCTGAGTGGCGAGGACAAGGGTTATTACAGCGACTACGCACCGACGCCCATCGAGCATGTCGTGCGGGCGCTCGGCTCCGGTTTCGCCTATCAGGGCCAGCCTTCCGCCCATCGTAGTGGCGAGGGACGCGGTGAACCGAGCGGAGAACTGCCGCCATCCGCTTTCGTCAACTTCCTGCAGAACCACGACCAGATCGGAAACCGCGCCCTCGGCGATCGCCTGGAAGCCATCGCCGATCCCGTGGCAGTCGAGGCGGCGCTGGCCATCACGCTGCTCGCGCCGATGGTGCCGATGCTGTTCCAGGGCGAGGAATGGGGCTCGAAGGTCCCCTTCCCGTTCTTCTGCGATTTCCAGGGCGATCTTGCCGATGCCGTACGCAACGGCCGCAAGAAGGAATTCGCCAGCGCCTATGAGAAATATGGCGACGACATCCCCGATCCGCTCGACGCCGCAACCTTCGAACAGGCGAAGATCGACTGGGAAATGCGCGACGGCGCTGGCAAGCGGCGCTGGGCCATGGTGCGTGATCTCCTGCGGATGCGGAAGCAGCATATCGTGCCGCGTAGCGTCGGCGCGCGTTTCGGGAAGGTCGAGGAAACCGATGGCCTCGTCATCGCTGACTGGACCATGGCCGATGACCGGAAACTGACGCTGCGCGCCAACCTCTCGGGCAAACAGGTCACCGCCCGGGACGTCACCGGCACATTGATCTGGGGCCGACAAGGCGATGCATTGGCACCATGGGCGATCCAGTGGTGGATTGGAGACAAGTGAATGCCGCCGGCCATCCCGACCGCTACCTATCGCCTGCAGCTCACCAAGGAATTTGACTTCGACGCCGCCGCGCTGATCGCGCCTTATCTGAAAGCCATCGGCATCAGCCATGTCTACGCCTCGCCTTTCACAAAGGCGCGCGCGGGATCGACTCATGGCTATGACATCGTCGATCACACCAAGCTCAACCCCGAGCTCGGCGGCGATGCCGGCTTCGAGCGCATGAGCGCCGCGCTGAAGAAGAACGACCTCGGCCTGATCCTCGATTTCGTCCCCAATCATGTGGGCGTGCACTATGCCGACAATCCGTGGTGGCTCGACGTGCTCGAATGGGGGCAGGCGTCGCCGCACGCCGTCTCCTTCGATATCGATTGGGAGCTCCTGCCCTATCGCGCCCGTGGCGGCCTGCTGCTGCCGATCATCGGCTCCAGCTACGGCCAGGCGCTGGAGAATGGCGAGATCGAGCTGAAATACGATGCCAGGGAGGGCAGTTTCTCGGCCTGGTATTACGAGCACCGCCTGCCGATCGCGCCGGAGCGCTACAGCGAGATGCTGCGCGTGATCGTCAAGGAAGCAGACGCCGGCGATACCGCCGCAGGTCGCGCGATCCTGACACTGGCTGGCAAGCACAAGGGCCTGCGCCACCCCAATCGCAACGAGGCGCCAGCGTTCAAGCAGCAACTGGCGTCCATCGACGGCGCTGCCGACGTTATCGCCCGCGGCCTTGATGCCTATCGCGCGGGCCCGGATCGTCCCGCGCAGATCCAGACCTTGCACATGCTGCTGGAGCGCCAGCACTACAAGCTCGGCCAGTGGCGGCTTGCATCAAGCGAGATCAATTACCGCCGGTTCTTCGACGTCAATACGCTGGCTGGTCTGCGCGTCGAAGACGCCGGTACTTTCGAGGCCATCCACACCCAGGTGAAGCGCCTGATCGCCGAGGACAACCTGCAGGGCCTGCGGCTCGATCACATCGACGGCCTGCGCGATCCCTCGCAGTATTTCCAGCGCCTGCGCCGCCTGATACGCGAGGCGCAGGGCAAGGCCAAGCCGTTCTATGTCGTCGTCGAGAAGATCCTCGGCGAAGACGAAAAGCTGGTGCCCTTTGCCGGCGTGCACGGGACC
>NZ_JBIISY010000093.1:0-23503 GCF_044340795.1 Tardiphaga sp.
CCCACTGCGCAGCTACGCTGCTTGGGGGAGGGATAAAGGATCACCCGTTCACCACCTGCAATCCGGGCTGCGTACCGAACCCGGCCTTATGCGCATAACCCTTCACGATCGCCTCGCGCTGGGCGTAGCTCAGCACGTTGTCGACATTGTCGAACCCGTCCGGTGCGATCTGCTCCACGGCATCGATGACGCCTTCCGGACCGCCGCGACGATTGGCGCGCACGATCTCGGCCGTCATCGGCAGGCGCTTGCGCTCATAGGCCATCAGCGCCTGACGCGGATGCTCGGCATGGGCCAGCGAATCTGCCAGCGCGCGGGCATCGAGGATCGCCTGCGAAGCGCCGTTGGAGCCGACCGGATACATCGGATGCGCGGCATCGCCGAGCAGCGTGACGCGGCCGCTCGACCAGTAAGGCAGCGGGTCGCGATCGCAGCACGGATATTCCCAGAATTCCGGCGTCGCCGTGATCAGCGCGGGCACGTCGATATGCGGCACCTTGAAGCGCGCCACATGCGGCATCAGCTCTTCGCGCTTGCCCGGGCGCGACCAGTCTTCACGGCGCGGCGGCAGTGAGCCGCCCTCGCCGGTCTTCACGAGCACGGCCCAATTGGTCAGGCGGCTGCTCGCCGACTCGCCCTCGGCGATCGGATAAACCACGACCTTGGCATGCAGCCCGCCGGCGACGATCATCGAATTGCCGGTGAGGAAGGAGGGCCAGTCGCGCGCACCGCGCCACAGCATCAGGCCGTTCCAGATCGGCCCGCCTTCGTTCGGAAACAGCGTGTTGCGCACTTTTGAATGGATGCCGTCAGCGCCGATCAGGATGTCGCCGCGCGCGGTCTTCACATGGTTGTTGTTGCGGTCGAAGAAATACGCGGTGACGCCGCCTTCGTCCTGGGTGAAGGAGCCGAGCTTGCAGCCAGTGTTGATGGCTTCGGTGCCGAGACGCTCTTCCACTGCCTTGTGGATCACGCTCTGCAGGCGGCCACGATGGATGGAGAATTGCGGCACGTCGAAGCCGGCGCCATAGCCGCGCTTCTCGCGCCAGACTTCCTGGCCGTGGCGGTTGAGATAATGCAGCTCGTCGGTGCGGATGGCGATGGCATCAAGCCTGTCGAGCAGGCCGAGACCGGTGAGTTCGCGGATCGCGTGGGTCAGCGTGTTGATGCCGACGCCGAGCTCGCGGATCGAGTCCGCCTGCTCATACAGCTCGCAATCGATGCCGCGGGCCCGCAGCATCAATGCCGTGGTCAAACCGCCAATGCCGCCACCAACGATGATCGCTTTCATCCGCTCTACTCCGCTTGACGCAACGCCCTGATTTTAACCGTTAACGTCGCATGCCCATCTATTCGGCGGCAAGCGACTTAGCCGCTTCGGCGCGCATTTCCGCGCGGGTTTTCGGCTTAGCCTTAATTTTCAGGTCGTCGAAATCCTGCTTGTCGCGCACGCTGTTGCGGAAGATCTGGTCCTTGCCCGGCATATATTGCGGCGGCGCATAGGCGTCCTTCGCGCCGTACCAGGCCGCAGCCTTGATGGTGAAGGACGGATCGGTGAGATGCGGACGGCCGAGCGCGACCAGATCGGCGCGGCCGGCGGCCAGGATCGTATTGACCTGATCCGCCGTGGTGATGTTGCCGACGCACATGGTAGCCACATGGGCCTCGTTGCGGACCTGATCGGAATATGGCGTCTGGAACATGCGGCCATAGATCGGGCGCGACTCCTTCACCGTCTGGCCGGTGGAGATATCGGCGAGATCGACGCCGGCTTCCGCAAAGGCGCGCGCGATGGCCACAGCGTCATCGCCGGTGTTGCCGCCTTCGGCCCAGTCGGTGGCCGAGATGCGCACCGACATCGGCTTGTGCTTCGGCCAGGCCGCACGCATGGCGTGGAAGACCTCCAGCGGGAAGCGCAAGCGGTTCTCCAGCGCGCCGCCATATTCATCGGTGCGGCTGTTGGTGAGCGGCGACAGGAAGCTGGCGAGCAGATAGCCGTGGGCAGTGTGCATCTCCAGCATGTCGAAGCCGGCGCGGTCGCCGCGGATCGTCGCGTCGACGAATTCCTGCTTGATGCGATCCATGCCGGCGCGGTCGAGTTCGGTCGGCACCTGGCTGTCCGGGAAATACGGCAGCGGCGATGCGGAGACGATGTCCCACGCGCCCTCCGAGAGCGGGCGATCCATGCCCTCCCACATCAGCTTGCTGGCGCCTTTGCGGCCGGCATGGCCAAGCTGCAGGCAGATCTTTGCCGCCGAATGGCCATGCACGAAATCGACAATGCGCTTCCACTGCGCTTCCTGCGCGTCGGTCCAGATGCCGGCGCAGCCGGGCGTGATGCGGGCATCCTTGCCGACGCAGACCATCTCGGTGAAGACGAGGCCGGCCCCGCCCATGGCACGCGCGCCGTAATGCACGAGATGGAAATCGGTGGGCATGCCCTCTTCCGCCGAATACATGCACATCGGCGAGACGACGGCGCGGTTGGCGAGCACCATGTCGCGCAGCTTGAACGGCTGGAACATCGGCACTTCGGGCTTCTCGACGTCGATGTCAAACCCCTGCGCCTTCACCTGTTTTGCAAAGACCTGATCCGCGAGTTTGACGAAGCCGGGGGCGCGCAAAATGAGGTTGTCATAAGTGATGGCTTTCGAACGCGTCATCACACCGAAGGCGAATTGCACGGGGTCGAAATCCCAGAAGCGATCGACGTGCTCGAACCAGACCAGCGAGACGTCGGCGGAGTGCTGGATCTTCTCGGTCTCTTCGCGGCGGCCGTGCTCGTAGTCATGCAGCGCGGCCTCGACCGTCGGCGCCTTGGCCATGGACTCATAGAGCGCAATGGCATCTTCCATCGCCAGCTTGGTGCCGGAGCCGATGGAGAAATGCGCCGTCGCCTTGGCGTCGCCGAGCAGGACCATGTTGTCCTTGACCCAGCGCTTGTTGCGGATCATCGGAAAATTGCGCCACATCGAGCGGTTGATCAGCAGCTTGTGGTCGCCGAGAAAATCCTTGAAGATCTCATGCATGCGATCGGCGGAGTCCTGCTCGCCGAGGCCTTCGAGGCCGGCGCGCTTGAAGGTCTCCGGATCGGTCTCGAAGATCCAGGTCGAGCGGCCCGCTTCATATTGATACGCATGCGCGATGAACGGGCCCCATTCGGTTTCCTGGAACAGGAATGTGAAGGCATCCAGCGGCTTTGTGGAGCCCATCCAGGTGAACTTGTTGGAACGCAGGTCCACTTCGGGCGAGAAGTGTTCGATATACTTGTTGCGGAAATGGCTGTTGATGCCGTCTGCCAGAATGATCAGGTCGGCATCGGCGAAGCGCGCTTCGTCGGTAATGTCGACCTCGAACAACAGATGCACGCCGAGTTCGCGGGCGCGCTCCTGCAGGATCAGCAGCAGCGTGCGGCGCGAGCAGCCGCAAAAACCGTTGCCGCCAACGCGATGCACGGTGCCGCGGAAATGCACCGCGATGTCGTCCCAGTAGGCGAATTCCTGGGTGATGCGCTGATAGCTCGGCTGATCGTATTTTTCGAAATTGTCGAGGGTCGCATCGGAGAACACGACGCCGAAGCCGAAGGTGTCGTCACGGCGATTGCGCTCATAGACCGTGATCTCGGCCTGGGGCCGCTGCTTCTTGAGCAGGATCGCAGAATAGAGGCCCGCCGGCCCGCCACCGATAATCGCGATCTTCATGTCCGCCTCCGCAGTCGTGCCTGTTGCGAGATATTTTAAACCTAAAGCAATTTCTGGCAAGCCTGATCAAATGGCAATCGGATGGCTTTGATGCACATCAAAAGGTCAGCGACGGCCGCCTCAATTGAAACTCCGTCATGGCCGGGCTTGACCCGGCCACCCATCTTCCTCTTCTCCGTCGCCTTAAGATGGATCCCCGGCTCAAGCCCGGGGATGACGACGGCGAGAGCGGAGGCTAGTTGCCCTCGAACTTCGGCTTCTGCTTGTTCGCGAACGCATGATAGGCGCGCGCAAAATCCTCGGTGGTCATGCACAGCGCCTGCGCCACGGCTTCGGCCTCGATGGCTTCCTCGATGGACATCGCCCATTCCATCGACAGCATGCGCTTGGTCATGGTGTTGGCATAGGTCGGGCCTTCGGAGATCGACTTGGCCAATGCCTGCGCCTGGATCAGCACTTCCTCGGGTGCCACGATGCGGCTGAAGAAGCCCCAGCGCTCGCCCTCCTCTGCGCTCATGAAGCGACCGGTATAGAGCAGCTCCGAGGCGCGGGCCTGGCCGATGATGCGCGGCAGGATCGCGCAGGCACCCATGTCGCAGCCCGCAAGCCCGACCTTGTTGAACAGGAAGCCGACTTTGGCGCCGGTGGCAGCGAGGCGCATGTCCGACGCCATCGCCATGATCGCGCCGGCGCCGGCGCAGATGCCTTCGACGGCAGCGATGATCGGCTGCGGGCAGGCGCGCATGGCCTTGACGAGATCGCCGGTCATGCGGGTGAAGGCGGTGAGATCTTTCGTGCTCATCTCGATCAGCGGACCGATGATCTCGAACACGTCGCCGCCGGACGAGAAATTGCCGCCGGCGCCGGTGACCACGATGGTGGTGACCTGGTCATCGATCGCGCAGGCACGGAAGAAATCGGTGAGCTCGCGATAGCTCTGGAACGTGAGCGGGTTCTTCCGCTCGGGGCGATTGAGCGTCACCGTCGCGATATTGCCGTCCACCTTGAGCAAAAAGTGCTCGGGCTTGTACTCCGCCAGCGGCAGCGTGACGGGATTGGCGATCTTGTTCTTCACGAGTGCGGTCATGTCGTCTCCCTGAATGCGTCTTCGTCTTTGTGGGTGAGCTTACACCTCGCCCCCGGCGACGGCGATGCTCTGTCCGGTGATGGAACCCGCGCCTGTGCCACACAGCCACAGCACCGCGTCGGCGACTTCCTCAGGCTTCACCAGCCGGCCTTGCGGATTGTGTTTGGCGAGTTCGGCAATGGCCTGCTCGCGGGTGCGGCCGGTCTTGCTCATGATGTTGTCGATCGAGCCTTCGAGCAGATCGGTTTCGGTGAAACCGGGGCACACGGCATTGACGGTGACATTCTTGGTCGCGACTTCCAGTGCCAGCGCGCGCACGAGGCCGACGACCGCGTGTTTCGCGGCGACATAGGCGCTGACATAGCCATAGCCCTTGAGGCCTGCCGTGGACGCAACGGCGATGATGCGGCCGCTCTTGCGCGCGACCATATCGGGCAGCACCGCATGCGTCGCATGCACGACGCCCATGAAGTTCACATCCATCATGCGCTGGAACAGCGCCGCATCGGATTTCAGGAACGGCGCGGATTCGGCAGCGCCTGCATTCGCGACGAGGATATCGATGGGCTGGCGCCCGGCGGCCTCCGTGATCGCCGCCTGCATGGCAGCCTGATCGGAGACATCGGCAGCAACAGCATAATGGGCATCGCCTGCTGCAACCACGTCGTCCAGCACCGCGCGGTTGCGTCCCATGATGGTGACGGTCGCGCCGGCTTTTGCCAGCACCGCGGCAATCGCGCGGCCGATGCCGCGGCCGCCGCCGGTGACCAGAGCGTGGGAGGAACGGGACAATCCGGACATGGCAAACCTTCCAGCTTGGATGCGCCAGCCGGATATATTTTAAACTTCAAGCTTTTGCAAGAAAGGGGCATGCTCATGTTGTCGTCACCCGGCTTGACCGGGTGACCCAGTACACACCGACCTGACGGAGTTTACTGGATCGCCCGGTCGAGCCGGGCGACGACAGTGAGATGCGACGCCCCCCTCACCCACCGCGCCGCAACGTATCCGACGGGCTCTCGCCGAACCGCGCGCGATAGGCGCTGGCCATGCGGCTCGGATGGGTGAAACCGAGATCGAAGGCGATGTCGATCACCCGTTCGCAGGGCTGCGCGGTGCGGAGGCGCGCATGCAGGTGCGTCAGGCGGATATCCTGCAGCATCTGCGAGATGGAGGTGCCGAAATGCCGCTGGAAACCGAGCTGCAGCGAGCGGATGCCGATGCCGGCGGCACGCGCCATGCGCTCCAGATCGAGCGGTTCGGCAGCATGGGCTTCAAGGTAATGCCGGGCCTTGCGCAGCACGCCGGGCAATGGTGCAGGGCCGCGATCAATCTGCGCGATGGCGTCGGTGAACGAATGGCGCTGCCCGGTCAGCAACAAGCTCAGGGCCGCTTCGCGCAACATCGCCGTGAGCGCGGCGGAGAAGGACTGCTCCGGCCCGGCATGTTCGGCGAGATCGACGAGATAATCGAGCTGCGCACGCAAGGCGCGGCCGAACGGCGTCGTCAGGTCGATCTCGGGATCGAACTCGATGACGCCGTCGGCGCGTTCCGACAAGGCCGCGGCGCGCTGCTCCACCATGCGGCGGTCCATCAGCAGGATCAGCTTGGCACAGTCGTCCTGCCACTGCATGCGTGTCGGCATCGTCGGCGACAGCAGCGAGGCCGTTCGCTCGGCACTCGCCTCCACCTGGCGACCGCCGGTGCTCACATGGGCATGGCCACGCAGCGGTACCTGCAGCAGAAAGAAGCGATCGAGGCAGCCGGGATCGATGGTCACCGAACCGCCATAGGAGACATAGTTGATGGAGAAGCCGCCGAAGTCGGCGCTGTTGTGATGCGCGTGAAAGCGCGGATCGCTGCGCCCGGTCGGCGACAGCCCATGCGGGCAGAAGATGCGGCCGATCTCATCGGCGGCTTCATCGATATCCGTGGTGCAGACGCGGGCGAAGGCGGCCAGCCTGGGAGGCGCCGCGCCGTCGCTCACTGAGATCGTTCCACCCATCGCCATGGCTCGATTGCCCGCTTTGTCGGATTGATACTAGTCAACGCGGCGGCGGCCAAACAAGCGGGCCCAGCGCCGGAAATTTTGCCGCTCTGCACAACGAATACGCATGTGCATCGCAGCGCACTTGCCCGCTCTCATCAATAATTTCGTCAACCGGACAGCGAATTCGTTCAACGGCTAGCGCAGACCACGCGGCCGGCGCAGCATCGCAGCCGGCAATCAACAGAGGATCGGACCATGGCGGCACTCGAAAAGGGCATCACCGAAAACGGCACGGGATATGGCGGCACGACCTGGAACATCCTCGGCCAGGTCTATTTTCCGAAGGCCGTGACCGACTCCACTTTCGCCTTCGAGACCAATAGCGAGCCGGGCCAGTTCGTCCCCGTGCACATCCATCCGACCCAGGAAGAATTCATCCTGGTGCAGGAAGGCACGCTCGATCTCAAGCTGGATGGCAAATGGGTCCGCGCCCATGCCGGCGACCTCGTTCGGTTGCCGCGCGGAATTCCCCATGGCTATTTCAACAAATCGGACAAGCCTGCACGGGCGCTGTTCTGGGTGTCGCCGGCAGCGAAGCTCGAGGCGCTGTTCAAGAAGCTCGATAATCTGAGCGACGTTGCCGAGATCGTGCGGATTTCCGCCGAGCACGAAGTCGATTTCCTGCCGCCGGAAGCGAACGACTAACAAGGAAACTACATCGCCGCCAACCCGACGCGCAGGCCCTCGCCTGCGCGCATGGAGAGCTGCGTCCCGAATTCATGCGAGACAGACAGGAGACATGCCATGGTCATGCAAAAGAACGTCTGCGTCATCGGTGCCGGCATTGCCGGGCTGGCAGCTGCCAAGGCCTTTGCAAGCCACGGCCATCGCGTCACCATTCTTGAGCGTAGCGGCGATCTCGGCGGCGTGTGGGAGCCGGCCCGCTCCTATCCGGAGGTGCAGACGCAGAGCCCGAAGGAGCTCTATCGCTTCACCGACAGGCCGATGCCGGCAAGCTATCCCGAATGGCCCAAGGGGCCGCAGGTCCACGCCTATCTCACCGACTATGCGCGCAGCCACGATCTGCTGCCGCTGATGCAGTTCAACACGACCGTGACGGGGATGGCCCGGCGCGATGACGGCCTTCCCGGCTGGACGCTGGCGACCAGCGACAGCACAGGCATCACGCGCGAGACGGATTACGATTTCGTCGCCGTCTGCACCGGCCAGTTCAACGAGCGCAAGGAGCTGCATCACTATGGCGAGGACGGATTCAAGGCCGCTGGCGGCGTGATCCTGCATTCCGCGGAGCACACCGATCCGTCACGCGTGAAGGGAAAGAAGGTCGTGGTGCTCGGTGGCTCCAAATCGGCCACCGACATCGCCGTGCATTCGGTGAAGGCCGGCGCGAGCGCCGTCACTTTCGTCTATCGCGAGCCGGTATGGCGCATTCCCTATTTCGTCGGCGGGCTCATCAACTTCAAGCGCATCCTCTACATCCGCGCCCAGGAAGAGATGTTTCCCGGCTGGGGCCAGAGCGCGCTGTCACGCATCAAGCATGCGATCGCAAAGCCGTTCGTCTGGGCGCACTGGCGCGGGCTGGAAAGCCTGCTCAAGATCCAGCTCAAGCTGAACAAATGCGACATGGTGCCGGACACGCGTTTCGAGGATGGCGTGAATTGCTCGGTGCCCATCGCGACGCCCGGCTTCTTTCCCATGGTCGCCGATGGCCGCATCACCGCGATCCGCGGCACCTTCGATCACTATGACGGCAGGACCATCGTCATGGCCGGCGGCCAGCGCGTCGATGCCGATGTCGCGATCCTCGCCATCGGCTTCAAGCTCGACGTGCCGTTCCTGCCGCAGGCCTATCGCGACAGGCTGATCCAGCCGGACGGGCAGTATCGGCTGTATCGCGTGATCGCCAATCCGGACCTGCCGGAAATGGGATTTGTCGGCTTCAATTCGAGCTTCTGTTCGGTGCTGACCGCGGAAATGGCGGCGAACTGGCTGGTGCGTTATGCCGATGGCAAACTGGCAAAGCAGCCGACGGCCGATGAGATGCACGCCAATATGGACATGATGTTGCGCTTCAAGCGGACCGAACGTCCCGCGGCCGGCGTCTATGGCGGGCTCTGCGTGGCGCCCTACCACTTCAAGCATTTCGACGAACTGCTCGACGAAATGGGCGCGACGGTGACGCGACGCGGGGCACTGGCAGAGAAGTTCTCGCCGCCGGATGCGGATGCCTATGCAAGGTTCCTGGCATCGGCGCCGGGGTACCGGGCTCAGCCGAAACTCGCGCTCGTCGATAAAGAGGAAGCAGCGGTCGCCTAATTCACTGTCTGTCATCACCCGCGAAAGCGGGTAATCCAGTATACGTCGGCGGTCGTGTGTCGCACCGCTGACAGTGTTTACTGGATCCCCGCTTTCGCGGGGATGACAGTTGGAGTGTTGTCAGATTCCCGCCTGCGCCGACTTGATCAGATCGCGCCCGATCACGACCTTCTGCACTTCCGTCGCGCCCTCGTAGATGCGCAACGCGCGGATTTCGCGATAGAGTTCCTCGACCTTGACGCCCGACTGCACGCCGAGACCGCCAAAAATCTGCACGGCGCGATCGATCACGCCCTGCGCGGCTTCGGTCGCATACATCTTGGCCATCGCCGCTTCGCGCGTCACGCGCGGCACCCCCTGATCCTTGGTCCAGGCCGAGCGATAGACCAGCAGCGCCGAGGCATCGATGGACGTTGCCATTTCGGCGAGACCGGCCTGGGTGAGCTGCAGATCGCCCAGCGTATGACCGAACATTTTTCGTGTGACAGAACGGTGCAGGCCCTCGTCGAGCGCGCGGCGGCCGAGGCCGAGCGCGGCGGCACCGACGGTCGAGCGGAACACATCGAGCGTCGCCATGGCGACTTTAAAACCCTCGCCGTCCTTGCCGATGCGGTTCTTCACCGGCACGCGGCAATCCTCGAATTTCAGCGTGGCCAGCGGATGCGGCGCGATGACGTCGATGCGGCCGTCGATGGTGAAACCGGGCGTGTCGGCATCGATGACGAAAGCGCTGATGCCACGGGCGCCCGCCTCGCCGGTGCGGACGAAGACGACGTATTGATCCGCAATGCCGCCATTGGAGATCCAGGTCTTCAGGCCGTTGATCCGCACATGGTCGGGACCATCCGGCACCGCCGTCGTGCTCATGGCGGCGACGTCCGAACCGGCATCGGGCTCCGACAATGCGAAGGCGGCGATCGCCTCGCCCTTGGCGACGCGCGGCAGATAGCGCGCCTTGATCTCGTCGGAGCCATAGAGCGTGATCGGGCCTGTGCCGAGGCCCTGCATGGCGAAGGCGAAATCGGCGAGGCCGTTCTGATAGGCGAGCGTCTCGCGGATCAGGCACAGCGCGCGCACGTCGAAATTCTCGTACAGGCCGCCATAGGCGGCCGGCACGGCCGCACGCAGCCAGCCGGCCTCGCCCAATGCCTTCACCAGCTTGCGGCAGGAGCCATCGGTGTCGTGATGATCGACCAGACCCGCGACATTGTCGGCTGCCCAGCGGGAGAGATCGGTCGCCAGCTTGCGATGATGGTCCTCGAAAAACGGCCAAGTGAGAAATGTCGTGTCGGGCATAGCGGGCTCCCTGTCTCGCGCGATCCGGCGATTGTTTTAAACCTAAAGAAATTTCCGGCAAGAGCGTGCGCGATGTTTGCGAGGCTTGCCGCACTGCAGAATCCGCTATGACATCAAACCGCTGAAAATTGGTGCTGCATTGCACGCGTGCTAGGCAGCGCGAGACACTTTAAGTCTAAAACTATCGCTTTTCATATATCTCGGTCGTGCTAGGATTATCGCGTCCGATCGTACAGGAGGCCTCAACGTGCCGAACTCTCAAGCCCTGACAACCAAGGACGGCCGCTTCGGCTATGAAGCCAAAGGCGATGCGTCGATGACGCCGCTGGTGTTTCTGCATGGAATCGGCGGCGCCGGCCGCGGCTGGCGCAACCAGATCGACACGTTTGGCGATCGCTATTTTACCATCGGCTGGGATGCGCCCGGCTATGGCGGATCAAAGCAGCTCGATGAGCCCAGCATTCCGAATTTTGCAGCGGCGCTGAAGGATTTTCTCGCAGAGGTGGGCGCCAGGAAGCCCGTGCTGGTCGGACACTCCATCGGCGGCATGATCGTGCAGCGCTTCCTGCATGACTATCCCGATCTCGCTGGCGCTGCTGTCCTCGCACAGACCACTTCTGTATTCGGCAGTTCCGACGGCGAGTGGCAGAAGAACTTCATCGATGCCCGGCTCGGACCGCTGGATCGCGGCGAGACCATGGTGAGCATGGCGCCAAAACTCGTCGCCGGCCTGATCGGCGACGATCCCGATCCAAAGGGCCTCGACCTCGCCCGCGACTGCATGGCCGCGGTGAAGCCGGACACCTATCGCGCCTCGATGAAGTCGATGATCGGCTTCAATCTCCGCAGCGAGATCGCGGACATCAAGGTGCCGACGATGCTGCTGTCGGGCTCCAAGGACAACAATGCCCCCGCCAAGACCATGGCGAAGATGGCGACCATGGTGCCGGGCGCGACCTATGTGGAGCTCGAAGGCGTCGGCCATCTCGCCAGTTTCGAGCGGCCGCAGGAATTCAACGACGTGCTCGCCGACTTCCTCAAGACCTATCACAACCTCTCGGGATCATCCTCATGAACGCGCCCGCCAGCAGTCTCGACGGCATCGTGCTCGACAAGCCGATGTTCGATCCGAAGGCCTTTCGTCTCAACGATGAACAGGCCGCGCTGATCACCAAGGCACGCGAACTGGCGCAAGCGAATTTCGCGCCGCGCGCGGCGAAGTGGGATCGCGAGGCGATCTTCCCGATGGAGAACTATCGGGACATGCACAAGGCCGGCCTGCTCGGCATTTCGGTGCCGAAGGCCAATGGCGGACATGGCGCGGACTACCAGACCTATTCGCTGGCGGCCGCCGAGATCGGCCGCTATTGCGGCGCCACGGCACTGACCTGGAACATGCATGTCTGTTCGACGCTGTGGTCCGGCCCGCTCGCCGATGATCTCGACATGGACGCACAGACCCGCGCCGATCACGAGCGCCGCCGCGCGGTGCATTACAAGCGCATCCTCGAGGACGGCGCGATCTATGCGCAGCCGTTCTCCGAAGGCGGCGCGGCTGCCGCCGGCGGTGTCGCTTTCGGCACCGAGGCGAAACCGGTCGAAGGCGGCTGGATCGTCAACGGCAAGAAGATTTTTGCGTCGCTGTCCGGCTCCGCGAATTTTTATGGCGTGCTCTGCACGGAAATCACCGAGGGTGAAAAGGCCTCGCGCCGCAACACGCTGTATCTGGCCATCGACGCGACGTCCGAAGGCGTGTCCGTGGTGGGCGACTGGGATCCGCTCGGCATGCGCGGCACCGTCTCGCGCACGCTGATCTTCAAGGATGTGTTCGTGCCGGAAGATTCCGCGCTGATGCCACGCGGCGTCTATTTCCAGGCCGCGATGCGCTGGCCGCACATGTTCATGACGCTGTCGCCCACTTACATGGGCCTCGCCCAGGCGTCCTATGACTTCACGGTGAAATATCTGCGCGGCGAAGTGCCGGGCATGCCGCCGGTGAAGCGCCGCATGTACCCGACCAAGCAGATCGCCGTGGCGCAGATGCAGGTGAAGCTGGAGCAGATCAAGGGCATCTGGTTCCAGGCCGTCACCGAAGCCTGCGCCAATCCCACCAAGGAACAGGTGCTGCGCGCCTATGCGGCGCAATACACCGTGATGGAAGGCGCCAATGAACTCGCGGCGCTCGCGATCCGCACCTGCGGAGGCCAGTCGATGCTGAAGACGCTGCCGCTGGAACGCATCTATCGCGACAGCCGCTGCGGCGCACTGATGCTGCCCTGGACGGCGGAGCTGTGTCTCGACCGGATCGGGCGCGAGGCGCTGTATGAGCCGGGCGAGAAAGACGAGTGAGTTTTTGCCCCGGACGCGACGCGGCGCGCAGCGCTGCTTCGCAGAGCCGGGGCCGTATCAAACGCCGGAGCTTGCTACGGTCCCGGCTCTGCGAAGCGGCATAAAGAATGCCGCATCGCGTCCGGGACACAGGATCTCTCTCACTGGATCATCGCTTTGGACCTTTCCAGCCTCATCGCCCGCAACGCCGCTTTCACGCCGGACAAGCCTGCGATTCATTTCGAGGGCACGACGCTGACCTATGCCGCGTTCAATGCGCGGATCGAGGCGACGGCGAAGGCATTGAAGGCGGAATGCGGCGTGGGGCGCGGCGATCGCGTCGCGATCCTCAGTCTCAACCGACCGGATTATCTCGTCCTGCTCTATGCCTGCGCAAGGCTCGGCGCGATCATGGTGCCGCTGAACTGGCGGCTTGCGGTGGCCGAGCAGTTGTTCATCCTTTCCGATGCATCGGTGAAGGTGCTGGTGCTGGAAGAAGGCTTTGCGGCGATCCTGCCGTCATTGGCGCAGCAGCTTCCGGACACGCGCGCGATCGCGCTCGACTTCTCGCCGCCCGCGCCGGCACAGACGTTTGATGCCCTGCTCGCCAAGGCCGCCGGCGACGGCAGCAATCCGCATACCGACCTCTCCTGCCCGCTGCTGATCGTCTACACCTCGGGCACCACGGGCCGGCCGAAAGGCGCGGTGCTGCGGCAGGACGCGCTGCTGTGGAACGGGGTGATGAGCCAGCACATGCACGGCCTCACCTCCGAGGATCACGTGCTCACGGTGCTGCCGTTCTTCCATGTGGGCGGTCTCAACATCCAGACCACACCGGCGCTGCATCACGGCGCCACCGTGACGATCCATGCGCGCTTCACGCCGGATTCGACCTTGGCAACGATCGCCCTTGAGCGGCCGACGCTGACCGTGCTGGTGCCGGCCACCATTCAGGCGGTGAGTGAGCATCCCGCCTGGGCGAGCACTGACCTCACCTGCCTCAAGGCCGTGTCCACCGGCTCCAGCATCGTGCCGCCGCATCTGATCGCGCGCTTTACGGATCGCGGCATTCCGGTGCTGCAGGTCTATGGCTCCACCGAGACCTGCCCCACTGCCGTCTATACGCGGCTCGGTGGCGAAGCGCGTACGGGATCGACGGGATTGCCGGGCCTGTGCTGCGAGGCCAAGGTCATCGACGACAGCGGCAATGAGGTCGCAGCCGGCACCGCCGGCGAGATCGTCGTGCGCGGGCCCAATGTGTTCTACGAATATTGGGGCAACGAGGCCGCCACGCGCGATGCGCTGCATGACGGCTGGTATCGCACCGGCGATATCGGCACGCGCGATGCGGACGGCTATTTCTGGGTCCATGACCGCAAGAAGAACATGATCATTTCCGGCGGCGAGAATGTCTATCCCGCCGAGATCGAGCGCGTGATTCTCGAACATCCGGATGTCGCTGATGTCGGCGTAATCGGCGTCGCCGATCCGAAATGGCAGGAAGTGCCGGTCGCCTATGTGGTGCTGCGGGCCGGCTGCGATTGCACGGCCGAGATCCTGAAGGCCCATGTGGCGACACAGCTTGCGCGCTTCAAACATCCGCGCGACATCGTTTTCGTCACCGACCTGCCGCGCACCGCGCTCGGCAAGGTGCAGCATTTCAAATTGAAGCAGAATACGCCTTCCTAGCATTCAGGGGACGACAATGAAGATCGCAGTACTCGGCGGTGGCAACGGCTCTTTCGCGGCCGCAGGCGACTTTGCGTTGCAGGGCCATGACGTCCGCCTCTGGCGCCGCGATGCGGAAGCCGTCGCCGCGCACAAGGCTGCCGGTTCGCGCATCACGGTGAAGAATGCACAGGGCACGCATGACACGCAGCTCTCGCTCGTCACCACCGATATCGCTGCAGCCATTGAGGGCGCTGAACTCATCCTCTGCCCGGCGCCCGCCTTTGCGCAGCCGGATATCGCCAGGCAGATCGCGCCGCATCTCAGGGATGGCCAGGTCGTCTATCTGCCGCCCGCCACCTTTGGCGCGATGATCTTTGCGAAAGCCGCGCATGACGCCGGCAACAAGGCCAAGGTTGCCTTCGCCGAGACCGGCACGCTGCCCTGGCTCGCGCGCAAACATGGGCCGTTCGAAGTCGCGATCACCATCCGCGCCAAGCGGCTGCCGACGGGCGTGTTTCCGCTCTCGATGTCCGACCATGCCTGCAAGGTGATCGACCAGGCGTTTCCGGGCGTGATCGAGCCCTGCGGCGATGCACTGTCGGGCGCTCTGATGAATGCCGGGCCGATCATCCACCCGCCGCTGATCGTGATGAATGCCGGTCCGCTCGAGCATTTCCCCAAATGGGACATCCACAAGGAAGGTACGCAGGTTGCCATCCGCCGTGTGACCGACCAGCTCGATGGCGAGCGCATCGCGATCCGCGAGGCGCTGGGTTACACTGGTCCGCATTTCCCGCTCGTTCATCACTACAACAAGGAGGGCGAGGAATGGATGTATGGCCGCGGCTCGCATGATCGCCTCACCGACTCGGGCGACTGGCGCGAGAATATCGTGCTGCTGGAGCACCGCTATATGCGCGAGGACCTGCGCACCGGCCTGTCGTTCTTCCTGTCCTGCGCGCAGCTCGCCGGCGTCGAGACGCCGCTGGTGAAGGCGTTCCTCGCCATCGGCGGCGCCATCTGCGGCGAGAACTTTTTTGAAGGTGGGCGCACGCTGGCTTCGCTCGGCTTCGGCGACCTTTCGCGCGATGCCCTGCAAAAACTGCTGCGCGAAGGTTTTGCCTCATGAGCGCGCGACCGGTGATCGCCTGCCTCGGCGCGGGCCGCATGGGCCGCGGCATCGCCGTGGCCTTTGCCTATGCGGGCCACGAGGTCGCGATCGTCGACTTCAAGCCGCGCGACGCTGACAAGTTCGCGGCGCTGGAGCTTGAGGCGCTCGGCGAGGTGCGAAAGACATTTGCCAGCATGGCGCGGTTTGGCCTGCTGAAGGATGCGGATATCGAGACGCTGGTCTCGCGCGTCCGTGTCGTGCCGGAAGCCGATGCCGGCGCGGCGCTCAGCGGCTCGGCGATCATCTTCGAGGGCGTGCCGGAAGTGCTGGACCAGAAGCGCGAGGCGCTCGCACGCGCATCGCAGCTCGCCGGTCCCGAGCCGATCATTGCATCGACCACATCGACCATTCTCGTCGACGATCTCTCCAGCGCCATCGAGAAGCCCGAGCGCTTCCTCAATGCGCATTGGCTCAATCCGGCCTATCTCGTGCCGCTGGTGGAAGTCTCGCCGGGCGCGAAGACCGATCCGGCGGTGACGGCGAAGGTGAAGGAACTGCTCGAAGGCATCGGCAAGGTGCCGGTCGTCTGTTCGGCTTCGCCGGGTTACATCGTGCCGCGCATCCAGGCGCTGGCGATGAACGAAGCCGCGCGTATGGTCGAGGAAGGCGTCGCGTCGCCGGAAGAGCTCGACAAGGCGGTCAAATATGGCTTCGGCTTCCGCTTCGCCGTGCTGGGCCTGCTGGAATTCATCGACTGGGGCGGCGGCGATATTTTGTACTATGCCAGCAAGTACATGACTGGCGCCTTGAACAATGATCGCTATGCGGCGCCGGAGATCATCGGGCGCAACATGGCTGAGGGCAAGATCGGCCTGCGCACGGGCGAAGGTTTCCTCAACTATGAGGGACTGGATGTCGATGCCTATCGCGAGGGTCGGCTGTCGGCGTTCGTGGATCTGCTGAAACATTTTCAGCTGCAGAAGCCGCCGGTGCTTTGATCGTTTCAACACCACTCCCTTGTCATACCCGGGCTTGACCCGGGTTATCCATCTTTGCCGCAGACGCCGAAGATGGATGGCCGGGTCAAGCCCGGCCATGACAGAGTTTCAATCAAACTTCCGGAAATCCGCGCAGCAGATATCCGCGCAGCGTGTGCAGCAGGCTGTTCAGGATCAGGCCCAGCAGCGAGATCATGATCAGGGGTACGAACATGTCCACGGTCTGGAAGGTTCGCGCGGCCTGAACGAGCATATGGCCGAGGCCGTCCGACGAGGTGATCATCTCCGCCAGGAACACCACGATGCAGGAGATCACAAGGCCGATGCGGCAGCCGGTGAGGATCGACGGCATGGCTGCCGGCAGCACCACCTTGAACAGGATCTGCCAGCGCGGCGTCCCGGCCGCCTGTGCCGACCAGATCAGCTTCTGCTCCACCATGGAGGCACCGTAATAGGTCGACAGCAGGATCGGAAACAGCGCATCGGCGGTGACCAGCGTGATCTTCGAAGCGTGGTCGAAACCGAGGATCAGCAGCAGTGCAGGATAGAGCGCGACTTTCGGAATCGGCGCGAGGACGCGCACCACCGGCTTCACCACCGCATTGATCGCAGGATTCACAGCAGCCGCAAGGCCGATCAGCACGCCGAGCACCACGGCGATGCCGAAACCCGCGAACAGGCGGATCAGGGTCGCGGCGAGATCATGCAGGAAATCAGCGGTGAAGAACTGCGTCGCCAGACGACCGAACACGGCACCGGGCGGCGGCAACAGATTGCTCGGCGCATAGCCGAACGAGACCAGCGACTGCCACACCGCCAGGAACAGCGCGATGGGGATGAGACCGACGAAGAAGGCGTTCAAACGCTCGCTCATGCTCCGCTCCTCACGTGAAGCTCAAGGGCATGTCGTCGCGCGGCTGCGACCACTTCACCAGCGACAGACGGATCTTCTCGAACACGGCATCGAAGATGATGCCCATGACACCGACAATCAGGATCATGGCGAACACCGTGTCATATTGCGCCATGTCGAGCGCATTGAAGAGGATGTTGCCGGCGCCGGACTGACGCGCGATCATCTCGGATGTGATCATGGTGATCAGCGCCAGCACGAGACCGGTGCGGCAGCCGGTGAGAATTTCCGGCAAGGCTGCGGGAAGCACGATGCGCAGCATGCGCGACGGCGCCGACATGCCCATGGCCGCGCCGGACCACAGCATCTTCTCTTCCACGGCTTTGCCGCCCTGGAACGAGTGATAGATGATCGGCAGCGACACGCCGAGGAAGATCACCAGCGTCTTGGAGACGTCGCCGACGCCGAGCCACAGCATGATGATGGGCATCAGGGCCGCTTTCGGCACGGGGTAGATGATCATCATCAGCGGATTGAAGAAATTCGCCACCGCCTTGATGCGGCCCATCATCAGGCCGAGCGGGATCGCGAACAGCACAGCGAGCGTGAGACCGATGGCCATGCGGCGCATGGAGTCGAGAATGTTGCGGATCGATTCCTTGTCGGTGAGGATCGACGGCACCGCCTTCAGCGTCTCGATGGCGGTCGGAAAGCTCTCGGTCTGCAAGCGCATGGAAGCGAGCTGCCAGACACAGAGTAAGCCGATGCAGGCCAAAAGCGGCGACAGCGCCTTCAGGATGCGGCGCGGCGACATCAATGCGCTTCCTGGCCGTCGTCGATCATCTTCTCGATATCGACGATGTATTTCTGGAAGCGCGCATCGAGCAGCAGGTCCGCGCGCTTGCGTGGGCGCGGCAGGTCGATATCGATGATCTCCTTGATGCTGCCCGGCGAACGCGACATCACGATCACCTTGTCGGAGAGATAGACTGCCTCTTCCACCGAATGGGTGACGAACAGCACCGTCTTGCGCTGGCGATCCCAGATATCGAGCAGATCGTTCTGCAGCCGCGTGCGCGTATGCGCATCAAGCGCACCGAACGGTTCGTCCATCAGCAGAACGGACGGATCGTAAGCCAGCGTGCGCGCGATGGCGACGCGCTGCTTCATGCCGCCGGAGAGTTCTTTCGGATAGAATTTCTCGTAGCCCTTGAGGCCGACCATCTCGAGCAGTTTGCGCCCGCGCGCGTCGGCTTCTGACTTCTTCACGCCCTGCTGCAGCATGCCATACATGACATTGCCGAGCACGTTCTTCCACGGAAACAGTGCGAATTCCTGAAACACCGGACCGCGATCAGGACCGGGACCGGTGATCGCCTTGCCCTTCACCTTGGCAACGCCTTCGGTCGGCTTGACGAAGCCGCCGACGATATAGAGCAGCGTGGACTTGCCGCAGCCGGAAGGTCCGAGGATCGAGACG
Organism: Tardiphaga sp.; assembly: GCF_044340795.1. Classification (GTDB taxonomy): domain Bacteria; phylum Pseudomonadota; class Alphaproteobacteria; order Rhizobiales; family Xanthobacteraceae; genus Tardiphaga. Next base: position 18,853 of record NZ_JBIISY010000093.1, read on the forward strand.
AAGGCGCCGTCCTCGATAGACAGGTTGATGTCCGACAGCGCGAGATGGCTCTGGCGGCCGGACGTCTCGAAGCGCTGCGAGACGTGATCGATCTCGATCATCGCCTGCGCAGGCGCGCGTACAGTTTCCAGCCTCTGAGCGTCCGAGCGCAGCGTTGCCACTTTCATTCCCGGTCCTTCATTGGTCATGCCCAATGACGGCAGCATAACCAGAACCAACCTTTATTTTAAGCTTCAAATTTAGCCGGGCGTCGCCTTTTTGCTAGTCAGCCGTGCTGCACTGCAATCAGTCGCGGTAATAGGCCTCGACCTCGCCGGACAGCTTGATCAGCAAGGGATTGCCATGACGGTCCTTGGCGGCGCCGGCGGGAACGCGCACCCAGCCCTCGCTGATGCAGTATTCCTCGACATTGCTCTTCTCGGCACCCTTGAAGCGGATGCCCACATCACGCTGCAGAACGGCCTCGTTGTAGAACGGGCTGTTCGGATCCACCGAGAGACGGTCCGGGAGCGGGGGATTCGGGATGGTCTCGGTCATAGCAGGGCCTCGATCTTGTCGCGCAGGGCTTCGGGTTTGGTGGTCGGCGAAAAGCGATCGACCACCCGGCCGGAGCGGTCGACCAGAAATTTGGTGAAATTCCACTTGATCGCCGATCCCAGCAGGCCCGACTTCTCAGATTTGAGGAAATTATACAATGGGTGGGCGAGTGTCCCGTTGACGTCGATCTTGGCGAACATCGGGAACGAGACGTCGTAGGTCTTCTGGCAGAAGCCGGCGATCTCCTCGGCCGTGCCGGGCTCCTGGCCGCCGAACTGATTGCAGGGGAAGCCGAGCACGGTGAAACCGCGTGCGCCGTAATCCCGCTGCAACTGTTCGAGCCCCTCATATTGCGGCGTGAAACCGCAGGCGCTGGCGGTGTTCACCACCAGCAGCACACGGCCTTCGAAATCCTTCAGCGAGACCGTGTCGCCTTTCAGCGAGTCGGCCTTGAAATCATAGATGCTGCTCATCAGGGCCTCATGCAGTGATGGGATCGCAGGGCATTGGCGGCGTGCCGCCGGCCTCGATCGCTTCGCCGGCCGCGAGGCAGAGATCCTCGCGATAACGGCCGGCAACGACCTGAACGCCGGTCGGCGTGCGGCCGACAAGGCCCGTCGCGACGGACAGCGCCGGCAGGCCCATGAAGGGAATGCCGATCTGCGGCATTTGTGCCGCCCAGACGCGGGCAAAGCCCTCCTCGCCTTCCATGTCGAGATTGTCCGGGAACGGCAGTTCGCCGGACATCGGCATCAGCACCACGGCATAACGCTGCAGGAACAGCTCCCAGTCACGGACGAAGGTGGAGCGGCGGACGAGCGCGCGCGACAGGCCACCGTTATCGAAGTCCTTGAGCTTGTCCTTCTGGCCGCGCAGGCAGACGAGTGCTGCGGGATCGCCCTCGCGCTCGGCGGCATCGAGCATGCCCTGATAGCCATCGCCGAACCAGATCGTGGTCTGCAATGCTGCGGCTTCGCGCAGCGCCGGGGTGTTCTCGACTTCCTCGACGATCCACCCTGCCCGCTCCAGCCGTTTGCCGGCGTCGCGCACAGCGCTTTCCACTGCCTTGGTGATCTCGAGGCCGTCCGGGCGCAGACACATGGCGACGCGCTTTTCGCGGGGTTCGCCAATCAGCGGCACCGGCACATACCAGGGATCGCGCGGATCGGGGTGCGACATGGCTTCGAGGCCGAGCCGGATATCGGCGATGGTGCGCGCAAGCGGACCGGACACCGCGGTGATCTGGCCCGAGATAATGCGCTCCGGCAGCGCCTGATTATAGGCGGCGATGCGGCCGACTGTCGGACGCAGGCCATGCACGCCGCAGGCATAAGCGGGATAGCGGATCGAGCCGGCGATATCGGTGCCGTGTGCGATATGGCCGATGCCGGCCGCCACCGCGCTGCCGGCGCCGCCCGATGAGCCACCGGGCGTCAGCGAGGGATCGCGAGGGTTTTTCGTATCACCATAAAGCTGGTTGGTGGTGAACCAGCGATAGGAGAAGGCCGGGCAATTGGTGCGGCCGAGAATGACGGCGCCGGCCTTGACGAGATTGTCGATCACCGGACTGTTCGAGGTGGCGATGATCTCGTTCTGGATCTTGACGCCATTCGAGGTCGCATAGCCCTTGTAGTCGATGTTCACTTTCACCGTGACGGGCACACCGGCGAGCGGACCGACATTGAGGCCACGCGCGAGTGCTGCATCGACCGCCTCGGCCTGCGCGAGAACCTCTTCGGGGCGATGATCGACCACGGCATTGATCGCGGGATTCGCGGCATCCAGACGCGCGAGACCGGATTGGGCCGCCTCTTTCGCGGAGACCTTGCGTTGCCTGATGAGTGCAGCGAGTTCAGCGGCCGACAGGCGCCAGAGATCGTTCATGCAGTGCTCCCGTATTTGCGGGAGCCGTTATCGCAGCATGCGGGGCGAATGCCAAATCCTGAGCCTTATTTTACCCGTGCCAGAAAATACGCCAGTTCGGTGATCTGCGCATCGCTGATCGGCTGCATCACATCGGCCATGGTGGCGTCATAGCCGTGGCGGGAATTGTCCTTGTATTCGCGCATGGTCTTGGCGAGGTAGTCCTCGCGCTGGCCGGCGATGCGCGGGATATTGTCGCGGCCGGCAAAATCGGGGTTGTGGCAGCTGTCGCAGCGGAATTGCGAGGTCAGCGCCTTCGCCGCCTGCATGCGCGCGGGATCGCCTCCCTCGACGGCCACCGGCTTCGGCAGCATAGCGATGTAGTCGGAGAAGATGCGCAGATCGTCGTCGGTGAGATCCTTCGCCATCTCGTTCATCGGCTCGAAGGTCCGTAACTTTTCGCGAAACATATAGAGCTGGATCAGCGTATAGGCCGGCTGCTGTGCGCCGAGCGACGGCGTGATGTCCGTTTCCGACGTGCCCTTCTCGCCATGGCAGGCGAGACAGGGTGCGGCGCGTTCTGCGATCGGCTCGGCAGCGAAGAGCGGGGAAACCACAAGCAACGACGACATCACGATGATGGCGAACGGGCGCATCGATATGTCTCTTTCAAATGCGAATTGAACTCGTCATTCCCGGGCTCGGACCAGCGCCAACGGCGATGGTGCCGAGCCCGGAATCTCGATGTGCGACTCTCATGACGGGATTCCGGGTCACGCGCGAAGTGCGCGTGCCCCGGAATGACAGCGCGTGGCTACTTCTTCCCCGCCACTTTCGGCTTGCCGTAGCTGATGCGATAGATCGCGCCGTTCCAGTCGTCGGAGACCAGCAGCGAACCATCCTTCATCGGCAGCACGTCGACGGGACGGCCGACATATTTGTTGTCCTCGATGAAGCCGGTGAGGAACGGTTCGATCGATTTCACGGTGCCGTCCTTGTTCAGCCTGGCGACAACGACGTCACCGCCGAGCTTCTGCGACTTGTTCCAGGAGCCGTGACGGGCGATGAAGATCGCATTCTTGTAGGCGGCGGGGAACATCTTGCCGTTGTAGAAGCGCATGCCGAGCGCTGCGGTGTGAGCACCGAGCAGGCCGACCGGTGCGGTGTAGTCGGCGCAGGATTTGCCCCACCCGAATTCCGGATCGAGAATGTTGCCCTGGTGGCAGAACGGCGCGCCGAAATCCTCGCCGACCTTGGTGACGCGGTTGAGTTCATCCTCCGGCACCGTCTCCGACATCCAGTCGCGGCCATTGTCGGTGAAATACATCTGCTTGGTTTCGGGATTCCAGTCGAAGCCGACCGTGTTGCGCATGCCGCGCACCACGACTTCCGCCCCCGAACCATCGAGATTCATGCGGCGGATCTGGCCGTGCTCGGGGCTGTGCAGCACGCTGTTGCCGGGCTGGCCGACCGGCACATAGAGCTTGTTGTCGGGACCGATGCCGATGAACTTCCAGCCGTGGGCCTCGTCCTTCGGCAGCTTGTCGTAGATCATGGTCGGCTTCGGCGGATTGTCGAGATTATCCTCGACCTTGTCGATCTTCGAGATCTTCGACAGTTCGCCGATGTAAAGCGTGCCGTCCTTGAAGGCCAAACCATTGGGGCGATAGAGGCCCGAGGCCAGCACCTTCACCTGACGCTTACCGTCCTGATTGGTGACCGCATAGACCTTGTCGACAAGGCGCGAGCCGACGAACACGGTGCCCTTGTCGCCTTCACGCATGGAGCGCGCATTGGCCATGCCCGCGGCGTAGACCTCCACGTTGAAGCCCGCAGGTACCTTCAGCTTGGCGGTGGGCAGCTTGTCGGCTGCGGACGGGATCGGCGGCGGCGCGACAGGCGCGAGCTTTGCAGCGGCAGCATTGTCAGCAGGACGACCGATCAGCGGCGAGCCCGGCGGCAATGCGGGTGCGGCAGGCGCCGCGGCTGTCGCAGGGGCTGCGGCCGGTGCCGGCGCGGCGGCCTGCGGAGCTGCCGGTGCGGGGGTCGCAGCGGGAGCCGGCGTTGCTGCCGGCGCGGGAGCTGCAGGCGCAGCCGCAGCCGGCGGGGATGCAGCGGGGGCCGTATCGGATTGCTGGGCAACGGCGCCGGTCACAAAGACGCCGGCGAAAACGCCGGCGAGCAGGGCCCGACGTGCGGACGCATAAACGGTCATGAATCTCTCCCTTTCGAAGGAAGCCCTCTTTCGACC
>NZ_JBIISY010000326.1:0-5401 GCF_044340795.1 Tardiphaga sp.
GATGCTGACGGCTCACCAGCGAGCGCCGCCCGCGGATGCAGCCGCACTTTCCTCGTGCGGGGCTTAGCCATGACCAGCCTCCGAGGCCGTCACGCGAGCGGCAATATCACTCTGTCCTTCCGCATGCTTTGACCCGCATCGGTCAAAGCCGCTGATGGAAGCCGTCCGGCAGCTAATGGTCTTGGCGCTGCGCGGATCATCTCCGCACTGCTCGAACTGGCCACTTGCTGATATCTGGTGTGCGATCGTCGCAACCACGGAAACCTCCATCGAAGGAGGTCATCTGTATTGCAGCAGGCAGGGGCAGGTTGCAGTCCAAATGAAAATGCTCGTTCCGCCCAAAGTCGCGCGCCGTGTTAACGGCCACAGCGACCTTAAAGCGCACAGATTTGCTGTCTTTCTCCGTGCAGCCGAGCGACCAGGACTCGGATATCAGGCGGGCATTCTGTACGAACCAGGCAATGTCCGGCACCACCGCCTAAACGACGGGTTATCGCGAGAGCTCTCAGCGAAGCGCGCCTTAGCCGCGCTGATATGCCGACGACATATTCCTCTCTAGCGACCGTTCACCAGCGCGCACGGCAAGATCCAGGGCTGGATCGAGCGTACAAGTCTTCACCTGGAAGCGTGACAAGCGCGCCGCGAACCATTCCAAGCGCTGCTCAGGCGTGATTTTGACCTGTAGCCGCTCCGATAGCGGCAAATCGAGACGCGCTTGTGCGTCGATTTCCCGGTGGTCCGCGAAGATTTCAAGTCTGTCGCGCTGCCGGGAAAAAGCAACATAAGCCTCGTTGCGCGTCATCGCCGGGCCAGCCCAGACGAACGCCCGATCGGTCGTCAGCCCCTGCGACCCGTAGATTGTTGTACTATAAGCGTGCCCGAGACGCGCTCTGCCGTGTTCATCTGCGAATTCCGACACATGGAAGCGTGCTTGCCGCCCGTCGATATTGACGTGGATAATCGGATCTGGCGTCTCGCGATCTTGGATATCCGTGATGCCGGCGGTCGTGCCGTTGATTACAGACAGCCGATCATGGCGAACCAAGAAGCGAATCTGATCGCCGACCGCTAACTCTAGCGTTTGCCCGTGACCTGATGGCGTCACGGCTGCCACCTCGACATCATCAGCGGCGATAACCGCATCCCGTTTCAATCGAATGCGAATTTCGGCATTGAGGGCGTGAACCTGCGCATTTGTCTTTGCAATCAACAAGTACGACGCATTTGGCGCCTCTCGCTGAGTTCTCTGCCAAGCATCAACCAGATCCGTGACGGTCGCTCGCTCGCCCGCGGCAAAATTGAGCAGACCACGTTCTCTGAACGCCGCTAAGCCGCGTTCTGCACGCCCCTTGGCAAAGTCGGTGACAGCCGTTCGCATCCAGGGTTCGCGCTGGCGGACGATGGTGTCGATGCGGGTTGTGCCAGTCACGCCCGCGAGAATGGTGAGTCCAGGGCCGGCTCCAACGGCTTGCAGTTGCTCGCGATCTCCGACAATTACGACCTTGGCCCGCGCCTCCATCGCCCGTTTGGTGATGGCTAACATTTGGCGCGATGAGAGCAGTCCCGCTTCATCCACGACAAGAACGGTATTCGCGTCGAGAAACGGCTTGGCGGTTCGGGCAAGCCAGGCGTCCGTTGCCATCGCTTCGATCCCCAATTTCTGCAATTCCTTCGCCACCTTCCAGGATTGGCTCGTCGCGATGACCCGCCGCGCCGTCATTCCCAGGCCTCCGGCGACATTCTGTTCAGAATAGGCCTCCACGATTGCAGCCAACGTCGTGGACTTCCCCGCCCCGGCCGCGCCCTCGATCACAACAATTGCAGCCGAGTCCGTCGCCATCTGCGCCGCATGCGTCTGTTCGTCGGACAAGCCATGCGCGCGGCAGATTTCGAGCACGCGATGGGGGGCGGGCGCAAAGCGATGTTCGTGCGCAAGGCGCTCGCTCACCGCAACCAATTCGCGCTCGATCGCAATCTGCTCAGTCGTGGAAAAGACGGGTTGTTGCAGGGCATCCCGCCCCAATTCAACAATCTCGCGACCTTCGATAAGACGTTCGACCTCTTGTTCGACGCGCTCGGCATCGGCTCCAGTGCCAACAAGCGAGGTTGCGACCGCGGCATAGAGATGACGCCGCTCAAAGACGCTTTCGTGTTCAGTCAGAAGCGCCGGGACACGTGCGACGCCATCAGCAATCTGTCGTTCCTGCTCAAGAACATCTCGATCCCGCGATGCGCGTAGATTGGTCATAAGCCGCTCGACATCGAGAAACGGCGCTGCTTCTTCGGCCCACAATTCGAATCGATCTTGCGCTCGCTCTTTGTTTTTCGAGGAACGTGTTCCGAGAGCAATGGCAGCCGCCAGCGCCGGTGCATCGGCGGTCGAAAGCCCTTCGGCTTCGATCGCTTGTTCGATTTCCTGACGGCGCGCCGAGAAATGGTGCTGAAGCGCCTTGAAGCTTGACGAAAGAGCATCTGTCCGGTCGTGAGCCGTCTGCGGCAATACGATCTCGAACATGCCGTTCTTGCCGACTTCCCCGATCTCGAATCCGATTCTACTTAAAATTGTAGAAAATTGTAAATGATAGATGGCTCCTGCTGCCATTTTATAGGCAAAGAGGTGCCGGGCGTCTAAAGCACCCACCGTCCCATCATCGCGACGTGAAAAATTGAGTAAAACTGCATGTGTATGCAAATTTGGATCCGCATACACTTTGCCGTTGCTATGCTCGACTGGACGCGCCTCGCCATGCTGGAATGACGCAACAGTCAACGTCGCCTTTTCCAGACGATGGCCGTTTTTGCCACGCCGGCAAAACGTCGCGTGTCGTTCCAGAAACGCGATGGTTGCCTCGCAGGCTTCGTATTGAGCTTTTTCGATCAGACGCCTTGTCTCAAGATCTGCAAGAGCGAATGCGACAGAGACCGACTTTGGCGCCGACAGCGTAAGATCGATGCCTCCGACGCGCTTTTGTTTATCGCCCGTGTTGGACAGAAGAGGCCGTCCGTCTACATCTTGCGAGGCGTGTAGCCGTTCGAACAAAGCATTCTCAACGTCGGCCCCGTGCCGCACGCCGAAATCATTGGTCGATGACATCCAACGTCCTGCGGGCTCCCCGCCTCCCAGGTAATACTCCGACTGCTTGCTGTAATATTTCGCCGTCGTGCCGGCTGCGATTGTCGCGACCACGTCCGCCTCCATTGAAGGAGGCGTTCGTAAGGGCGGCGATCAGCACGCGTTGCAGACCAATTGAAGAAAGCGCATTTCCGCGTGGCGAAGCGCAGCTGTGGGACAAGATTAGAAAGGTTGGATTTTACTCAAAATTATCCGCAGCATTTCTCGGCTTCGAAATGGCTCGTCATTTATACAGCCAATAAATCAGTGCGTGGAGAGAGTGGAAGATGCGATTTGGAAGCCTAGATGCCTTTAGAAGTCGCAATGGAGCGCGAGTTTATCTAAACGAAAATCAACTCGAAGCGATGCACAAACCAGACAGGGTCGCTCGCATTCACAAGATTCGCGATCGCTTTAGCCTTAAACAAGTTCCCATCATCTATTACAATGCAAAATTCGGAGCTCCTCTCCAGGCGGACGACGACACGATCGCGGATTGGCAGCAGAAGGATTTTCGAGCTGTTACTGAATTTCAGCTCTATACTTACGGTATCAAGCTAAACAGGCGTCAAAAAGCAGGCTTCAAGCACGGTGACTGGATTGCTATTGTTCCGGCCCACGAAGACGAAGGCAAAAGGGGACGCCCCAATCAAGGACTGATCGTCGGGACCTTGCGGACAGCCTTGTATGCCCAATGCGTCAGAGCAAGCCGCGTGCTTCAGATGGCGCAATTCCAGGCCAATCGCGATGCAAATCCATGGACACAAGCGGATGAAGCCGTTCGCGATCAGTTGGAGAATGCCGAGCTTGCGACCGTCAAAGCCGCATTCAAGGAAGCCAGTGATCAATACGCCGCACCGGAGATTCGGAAGAAGCACGAACGCGATGTAACTACCGAACATCTGCGCACGAACGGTCGGAAACACGCGAAGCCTTGGTTCGGTCTCACACCAGAAGCGATCCGCGCGCAAGCGGCCACCGAAATTCTGTGTCATGAACAGATCTACGGGCCATTCAGCTATAAAGAAATCACAGACCGCGAGCTTCCGATAATCAGCATTTTGCGGCGCGGACACTTGCGTGCTCTTGCCGTGCACCGGATCGAAAGAGAAATAGCACGCCATCGCGTAGCAAATGGCTTGCCCGTCGGTCCTGGAACAAAGCAGCGTTTAGACTACGGCACAGAATACGACCTCAATCTATGGGGATGCTTCATGCTGGCTCTTCATGGAGGCATCAACCCCATCGTACTATATGGAGAATTCGAACCACTATCCGACCTTTTCGATTTGGCGGCTTGGTTCGGCTATTTCGCTCGAGGGGCCTACAACGAAATACCTCCCGAGGTTGCTGTCACGCTGCTTGCTTGTTTCTCTACCAATCCCGGCCATGGCGTCATCGAAAACGACATTCCGAATCTTGAGAAAATTTACAAGCAAATCGATTACCTCGTGGACCTACTCGTGGGTCGCGAGCCACTGATGAAGGCGGCCAAGCAAGCCATTGTAACCCGAACTTCTGTCAAAATCGCACCTCTTTATTATAGCACTGTCATCAATTCAGATTCTGAGCAACCTGACAGCCCAGACGCGACCATCGACCCTCGATTCTACGTTGGCACAGGCCAGGATGGCATCAATCTATCGGTGGATTTCGCGAACGAGCCCGAGATGGCCCACGGCGAGCGGTTGTTGGTACGTCATTTCCGACCGCTATTGTGGTGAACGGAGCGGGCAAGCGCCAACATTCAATTAGACTGCAACGAGGCCTTGGCTAAATCGGTAACTTTGCTTTCACGACAGCGCGCCCGCTGTCGTGAAACAAAAGGAAGCCGAACATGAATATCATCCGCAAATCTGCCGCCATCTATGCCGCTCTGATGGCAGCAATCGCGGCAATCCCCAAGTCTATTCAAAATGTGCGGGAAGCGCGACAGAACCGATCGCCAACGTCGGTGGCGCGTGCGATCAATCAGCGCTATCCGTTCTATTATGCAATAGACCCGGATTGGTCGTCATTTGATCTGACAGCATATCCCGAACATCTCAAAGACGGGTTGCCGTTTGTTCGTGTGAGCCTGGAAGAGCTGAGAGCAGCTCGTGTGAACCCAGGCGAGCTGAGATGGGCGTTCGAGGGAGAAGAGAGAGATCCCATTGCTTTCAAGCTAGGAGGACTTATCCCTGTTCGGGGTGCAGGTGCACTGCCCCTACCTTCCCCAGCCGATACGATCCATACCATCAAGAATAAGGGCTTCGGCATTCTTGATATGAATGATGCGCAGCGCATTAT
>NZ_JBIISY010000094.1:0-23392 GCF_044340795.1 Tardiphaga sp.
ATTGCTGCCGCCGATCGGCGTGCGTCTTCCAACCGCCGACGCCGCCGCCTGACCGATACGCCGGTCGCATAAGCAACAACGAAAGCCATCACCGCCCCCGCGATCGGCACAGCAAGCGCCAGAATTTCTGCGTTAGTCAGAGTCATCGAACTCTCCCAGCAGAAGGTTTCCCGACCAATGTATGCTCACCGTTAGTATCAAGCAAACGCCTGACAGGATCGCAACCGGACCGACATCGCTCTGCGAATTGCCGATAACAAGATTAACCAGGGGCAACACGACGCCTGCCGCAAAAATCGCGAGGGAAAGCCCGTTAATCCATGTGCAGGTGAGTTTCAGCCTCTCATTACTGATCTGATCCGCCATCGCCCCCTCCCGTGGCCCACCATATCACACCACAGGATGCATCGAGAAATACAGAAAACCAGACCGCGCATCACTCCGCGGCGTCGGACCGCACTTGCTCGCCGCCCTCTTCCACCGGCGGCGGGCGGCGGTTCGGGGCGCCGGCATCGTCCTCGCCGATCTGAGCCAGCCGCTCGCGCGCCGCTTCGGCTTCGCGCTGCCGGTTCCACATGCTGGCATAGAGGCCATCAGCCATCAGCAGTTGCGCATGGGTGCCGCGTTCGGCGATGCGGCCCTGCTCCAGCACAATGATCTCGTCGGCCCCCACGATGGTGGACAGCCTATGCGCGATCACGAGCGAGGTGCGGCCCTTGGAGACCTTCTCCAGCGCGTCCTGGATTTCCTGCTCGGTATGGCTGTCGAGCGCCGATGTTGCCTCGTCGAGCAGCAGGATCGGCGGCGCCTTCAGCACCGTGCGCGCGATCGCCACGCGCTGTTTCTCGCCGCCGGAAAGCTTCAGGCCGCGCTCGCCGACTTCGGTCTCGTAGCCTTTGGGGGCCATGCGGATGAACGGGTCGATCTGGGCCATGCGGGCGGCCTCCTCCACCTCGGCATCGGTGGCATCCCAGCGGCCGTAGCGGATATTGTAGCGGATCGTGTCGTTGAACAGCACGGTGTCCTGCGGCACCATGCCGATGGACGCACGCAGCGACGACTGCGTGACGTCGCGAATGTCCTGACCGTCGATGGTGATGCGACCACCCGAGACATCGTACAGGCGATACAGCAGACGCGAGATGGTGGACTTGCCCGCGCCGGACGGGCCGACCACGGCCACCGTCTTGCCGGCCGGCACCTCAAAACTCAATCCCTTCAGGATCGGCCGCTCCGGATCGTAGGAGAAGCGCACATCATCGAAACGGATGGCGCCCGATCCGACCACAAGCGGCTTCGACCCTGCCCGGTCCTTCACCTCGGCATCGCGGTTCAGCACACCGAACAGTTTTTCGATATCGATGATCGCCTGCTTGATCTCGCGATACATCATGCCGACCAGATTCAGCGGCTGATAGAGCTGGATCATCATGGCATTGACCATGACGAAATCGCCCACCGTGTGGGTGCCGTTGCGGATGCCGGTGACGCACAACATCATGGTCAGCGTCAGGCCGATGGTGAAGATCACCGCCTGCCCGGCATTGAGCACCGCCAGCGACGTATAGGTCTTCACGCTGGCGCGCTCAAAACGTTCGACGCTGCGGTCATAGCGCTCGGCCTCGCGTGCCTCGGCGCTGAAATATTTCACCGTCTCGTAATTGAGCAGCGAGTCGATCGCCTTGGTGTTGGCCTCGGTGTCGGATTCATTCATGCGGCGGCGGATCTCGATCCGCCATTCGGTCGCGACATAGGTGAACCAGCAATAGATGATCACCGTCAGCGCGACCACGGCGGCATAGCGCCAGTCGAACTGCCAGACCAGCACCGCCATCACCAGAGCGAGTTCGACCACGGTGGGGATCGCCTGCAGGATCACCATGCGGACGATCACCTCGATGCCCTCGCGGCCGCGCTCGAGCACGCGCGTCAGGCCACCGGTCTTGCGTTCGAGATGAAAACGCAGCGACAGCTCATGCATATGCACAAAGGTGAGATAGGCCAGCTTGCGCACCGCATGCATGGCGACGCTGGCGAAGATGCCGTCGCGCCACTGGGTGAACACCGCCATCAGCACGCGGACAAGACCGTAGCTGGCGGTCATCGCGATCGGTGACGCGATCAGCCACAGCATCCAGTTGGATGGCGCGACAGGCGCCGAGCCGGTGCCGCTCAGCGCGTCCGTCGCCCACTTGAAGGTGAAAGGCACGACCATGGTCGCGGCCTTCGCGACAAGGAGCAGCACCATCGACCAGACGACACGGCGCTTCAGGTCGGCACGGTCACCGGGCCAGATATAAGGCCACAGATGCCTGAGGGTGCCGAGCAGCGTCGCGCTCTCCAGCGCCGTATTCTGGTTTGTCTTCGGATTGTCAGCCATCGATCGCGCCCGGCAGGAAACAAGCAGCGGCGCCGGGCCGCGCAGGAAACGTCATTCTCATCATACTCATATAGGAGCTTTGACGGGTTGTCGCACCCTTCCGGAGAATCATTTTACCGCCAGAGAGCTGTCTCCGGTATCAATTTCCCGTCTCGCGATCGGCCACGTCTTGACCGTGTCATGAGCCGATGCCACATGCCCAACATGAGCAATATCAAAACAATCTGCGTCTATTGCGGCTCCGGCCCCGGCACCAATCCCCACTTCGTCGAATCAGCCATCGGGCTCGGCAAGATCATGGCCGAGAACGGGATCGGCCTCGTCTATGGCGGCGGCTCCATCGGCCTGATGGGTGCAGTTGCGAAGTCGGTGCTCGACCATGGCGGACATGTCACGGGCATTATCCCGGAATTTCTGACCAAGCGAGAAAACGCGCTTGTGGGCGCTCAGGAGCTGATCGTTACCGACGACATGCATGAGCGCAAGCGCCTGATGTTCGAACGGTCCGATGCGTTCGTCGCACTGCCCGGCGGCATCGGCACGCTGGAAGAGCTGGTCGAACAGCTGACCTGGCAGCAGCTCGGCAGGCACAGCAAGCCGATCCTGCTCGCGAATATCGACAGCTTCTGGGAGCCGCTGCTGACGCTGCTCACGCATATGCGCAGCACGGCCTTCATCCGCCCGACGCTGCCGCTCGAAGTGCTGACGGCCGATCGTACCGAAGACATCCTGCCGAAGCTGCGATCCGCAGCTGCCAAGGCGCCGGACGAGAGCAAAAAGCTCGCACCGGACGTTGCGACCCGGCTCTAAGCCCAAGAGGGGCCTCGTTGCAGCCGCCAGCTAAACAGAGCTGTCGGCTGCAACACTCGGCGCGACATGGTCCGCTTTTCGCCCTGCCCGCCAGTTCTCGAACCGCTGGATGACGACAAAGAATGTCGGCACGAATAGCACGGCGAGACAGGTCGATGCGAGCATCCCCGAAAACACCGTGATCCCGATCGACTTGCGCGCATTGGCGCCGGCGCCTGTCGCCAGCACCAGCGGCAGCACGCCGAGAATGAAGGCGAAGGATGTCATCAGGATCGGCCGGAAACGTGCGCGCGCCGCAGCGATGGCTGACTCCAGCAGCGGCTTGCGATCATGCACATGCAGCTCGATCGCCACTTCGACGATCAGGATCGCATTCTTGGCGGAAAGTGCGATCAGCAGGATGATGCCGATCTGGGTGTAGAGATTGTTCTCGATCCGCAAGCCGGTAAGCACGGCCATCGGCCCGAGCAGCGACAGCGGCACCGCGAGTATCACCGATATCGGCGCGTACCAGCTCTCATACTGGCCGGCGAGCACGAGATAGACGAGCAGCAGCGCCAGTCCGAACACGTAATAGAGCTGATTTCCGACGATCTTCTCCTGAAAGGACATGGCGGTCCATTCGAAGCCGGTCCCCATCGGCAGCGTCTTCGCCGCGATCTGCTCCATCAGCGCCATCGATTGCCCGGAGCTGTAGCCCTGTGCGGGCAAGCCGATCACGGTCGCCGACGGATAGAGATTGTACAGGCTGATCAGCGACGGTCCGACGGCCGCGGTGACGTTCGCGACCGTTCCCAGCGGGATCATGTTGCCCTGCTGATTGCGCACCATCAGGTTTTCGATGTCGCGCACGCTGACGCGGTATTTTGCATCGGCTTGCGCATAGACCTGGAATGTGCGGCCGAACTTGTTGAACTGGTTCACATAGGTCGAGCCGAGATAGGACGACAGTGTCGAGAACACCTGATCGGTGGTGACATGCAGCGTCTGCGTCTTGACGCGATCGATCTCTATGTCGAACTGCGGTACCATCGACCGGAACGGCGAACTGACCCGCTGCAAGGCACTCTGCGTCTGCGCAGTCGCAACCATGGCCGCCGTGATCGCCTGCAGCTTGCCGTAATCCGCATTGCCGTCGCGCAATTCGATCTGCATGGCGAAGCCGGCGGCATTGCCGATGCCCTGGATCGGTGGCGGCGGAATCACCAGGATGCGCGCCTCCTCGATGGCCGAGAGCGTCTCGTTCAGGCCGACGAACAGCGCGCGCAGATCCTGCCCCGGTCCGCGCTCGCTCCACTCTTTCAGGACGAGATAGGCAACGCCGGCATTGGCGAGGCTCGAACTGCCATCGAGCGCCGAGATGCCCGCAATGCCGATCACCTGCTCAACCCCCGGCGTCTTGCCGGCGACTTCGCTGACCCGCTCCATCACCTTTTGCGTCCGGTCCAGTGCCGCGCCATCCGGTAACTGCACAGCGACCAACAGATAGCCCTGGTCCTCGATCGGGATGAAGCCGGTCGGAATTCGCGACAGGCCGTAGCCGCCAATGGCGATCAGGATCAGCGCGATGATCACCGACAGGCCGCTCCGGGCGACCAGTCGCGTAATCAGCGCCGCATAGCCGCGCTCGAGCCGGTCATAGACCCGATTGAAGCCACGATAGAACACATTGCGTTGCTCGGGGGACACAGGGCGGCGCAGCCACAATGCACACTGCGTCGGCTTCAGCGTCGCAGCATTGATGGCACTGAGGAGCGCCGTGGCGGCAATCACCAGCGCAAACTGGGCATACATGCGCCCGGTCAATCCCGGCAGGAATGCCGCGGGCAGGAACACCGAGATCAGCACCAGCGTGATGCCGACAATCGGCGCAAACAGCTTGTCCATCGCGCTGATCGCGGCATCGTGGCCGCTCATACCCTGCTCGATATTGTAGGCAGCCCCCTCGACCACGACGATGGCGTCATCGACCACGATACCGATCGCCAGCACGATGGCGAACAGGGTCGACAGATTGACGGTGAAGCCGAGCGCCGCCATGGCCGCAAAGGCGCCGATGATGGTCACCGGCACCGTGGTCGCCGGCACCAGCATCGCCCGCCAGTCCTGCAGGAAGATCAGGATCACCACCAGCACCAGCAGCCCGGCCTCGATCAGAGTCTTGTAGACCTCGTGGATCGAGGCCGAGACGAATTTCGTGGTGTCGAATGGCGTGTCGTAAACGATGTCCTGTGGAAATTGCGTGGCCAGCACAGCCATCTTGGCCTCGACGGCCTTCTGCACTTCGAGCGCATTGGCGCCCGGCGACTGGAACACGCCGATGCCGACCGCAGGCTTGTTGTTAAGCGAAAATATCTCGCTGTAGGTCTGCGCTCCCAGCTCGACCCGGCCGACGTCACGGACGCGCGTGACCTGCCCGCTCGCGCCGGTCTTGACGACGATCTCCTCGAATGCCCTGGGATCATCGAGCCGCCCGTTCAGATTCAGCGTGTATTGAAACGCCTGCCCGGGCGGCGTGGGCGGCATGCCGACCTGCCCGGCCGCGACCTGCTGGCTCTGCTGCTGGATCGACTGGATCACATCCTGCGGCATCAGCGAGCGCGCCTGCAGCTTCTGCGGATCGAGCCAGACCCGCATCGAATACTGCCCGGCCCCGAACACGGTCACATTGCCCACCCCCGGCAGGCGCGACAGCTCATCCCGGATATTGATCGTGGCGAAATTGCTGAGGAACAGGCTGTCATAGGTCGCCTTCGGCGATGACAGCGTCACGAACAGCAGGATCGCCGTCGACTTCTTCTGGACCGTGACGCCCTGGTTCTGCACGGCGGCCGGCAGCGACGACAGCGCGCTCGACACCCGGTTCTGTACTAGCACCTGCGCAAAATTCAGATCGGTGCCGATCTTGAACGTCACCGTCAGCGAATAGGTGCCGTCGGCCGCGCTGTAGGATTGCATATACAGCATGTCCTCGACACCATTGACCTGCTGCTCGATGGGCAAGGCGACAGTGTCGATGACGGTCTTGGCACTCGCGCCGGGGTAACGCGTGGTCACCTGCACGGTGGGCGGCACCACGTCGGGATATTGCGCGACCGCCAGATTGAACAGCGACACGCCGCCGATCAGCACCATCAGCAGCGCAATGACATTGGACAGCACCGGCCGCTCGATGAAGAACTTCGATATCATGTCCGCGTCCTATCTGGTGGCGGTCGGTGTTTCAGTCTTTCGCAGTTGGGGATCGACCTTCTGGCCGGGGATCGCGCGCAGCAGGCCCGCGACAATGACGCGGTCATCCGGCTTCAATCCGCTGTCGATGACGCGCAGATCCGCGTCCAGCGGCCCCGTGGTCACCTTGCGCTGCTCGACGACATTGTCCGCATTCACCACGAGGACATAGCGGCCCGCCTGATCGCTGCCGAGCGCGCTGTCAGGGACCAGCAGCGCATTGCTCTGCTGATCGATCGGGACGCGGATGCGAACATAAAATCCGGGCAACAGCGTCCGGTCGGGATTGGACAACACCCCGCGCACCAGCAGCGTGCCGGTCGATGCATCGACATTCGGTGCGAGGTAATCAAGCTTGCCCTTGTGCGGATAGCCGGTCTCTGTCTGCAGCCCGACCTCGATCGGGAGCTGCCGCAGATCGCTCACCGTCAGCCCGCGACGCCGCGCCTCTTCGCGCACACGCTGAACATCCTGCTCGCTGACATTGAAATTCACATAGATCGGATCGATCTGGACAATCGTGGCGAGTTGCGTGGGCGATGACACGCCGACCAGTTCGCCCACCGAGACCAGATGGGTGCTGACGATGCCGTCGAACGGCGCGGTGACATTGGTATAGCCAAAATTGACGGCCGCGATCCTGGTGTTGATCTGGGCCTGCTGAAGGTTGGCCTGGGAATTCTCTCGCGCCGATGTGGATTGATCCAGCGTCGCCTGCGAGACAACCTGCCGCGACACGAGATCCGACTGACGTTTGAAGTCCGTTTCAGCTTGCTTGTTCGATGCCTCCGCTCCTGCTTGCGCCGCCTGCGCCTGTTGTAATTTCAGCTGATAGGTTTCCGGCTCGATCGTGAACAGCGTCGTGCCTTTTTTCACGAACGATCCGTCCTGATAGTTGATCGACTGCAGGAATCCCTGCACGCGCGCGACGAGATCGACATTGTTGAACGGCGACGTGTTTCCGGTTGCCTCGAGGAAACGCGTGATATTGCGCTGGGTGGGAGGCGCGACCTCGACCTTCTGCGGTGGCGGCGCGACAAATGTATTCTGCTCGCAGCCGCTCAAGGCAAGGCCCGCAAGACCGAGACCAAGCGAGCGCACGACGATACCGTACTGCACACGCTCAATGTGATCACGCTTCTTGGGTGAACAGGCGCGCACAATTCGCATCTTCCTGCCTCATCGAACTGATCTTTGAAAAAGTCTTCAGTTAAAAAATTGCTCGATGCTCGATTTGATAGCAAAAAATAACTTGTGGTGAAACCGAAACCGTCAAATGATGCGGGCACCGATGTTGTTTTGCGAATGCCTCAAGAACTGCAATCGAACTGCAAGTGCTCTTCAGGAATTTTACGCAGTGCCCCGGATTGACCGGGTATTTGACAACAAGGATATTCCCAATGTTTTTCACACTCGGCTCGACCGTGCGAGGATGCACGCTTGTGGCGACCGCTTTCCTCGCGATCATCAACCCCGCATCTGCACAGGCGCCGAGCCAGGCGCAGCGCGATGCCATCAAGACGCAATGCCGTTCGGACTACATCGCGCATTGCTCCAGCGTCCCGCCTGGCGGCGAGGCATCGCTTGAATGCCTGCAGAAAAACATGTCGAGCCTCTCGGCGAGTTGCGCAGGTGCAGTCCGTGCCGTCGGCACGCCCGCCGCTGCTCCGAAAGCCGCCGAGCCGGCAGCGGCCGCCAAGCCGCGCACCGATGCGCCGCCGCCAGCGAGCAAATCCGCCGCGCCGAAAGCGGCTGCCGCATCTGCGGGACAGCCGAGCAGTGCGCAGATATCCGCGATCCGTAGCGCCTGCAGCGTAGACTATCCCAAGGTCTGCAAGGGCGTGCCAACCGGCGGCGCCCCTGCGCTGCAATGCCTGGAGACCAACAAGGCGAAGCTTTCTCCGGGGTGCCAGGCAGCCGTGAGCGCCGCCGCCGGCGGCGGTTCGACAGTGGGAGCCGCTGCGGCGACCGGTGCTGCAACGGCGGCGGTTGCATCACCGCAAGCGATGATGCTGCGACCGCTGCGTCCACGCGAGGAGTTGCTGGTGCTGCGATCTGCCTGCGGCGGCGATGTCCGGTCGCTGTGTGGCAGGGTCACCCCCGGCGAAGGCCGCATCGCACAGTGCCTGGCCAGCAACGGCGCCTCACTGTCGCCCGCCTGCCGGGAGGTTCTGACACCCTTCGCCCAACGCTGAGCGTCTCCCTACGAGCCGGCATCATTCGCCACGAAAGGCAAGGATCAATTGAATGAGGCGGAGCGACAGCACGACATAACAGAACGACATCACGATCTGAATCGCCAGATGCCATTCCAGCTTGGCCAGTTTGGACAGACCGTCGAGAAAGTTCAGCAGGAGAAGCGCAACGCCAAATAACATGACGCCCCGTCCGATCAGGCCGTGGCGCAAGTAGCCGAACAGCGCGATCAGCGGTTCATCGGTCGCGACATGCGCGCCCGCCGACACGATCAGGGTGCCGACGATCATCCTTTCGACGTGACTGAAAATTTCCTTCGAGGCGGGACCGATATGTGTGTCGTAAAATGCAAGCCATCGGGTTTTGACATCCGACATGAGAGCTCCTGCTGCGTTCGACATCCGAGATTCAAGAACAGGGCATCCAGAACAGAGATGGGAGGCGCGGCGCATATCGAGGCCAGATCAGCAATCTGATCGGAACGCAGGCACCGTTTCAATCAGTTTCGGCACCTGGGTGAAAATTGCGGCAGCGTTGATCGCGGGATCTATCCATCGCGGGATCGGCGGCATGCCTGACGCAGGCTTACTCACATAACAAGAGGGAGGATATGATGCGGTACTTCGTCCTGATTGCAGCAGCAGCGCTGTCGTTCGGTGCCACCATGACGACGCGTTCTACCGAGGCAAATGCAGTGGTCTGCGCGGCCGGCGTCTATCGGGCGGGCTGCGCGGGTTATCGCGGCGGCGTCGTGGTGCGCAAGCCAGCGGTGGTCTGTCGGACGGTGTGGCGCAACGGCGTCCGCGTTCGTCGCTGCACGTAGCCAGAAGCGGTCGGTGACACAGCTTCGCCCCTGCTAGCCGCGCGGCACGTCCCGCGGCGGGAAGGTTACGACCTCGATCCGGTTGCCGTCGGCATCGGTGATGAAGGCTGCGTAATACGCCACGCGGTCATGCGGCCGGATCGACGGCGGACTTTCAGACACCGCGCCAGCGGCAATCGCGGCTGCGTAAAATGCATCGACCTCCGCGACAGTCTTTGCGCGCAAGGCGAGATGCGCGCCGCTCAGCGGCGACAGCGGCGCCATCCCGGGCCGATGGTTGATCCAGATTTCCGGATAGGTCTTGCCGAAGCCGACCATGGCGGGTCGCGTGACCAGGCGGATGATGCCGAGCGGTGCGAAGGCGCGCTCATAGAAGGGGATAGCGCATTTGAGGTCGCTGACGGCAATCGAGACATGATCAATCATGAGTGCCCCTCCCCTCGCTCCAAACCGCAGGATGGGTTGAGCGAAGCGATATCCATCACCACCAGCGCCAGGCAATGATGTGTATCGCTCCGGCGCGATCGCGCCTGCGCTCAACTCATCCTACGAACGAAGCCTACGCATTCGCAGCCAGCGCCTTCTTCATCGTCGTATTCGCCAGCCACTCGTCATGCAGCGGCACGCTGTTGCGCTGGGTGGCGACATAGCCGCGCTTCATGAAGAATTCGAGCGCCGTGTCACTGGCATCGACCGTGAGCCCGGTCGCGCCGCGCGCGCCGGCAAGCTTCTCCAGCGCATCGATCAGCGTCGAGGCGACACCCTTCAGCACCGCATTCGGATGCACATAGAGCAGATCGATGTGATCGGCGCCCTTCAGCGAGGCAAATCCCACCGGAATGCCATCGAGGGTCGCGATCAGCGTGAGTTGCGAGCCGAGGCGCTTGCCGAAAGTTGCCTCGTCATCGCCCGCCTGTGCCCAGGCTTCCTGCTGCGCCTCGCTGTAATCGTCGCCGGTCAATTCGGCGATCGACGCCACATAGATCGCCGCCGCGATGGCGGTGTCCTCGGGCAGGAACGGGCGCAGGCCGGGCTTGGCATTCGAGCTGGCCATCACATTCACCAATAGCCTACCAGCTTCAACGCCAGCGCAATTGCGCCGATGATGAGCGCCCATTTCAGAACGATGTAGTATTTCCAGTGCTTTGGAAATGGCGTGTCAGGACGGCTCATCGCGCGATCTCCCAGGTGGTGCCTTCCTTGGAATCCTTGATCACGACACCCATCGCCGCGAGTTCGTCGCGGAGACGGTCGGATTCCTTGAAGTCTTTGCGTGCGCGGGCAGCGGTGCGTTCAGCAATTAAGCCATCGACCTTTGCAGCATCAACGCCACTCGCCTGTTGTTTGCGATTATTCCAGTCGGCAGCGCTCTCGGACAGGAAACCAAGCATGCGCAGCGATGCAGCAAATGTTGCCCGATCAGCCTCGTTACCAGCGGCTGCGCTGTTGCGCAGGCCATGCAAGGCGGCAACGAGCTGCGGCGTGTTCATATCATCATGAAGCGCTTCGCCGACCTTGTCTGATATCTCGCCACCAGCAGCGTCGGCCGCGACCCAATACCAGTCGTCGAGTGTCTTGGCGCTTTCCTCGAGCCCTTTCACCGTCCAGTCGACCGGCGAGCGATAATGCGTCTTCAGCATGTTCAGGCGTAGCACTTCGCCCGGCCAGTCGTCGAGCAGTTCGCGGATGGTGAAGAAGTTGCCGAGGCTCTTCGACATCTTCTCGCCTTCGACCTGCAGGAAGCCGTTATGCATCCAGTAATTCGCCATGGCATGCGTGCCATGGGCGCAGCGCGATTGCGCGATTTCGTTTTCATGATGCGGGAAGATCAGATCGAGACCGCCACCGTGAATGTCGAAGGTGGTGCCGAGATAGGCCGCGGACATCGCCGAGCATTCGATATGCCAGCCCGGACGACCCCTGCCCCAGGGCGAGTCCCAGCCCGGCTCTTCCGGTGACGACTGCTTCCACAACACGAAATCGGTCGGATGCTTCTTGTGCGCATCGACGGCGACGCGCGCGCCGGCCTGCTGGTCCTCCAGCTTGCGGCCGGACAGCGCGCCGTAATCCGGCATCGACTGCGTATCGAACAGCACCTCGCCCGACGCTTCATAGGCGTGGCCGCGCGCGATCAGTTCCTTGATCAGCGTCACCATGTCGGTCTTGCCGTCGGGCCGCGGCAGCACGAATTCGGTCGCACGCGGCTGCACCGTCGGCGGCAGGCAGCCGAGCGCCTTCACGTCGGCCTGGAATTGATCGGCTGTCTTTTCAGTGACCTTGCGGATCGCCTCGTTCAGCGGCAGGCCCGGATAATCCCGCAGCGCGCGGTCGTTGATCTTGTCATCGACGTCAGTGATGTTGCGGACATAGGTGACGTGCTGCTCGCCGTAGATGTGCCGCAGCAGGCGGAACAGCACGTCGAACACGATCACCGGCCGCGCATTGCCGATATGGGCGAAATCATAGACCGTGGGGCCGCAGACATACATCCGGACATTGCCGGGATCGATCGGCGTGAAGACCCGCTTTTCGCGGCTCAAAGTGTCGTAAAGGCGCAGTTCCATTGGATGTCCGTCCCTGATGGCCGGGCGTACTGTCATCTCGAAGGTGAGAAAAAGACGGCCTCAGCCAGCGAATCGCTAGCTCACAATCTCGCGGCAAATCGTACAAATGGCGAGGAAACCGTTCATGCCGGCACCATGCGGCAGCACGATTTCACCGTCAAGCGCCGCCGAGATGACGCAAGCATCTCTGGAAACACGCAAGAACGGCACATTTCGGCCCAAATCGCTGCGTACCCGGCTGCCACGGTTAACCCTTGTTAACCATTGAGGTTTATCGAGGTGGAACTCGGTTTTTCATTGCCTGGTGGTTCATGAAAGTCATTTTCGCTGCCCTGACCGCCGTATTTGCGGTCGCTTCCTCGGCCGCCTGGGCCGATTCCCGCGTTTTCATCGTCGCCAACCAGTCCGACGGCTACGGCATCGACCAGTGCCTCGCCAAGGGCGAGAAGTGCGGCGCGCCGGCGGCGCTATCCTATTGCAAGTCGCGCTCATTCACCCAGGCCGTGTCCTATCGCCGGGTCGATCCCGATGAAGTGACCGGCTCGATTTCGTCCAGCGCCGGCGCCTGCAAGGGCGGCAAGTGCGACGAATTCGTCGCCATCACCTGCAATCGATAGACAGCCTGTCCGGCAGCTTTGCGCGGATTCGGTGCGGCAGCCTTGCGTCCCGCGTGCGGCGGCTTTGCGGCACCGGAATAGGCGTGACCCGGCCTCGGGAAGCGGCTATGAGACGGCTTCGTCGCCGCAATTTCATCGCGTGCATATGGCAATGACGGCAGGGGTCGCGGTCTGATCGCGCACCCGCCCGTTCCTCGTTCATCGGCCGGATATGTCTGTACCTGTGACTGCCACTTTTTCGCGTCGGACCTTTGGGGCCCTCGCCTGCGCCGCGTTGATCGGCGCTTTTGCATTTTATGGCGAAGCGCTCGCGCAAGGTTATCCCGCGCAGGTCTATCCGCCCGGCCAGGCCCAGCAGCAGCAATCGGCCAATCCGATGTGCGGCCGGCTCGAAGCGCAACTCGCCACCATTGATCGCGGCAACGGTCTCGATCCCGCGCGCGCCGAACAGATCCGGCGCTTTGAAGATGCGGTCAGCAAACAGCAGGCCGAACTCGACCGCGTCTCGCAGCAGGCCAAGCGGATGGGCTGTGACTCGTCCGGCTTCTTCTCGCTGTTCTCCGGCCAGTCGGCGCAATGCGGTCCGGTGAACAACCAGATCCAGCAGATGCGCGGCAATCTCGACCAGATGACCAATAATCTCGAGCGCCTGCGCGTCGGCACGCCCGGTTCGGCCGAGCGCGACAACCAGCGCCGCTCGGTGCTGCTCGCTCTGGCGCAGAACCAGTGCGGTCCGCAATATGCCGCCGCCGCGCGCCAGCAGCAGCAGAATTCCGGCCCCGGCGGATTCCTCAGCAACCTGTTCGGCAACAACGAATCCAGCCCCGGCGACATTCCGCCCGGCGGCGACATGATGAGCAGCGTGCCGCAAGGCACCTTCCGTACCGTCTGCGTGCGCACCTGCGACGGCTTCTATTTCCCGATCTCCTTCACCACGGTGCCGGCGCGTTTCGCCGATGACGAGCGCGCCTGCAAGGCGCAGTGCCCGGCGACCGACGCCAATCTCTACACCTATCGCAATCCCGGCGAGGACATGAACGCCGCGGTGTCGATCTCCGGCCAGCCTTACTCGTCGTCGCCGAACGCATTCAAGTATCGCACCGAGTTCAACCCGTCCTGCTCCTGCAAGGCGCAGGGCCAGAGCTGGGCGGATGCGCTGAAGACCATCGACGACAGCTCCGCCGCCCAGAACGGCGACATCATCGTCACCGAGGATCGCGCCAAGCGGATGTCACAGCCGCAGCAGAAGGGCACGCCCGCCGCGCTGAAGAAGAACGCAGCGCCGGAGGCGGCGCCCGCCACTCCCGCGCAGCCGGCGACACCAGGCACGCCGGGGCAGATCAGGCAGGTGGGTCCGCAGTTCCTGCCGAACAATACGAAGCAGTAGAACTCCGTCTGTCATCACCCGCGAAAGCGGGTGATCCAGTAGACGCCGGCCTTCAAAATAAAATACCACGGACATCGTGTACTGGATCGCCCGGTCAGCCGGGCGACGACAGTCAAAGGTGATGCGCGTCTAGGCCGCAATCACAATCGACACGATCAACACCGCGCTCACCAGCACCACCACCCGCACCATCCATCGCTCCGCATAGGCATGCAAGCCAGTGATCAGCAGGACGGCCGCCATCAGATAGGCGCTCCAGTAGACGGCACCGAGCTGCAGATTGTCGTGCAATGCGACGATGCATGAGCCAATGAGGGCAGCGGCGCCGGCCAGCGCGAGGGCCGATTTGCCACCCCTGCTCTGCCACATCTCTTCTCCAGATTTCGACCACGCGCCGGCATGCCGCTGCATGGTCAGGCTGATCAGGCCAAAGCCTGCCAGCGCGGCGATGAAGGACAGCCATGGCACCATCATCGGCCCCACCACACCGCGGCGAGCAACAGCAGGATCACCAGCGTGAGATTGCGCCACAGCGTCCAGGCGCTGCGCACGCCGAAGGCATAGAGCACGATGCAGGTATAGATCACGAAGGATGCGAGCGACGCCCACAGGATGGCTTCGGTGCGTGCGATCGGCAACCAGAGCGGTAGCGCGCCGGCGAACAGATAGGAGACGGCATAGCCGGCGACAATCGCGGCCACCACGCGCGCGGTGACGTCGATGCGGTGACGCCGGCTGTCGCTGCGCGCGCTCATGAGCGACGACCTCGCAGCACCGGCAACGGGCGCAGACCCATATAGGCCACCCAGGCCATGGCGATGGCCGCGACTACCACGCTGGCCAGAAACGACAGCACGATCAGGTCGCCACGGGCGATGGCACCGCTGATGCCGGCGGTCGTGATCGCATCGAGCGGCAGGATCGCAAGCGCAACGGCGGCAGCGAAAGCCCATTGCAGACCCCAGAGCCGCCGCAGCATGGTCTGCGCGCCATCGAGCGTGGCGAAGCGGCGATGCAGCATCATCAGATAGACGATGGCGGCACAGGCACAGCACAGCCAGCTGACGAAGAAGATGGTGACCTCGGTGTCGGCACGTCCGGTCATGGTGACGGGCAGCAGGCGATTAGCGATGAAATACACGCCGGTGGCCGTGCACAGCCCGGCGATGACGCCGGCATTCATGGCATCGACGCCGAAGGCCGCCATGGCGCCGCGGCGGGTGACGCCGCCGGCCGCGAAAGACTTCACATGCTTGACGCGCCGCTTGCTGCCCCACAGCACGGTGCCAGTGGCGATCATGGCGCAACTGACGGCGGCCATGGCAAAGAACACCCAGCGCAACCATGGTCCGGCAAATTTGAGCTCATGCAGGATGCGGATGACGCGATGGGCGACGAAAGCCGGCGCGCCCTGCTCCGGCAGACGCTCGCTCAACACGCCGCTGACACCATCGAAGCGCAGCCGGTCCCCTGCGCCCCACAGCGCGTTCTCCGAAATGCGTGTCATCTCGACCTGCGCATT
Organism: Tardiphaga sp.; assembly: GCF_044340795.1. Lineage (GTDB taxonomy): Bacteria > Pseudomonadota > Alphaproteobacteria > Rhizobiales > Xanthobacteraceae > Tardiphaga. The sequence continues at coordinate 15,531 of NZ_JBIISY010000094.1, forward strand.
GGCCATGCCCGGTGCGGTGACAACGACAGTTGCGATGGCGAGCCCGCCCGGTGCGGCCTCCTTCGCCTGCTGCAAAATCTGCGAGAGATCAGCGAGTGGCGCCTGTTCTTTCGATGGCGCCACGCGCGAAAAGCCCGCAGGCGCCATGTCGCGAAACAAGGCGGCGCGTTCGCCGCCATAAGCGAGATCGAGCCCGCCCGGCAACCAGATGAACCACCAGATCACCAGCCCGCTATAGGTGATCATCAGCGCGAAAGGCAGCACTGCGACGCTGCTGACCGTATGCGCGTCGAGCCAGGCCCGTGGTGCCGGTCGCGTCGGGCGAAACGTGAAGAACTCGCGAAAGATTTTTGCGTGGATGATCACGCCAGAGACGAGCGCCACCAGCATCGCCATGGCCATCCCGCCGACGATCCACATGCCGGTGGTGCCGAGCAGCAGTCCGTAGTGAAACCGATAGATCATCGAGCCGCCGCGGGTTTCGCGCGGCGCAAGATCATGGCCGGCGCTATCGATGGAGCGTGACTGGAAACGTTGCTTCGGATCGGCCTGCCAGCGCACGCGCAGCACCGGCGTGCGATTGGTCGGCAGGTCGATGACCCAGCGCGTGGCCGTGGGCGCCACTTGCTGAAGGACCTGCTGCCCCACCGTCACGGCACTGTCGGTGTCCATCGCCACATGCAGCTCCGGCGCCATCCAGTAATCGATTTCGTGGCGGAACACGGCCAGCGTGCCCGAGAAAAAGATCGCAAACAGCACCCAGCCGACAACGAGGCCGCACCAGGTGTGCAGCCACGTCATCGATTGGCGAAAGGTGCTCAGCATTGGCGACTACGCCACGCCGGTCGTGCAACGATCGTCTACCATCGGGACGACAGTTTCAGGATGATGCTGCGCGGCTCGCCGAAGCGGTTTCCCGTCGTCGTCGTGTTCACATAGCTGTAGTAGTTTTGGTCGAGCACATTGGTGGCTGTCAGGGTGGCCCAGATGTTCGGGGTGAACTGGTAGCCGAGCTGGGCCGTCAGCACCTGATAGCCAGCCTGCGTGACGGTGATGCCGCTGCTGCGCGTGTAGAATGAGCTGACGATGCGCGCACCACCTGCGATGCTGAGACCCTGCAGCGGGCCATCCTCAAACAGATAGCGGGACCACAGATTGTAGCTGTGGGCCGGCGTCAGCGTCTGGAATGGCTGTCCCTCATTGGTCACGCTGTCGCGCAGGTATCGCGTGTCGGTATAGGCATAGCCGGCGGTGAGGTCCCAGCCCGGCAGAATGCGACCGGACACTTCGGTCTCAAACCCCTTGCTCTCCGCCTCGCCGGCCGGCAGGGCAAAGCCCGGATTGTTGGGATCGGCCAGCGAGCGATTGACGTCATTGATCTTGAACACCGCCAGATGCGCATTGATGCGACCGTCCAGCAGGCTGGTCTTGATGCCTGCCTCCTGCTGCTGGCCCATGCGCGGCGGCACCACGCCGCCGCCGAACATCTGTGTGGTCTGCGGCTGGAAGATGTCGGCATAGGACGCGTAGAGCGCGACTTGCTTCGTCACGTCGACGACGACGCCGTAATTGGCCGTAAGCTTGTTTTCGACATTCGCCACACCGGACCGTGCGCCGTTGACCAGATTGAGCGTCGAGGTCTCCCACTGGCTTAGACGTCCACCGCCGATCAAGGTCAGCCAGTGCAAAGGCTTGAAGCGCATCTGGCCGTAAACGCCCGACTGTGTCTCCACCGTATTCGACCGATTGACATAGGGCATGTCCTGATACGGCAGCGCCACGGGGTTGAAGATGTTCTGGGTGACGCCGGGCGCATTGCCGGTCTGCAGGAGATAGTCGGACTTCCGCCAGTCCGTGCCGACCGTGATGTTCTGCGTCTGGCCGAACAGCTCGAACGGCGTGGTGACAAAGGCGTCCACGGTCTTGTTGTTCATCTGCGGACCGATACTGATGCGGTTCATCGTGCCGCTGCCGGTCAACGGATTGATTGCGCTGGACGGCGTGGCATAAACGCCTTCGCTGTCGCGATCGCTGTCGCGGAACGTCACCTTGGCGCGGCCGCCATTTTCAAAGCGATGTTCGAGTTCGACGAACTTGTCGAGCGTCGACGACCGCCAGCGATTCCAGTCCGCGCCATACATGGCATCGCGCGAGACCGGCAGCTGCGTTCCGTTCGGATAAGTGGGCCAGCCGAAGAATGCGGTGTAGTCGACAGAATTATACATCGTGCCGAAGGACAGCGTGGTATCTTCGGTGATATCGGCCTCGACCGTGCCATAAATCGACGGCCGCTTGTAGAAGCTCGGATTGCCGGACGGAAGCTTGTAGAAGAGTTCCTTGTCGTCATAGGCCGCCGCGAGGCGCGCGCGGACGGTCCGCTGCTCATTGAGCGGACCGGTGATGTCGAATTCGCCGCGCTTGGCATTGAAGGAGCCGTAGCTCACGCTGCCCTGGAACTGACCGATATCGAGCGCGCGCTTGCGCACCAGATTGATGGATCCGCTCGGATTGCCGGAGCCGGAAAACAGCGCATTGGGGCCGCGCAAGGTTTCCACGCGATCGTAGAAATACAGATCAGGGAACGAGAAGAAGTTGTTCGCCGTCGATGTCACGCCGTCGATCTGGATCGTATCGAGCGCGTAGCCGCGGCTATAGACGGTGGAGCGCCCGGCATCGGCTTCGAGCACCGTCATGCCGGTGGTGTTGCGCATCGCGTCTTCCACCGAGGTGATATTCTGCTGGTCCATGCGGGTGCGCGTCATCACGCTGATGGATTGCGGCGTGTCCTTGATCGCCGCGCCCGACTTGCTGCCGACGCCGGCGCGCGTTGCGGTGTAGGAATTCGAGTTCTCGGTTGCCTCGGTATCTTTGGATATTGTGAGCGGGCGGACATCGACCGGCGTCGCGGGTGCCGGTACGGGTCGCGCAGCCTGCACGCGTACGGGTGCACGCTGGTTGACAGGCCGTGCCAGGCGCGGCTTCGGCGCTTCCACCGTCACTGCGGGCAGCACGGACTGCGCGCCAGCAGTATCAACAAGAAACAAGGTGATGAAACTCGTAGAGCCAAGCGCAATCGCGCCCGCAGTCAAAATCTTCCCAGCCAAAACGTCGACGCCTTTTGTTGTTCTGTATTTCGTCGACCCCAGCCGACCGTCGCGTTATGGCGGATGAAAACGCGTGCGTATCGCTTGCGGGATTAGAATAGCTAGAGACAGTCCTTGCTCCTGCATGTCGTGCTGATGTGACGCAGAGCGCGACGTGCATTCGCGAACGCATGAGATGCGATTGCGGCGCGGGACGGTCACGGATGCAGAATCGCGGAATGGAACTGCACGATTCCATGGGGCGGATCAGGCGAAGCCGTCATCCGCCGCGGAGTTTCAGACTTGAAACCGGCCGGCGGATTACGATTCGCTCATCCGCCCTCAGGCTGAATGGCCATCACGATAAATTTCGGCCACGCTGCATCCTGTGGTGGTAGCCTCGCTCATATTTCACGGACCAGTGGATTGCCGATGCCGCGCATGCCTCGCCCTTCTTCCCCGCCGACCACCGCAAGTCTCGTGCGACGGATCGATCTCACCACACTGCAGCTCTTCATCGCGGTCTGCGAGGAAACTAACCTGACGCGCGCTGCGCAACGTGAAGGGATTGCAGCGTCGGCCGTCAGCAAGCGCCTGCATGATCTCGAAGACACATTGCAGGTCACGCTGTTCGAGCGGCAGTCGAGCGGCATGGTGCTGACGCCCGCAGGTGAGTCGCTGCTGCATCATGCCCGCGTCACCCTGCTCAATATCGAGAAGATCGCGGTCGAACTCGGCGAGCACGCGCGCGGCATTCGCGGCCATGTCCGCATGCTGGCCAATCTCTCCGCCATCGTCGAATTCCTGCCTGACGATCTGCCGGGCTTCTTCAGGATCCATGATCTGGTGCGGCTCGACCTGCAGGAGCGCCCGAGCGCGGAGGTGGTACGCGGCGTCGAGGAAGGCAGCGCCGAGATTGGCATCTGCTCGGCCGATGTGGAAACACGCGGGCTGGAGCGTCACAGCTATCGGCGCGACCGACTCGTCGCCATCGTTCCACGCGATCATGCGCTGGCCAGTGCGGCACGCATCTCGTTTGCCGATACGCTGGACTATGACCATGTCGGGCTGTTTGCGACGAGCTCGATCTATCTGCGCTCGCATCACAGCGCGCAACAGGCCGGCAAGACGCTGCGGTTGCGCGTCCATGTGCCCGGCTTCGATGCGGTGTGCCGCATGGTGCAGGCGGGCATGGGCGTCGGGCTCATCCCCGACAAGGCGTTCGACGTGCTCAGCCATGGCATGAACCTGACGGCTGTCACGCTTGATGATGCCTGGGCGGACCGCGAACTCATCCTGGTCGCGCGCGATTCGGCGCGGCTCTCCGCCACCAGCCAGATGATGTTCGACCATCTGCTGCACTGAACGCGCTTGCCGCACTGCACGTTCGCGGTTCGCGAATGCGCGTTGGCGAACGGATATTTGACCGCTGGCACAACCTGCCCGACATCTGGTTTAACATTGGATTGGTTCGGAGCGTCCCGTTCGGGGCGGCATCCGGACAGTTTCAATCCGAGAACAGGTTTCAGGGAGCGCGCATTGAGCGGACCACTCACAGGCATTCGCGTCGTCGAATTCGGCACATTGATCGCAGCCCCGTTCGCGGCGCGGCTGTTTGCGGAATTCGGCGCCGAGGTCATCAAGATCGAGCAGCCCGGATCGGGCGATCCGCTGCGCACCTGGCGCAAGCTGCATCAGGGCACGTCGGTGTGGTGGTATCTGCAATCGCGCAACAAGAAGTCGATTGCGCTCGATCTGAAATCGCCGGAAGGGCTCGCCGTCGCGCGCGACCTCGCCGCATCGGCCGATGTGGTGATCGAGAATTTCAAGCCGGGCGGCCTGGAGAAACTCGGCCTCGGCTGGGACGTGCTGTCGAAACTCAATCCGAACCTCACGCTGGTGCGGATTTCAGGCTTCGGCCAGACCGGCCCCTATCGCGACAAGTCCGGCTTCGGCGCCATCGGCGAAGCCATGGGCGGCCTGCGCTACACCACCGGCGATCCGGCCTCGCCGCCGGCACGCGTCGGCGTCTCCATCGGCGACAGCCTCGCCTCGTTGCACGGCGTGATGGGCGCACTGATGTCGCTGCTGCGCGTCAAGACCGGGCAAGGCGGCGGCCAGGTGGTGGACGTCTCGCTCTATGAGAGCGTGTTCAACATGATGGAAAGCACGGTGCCGGAATATGCGCTCGACGGGCAGATCCGCACCCGCAGCGGCGGCTCGCTGCCGGGCATCACGCCGTCCAACACCTATGAGACGGCGGATGGCCAATATGCTGTCATCGCCGGCAACAGCAATGCGATCTTCAAGCGGCTGATGACGGTGATCGGCCGGCCCGATCTGGCCGACGATCCCGCCCTTGCCCATAATGACGGCCGCGTGCCGCAGACGGCGATGATCGACCAGGCGATCTCGGACTGGACCGGCAGACTGAGCATGGACGAGGTGCTGGCCAGGCTGGAGGCCGCCGACGTGCCGTCGGGCCGCATCTATTCGGTGGCCGATATCGTCAGCGATCCGCATTTCATCGCCCGCGACATGATCCTGCCGGCCACCCTGCCCGGCGATGTCGAGGTGAAGATGCCCGGCATCTCGCCAAAACTGTCGGAAACACCCGGCGAGGTGAAGTGGCAGGGACCAGCGCTTGGCGCGCATACGGACGAGGTGCTGGCCACCATCGGCCGCAGCGCTGAAGACATCGCCACGCTGCGTAAATCGGGGATCGTGCAATGACCGACGCGCCGGACATCATCATCCAGGAAGTCGCGCCGCGCGACGGACTTCAGATCGAGAAGGCGTGGGTCGAGACCGCCGACAAGGTGCGCCTGATCGATGCGCTCTCGGCGGCGGGCTTCAGCCGGATCGAGGTGTCCTCTTTCGTGTCGCCGCGGGCAGTCCCTGCGCTGCGCGACGCGGCGCAGGTGTTCGGTGCCATCAGGCGGCATGACGGCACGATCTATGTGGCGCTGGTGCCCAATCTGCGCGGCGCCGAGGCCGCGATCGCGGCCGATGCCGACGAGCTCAATTTCGTGATGTCGGCCAGCGAAACGCATAACCGCGCCAATATGGGCATGACCCATGCGCAGTCGCTTGCGGAGCTGTCAGCCATCGGAAAACGCACGCTTGATGCCGGCAAGCTGCTGAATGGCAGCGTGGCCACCGCATTCGGCTGTCCGTTCGAAGGGACGCAGGCGCGCGTGAAAGTGATCGACACGGTCAAACGCTATCGCGATCTCGGCGCCGGCGGCATCACGCTGGCGGACACGACCGGAATGGCCAATCCGCGTCAGGTCAGAGCGCTTGTCAGTGATGTCCTGAAGCTCGTCCCCCCAACGCAGCTGACACTGCACTTCCACAACACGCGCGGCCTTGGCCTGCTCAATGTGATGGCCGCCCATGAGGTCGGCGCGCGTCGCTTCGATGCCGCGCTGGGCGGTCTGGGCGGCTGCCCATTCGCCCCGGGCGCCACCGGCAATGTCTGCACGGAAGACCTCGTCAATCTCTGCGCGGAAACCGGCCTGCGCACGGGACTCGATCTCGACGCGCTCATCGATCTGTCGCGGCAATTGCCGGCGCTGATCGGCCATGACGTGGCCGGCCAGGTCGCCAAGGCCGGCAGGCCGCTCGACCTGCACGCGATCCCGGAGCCGCTGCTGCAGCCCGGCTGACGACTTTCAGACTGCCATAAAAACCCAACGGAGGACGCCATGACCGTCACCGCATCCGCGACGGAACGTTTTGTCACGCCCATATCCGAGCAACAGGTGGTCAGGAAGATCGCCTGGCGGCTGATGCCGCTGATCATCATCTGCTACCTGTTCGCCTTCTTCGATCGCGTGAACATCTCGTTCGCCAAAGCCTCGCTGCAGGCCGATCTCGGGCTCAGCAACACGGCCTATGGGCTCGGCGCCAGCCTGTTCGTGGTCGGCTATGTGCTGCTGGAAGTGCCGAGCAACCTGATGCTGTATCGCTTCGGCGCCCGCCGCTGGATCGCGCGCATCATGATCTCATGGGGCCTCGCCACCGCCGCCATGGTGTTCGTCCATGCCGAGTGGCAGTTCTATGCACTGCGTTTCCTGATCGGCGCCATGGAAGCCGGCTTCGCGCCGGGCATCCTGTATTACCTGACGCTGTGGTTTCCGCAGGCCTATCGGGGGCGGATCACATCGATCTTCTTCCTCGCCACCGCCTTCTCCGGCATCATCGGCGCACCCGTCTCCGGCCTGATCCTCAGCTACATGAACGGCGTGCAAGGCCTCGCCGGCTGGCAATGGCTGTTCATTGCCGGCGGCCTGCCCTGCGTGTTGCTCGGCCTCGTGGTGCTGGCGCGGTTCGATGACGGGATCGATCAGGCGAAGTGGCTGAGCGCGGATGAGCGGAAGATCATCGCCGTCCAGCTCGACCGGCAGAACAGCGCGATCGGCGAGCACAGTATCGGCCGCGCCCTCCTGATGCCCGGTGTGCTCATTCTCGGCTTGATCTACTTCCTCATCCAGGTCGCCTCCTACGGCCTGAATTTCTGGGGACCGGACCTGATCAAGACCGCCAGCGGCGGCAGCCCGTCGCTGATCGGTTTTCTCACCGCGGTGCCTTATGTTTGCGGCGCCATCAGCATGGTCGTGACCGGCTATCTTTCCGATGCGTCCGGCGAGCGGCCCAAATTCGTGGCCGGGCTGATCTTCGCAGCGGCGCTCGGCTTCTTTGCCGCCGGCATCTTCGACAAGACGCTGGTGTTACTGATCGGCGCCCTCGCTTTGCTCGGCGCCGGCGTGGTGGCCG